>CAMLQS010000150.1 GCA_946482165.1 uncultured Verrucomicrobiota bacterium | reverse complement strand
CGCCGCGATAGCTCACCCCGGCCATCGCGGCGTTTCTTGAGCTTTCTTCGTTCTTTCCCCTTTCCCCGGCGTACTCGCACCGCCGGCGGATCGATCCCTCCGCCTTCCGCCCGGTCCCCGGTCGGGAGTTCCCCGGAAATCGAATAACCTGCGACACACACCCACGATAAACACCCCATGAAATACCAACCACGCAAGGCGCTCGCCTTGATCTCAGCCGCGATCGCTTCGTTCGCACTCACCTCCGCGGCCTCGGCCGCCACCGGTGAGGTCTCGCTCTCCGGCTCCACCTGGACCGGCAAGGTCGACGGCGTCACGAAATACACCGGCTCCAGCATGTCCGCCGCCGGCAATGCCTGCGTCGCCGCCATGAGCAGCGGCACCCTCCGTCTCTACAACGGCGGCAACACCAGCGGCACCATCAACCTCAAGTCCAACGTCAAAGCCGACGGCTGGGGCAACACCTTCACCGGTGTCAGCGGTGCCGCCAACGGCATCCTCCGCGCGCGCAACTCGTCCTCCACCGGCGCCAAGAACATGGTCTGCGCCGGCGGCCAGTGGTTCGGCATGTATTTCCAGACCTCCTCCGGCCAGACGTTCAGCGGCATCTCCGGCGGCGCCGGCATCCTCATGCGCATCGACAACTGCGCCGGCGGCGGCGGTTCCAACTTCGCGGCCGGCAGCCCCAACTGCACCGCCTCCGGCGGCCATGGCGTCGAGACCTACGGCATCACCGGCACCACCTTCAGCACCATCACCGCCACCGACCGCTCCGGCGGCTGCGGCATCATGTTCAACCCCTCCAAGACCGCCTCCGGCAGCGTCGTGAACGCCACGCGCTGCAACTACGGCGGCGGTTATGCCGGCTTCCGCGCCGGCACCAGCAGCGGCATCACCGTCTCCTCCGGCGTGTGGGCCACCTCCTGCGGCCGCGGCGTTTTCACCCTCGTGAAGCCGTCCGACATCACCATCGCCAATCTCTACGCCAACGGCTGCAGCGACATCGGCGCCTGGCTCGAGTCGTCCACCCGCGTCAAAATCAACGGCGGCTACGTGAGGAACACCAAGTCCTGCTACGCCATCACCAACGGCAGCACCGGATGCGTGTTCGCCGCGGCTTGCCAGTGATCGTCTCCGCGCGCCCCTGCCTCCTCCGGGGCGCGCCTCCTTCCCGCCCGCGACGGCATCCGCCTCCCGGGCGCCAACTCCGAAATCGTTTGGAGAAAAATAGCCCCACGGACCGCAGGGAACGCTCCGGATCATCGATCCGTTGAGTTCCCTGCGGTCTTTTCGGTCAATCGCCTCATCGCTCGACCGTCGAAACCGCGGCTCCCGTATTGATCGGAAGCGCACCGGCTCCCGCACCCAAGCCCTTCTCCCCTCGCCCTTCGCCCCAATGCCTCGTTCGAGTCTCCGTCCCGCCCCGCTGCTCATCCTGGCCCTCGCCGCCGTCGCCGGCTACGGCCTCGCACGCTACCTCGGGACCGATACTCCGCCCGATTCCTCCTCGGCCGCCGTCGCGCGCCCGTCCAGCGCCGGAGAGCACCCCGCCGCCGCGGTCGCCGAGCGTCTCGCGGCGGAATGCCGCTCGGGCGTCTGGCACTCAAACCGCGAATGGGAGGATATCTTCCTTTCCCTTCCCGGCCCCCACTTCGGCCATCTCGCCGGCGCCATCCGATCCCATCTCGCTCTCCCCGCCCAGGCCGAGCTGCGCCGCGTCTTCTTCGGCCACTGGGGCCGCGTCGCCCCCTCCGCCGCCATCTCCTTCGCCTCCGGCCTTCCCGCCGGCCCCTGGCGCGACGCCACCTACGTCGCCCTTCTCCAAAGCTGGATTCGCTCCGACCTCGGCGCCGCCCTCGCCTGGGTCCGCGGCCTTCCCGGCGGCGAACTCCAGATCGAAGCGATTCAGATCTCGCTTCCCCATTTCGCCGCCCTCGACCCCGAGGCCGCCCTGGAACTCCTGAAACTCGTCCCCCCGCAGTATCGCGGGACCGGATACACTTCCATTTTTGAGGCGTGGGCTTCCGTCTCCCCCGAGGCCGCCGCCGCCCGCGCCGCCAAGCTCGATCTTGCCTGGTCCGACCGCATCGCCGCCTTCGAGGGCGTCGCGCGCGCCTGGGCCCGCTCCGCCCCCCGCGCCGCGCTCGCCTGGGCCGATACGCTGCCGCTTGGCCGGCTCAAGGACACCGTTATCGAGCGCATCCTCGTCCTCTGGACCGGCTACGACCCGCAAGGCGCCGCCGCCTACGCCCTCTCGCTTCCCGCCGGCGCCCTCCGCGCCGCCGCCCTCGCGCATGTCGCCGCCAACTGGCCCGCCGGCGATCCGCAGGGCGCCGTTCGCTTCGCCGAAAAACTTCCTCCCGGAAATCAGCGCAACGTCCTCCTCCGCGATCTCGTCGACTCCTGGGCCAACACCGATCCCGCCGCCGCCCTGGCCTACGCCTCCGCGCTTCCCAACGGCGCCACCAAACCGGAGCTCGTGGGCATCGTCCTCGAGCGCCTCGCCGTCGACGATCCGCAACGCGCCCTCGCGGCCGCCAAGGACTTCCCCCCGGGCTTCGTCCGCAACCACGCCCTCTCCGTCGTCCTCACCGAAATTTCCCGGCACGATCCCGAGGCCGCCCTCGCCTTTTTCCGCGACGCCCCGCCCGGCGACGCCCGCAACCACGCCCTCCGCCACGTCGGCGACTACCTTTCCGGCGAACTCCCCGCCGTCGCCGCGCGCTTCGTCACCCTTTTGCCCCCGGGCGAGATGCAGAACCGCGCCATCCCCTACATCGTCGACGGCCTCGCCCAGCAGGACCCCGAAACCGCCAAAGCCTGGGCGCTTTCCCTCCCCGAGGGCTCGCAACGCACCCAGGCGCTCCAGAGTTACGTAACCGCCCTCGCCAAAACCGACCCCGCGGCCGCGGCCGCCTGGGCCTCCGCTCTTCCCGCGGCCGATGGAGGCTCGCTCGTCCTCGATACCGCCTTGGCCGAGTGGGTCGGAGCCGCGCCGACCGCCGCCGCCGCCTGGGCCTCCGCTCTGCCCGAGGGACCCGCCCGCCAGAATGCGCTCCTCTCCATCGCCACCCGTCTCGCCCACGTGAATCCCGCGGCCGCCTTCGAGCTTGCCCTGGATATCACCGCCGACGGCGACCAAGCCCTCGTCGCCAACGACCTCGCTCTCGCCTGGTCGCGCCTCGATCCCGAGAAAGCCTTCGCCCAGGCCGCCGACCTCCCGCCCATCCCCTTGCGGCGCGAACTCCTCGCGAATCTCGTCAGCTACTACGCCCAGATTTCGCCCAAGGAGGCGATCGAACTCGCCGGCAAGCTCCCTCCAGGCGAGATCCCCGTTTCCTCCCTCGCCTCCGCCGCCCTCGCCTGGGCCGACACCGACCCCGACGCCGCCGCCGCCTGGTCCGAACGCATCCCGCCCGGCGAACTGCGCGACACCGCGCTCGCCAACGTCGCCGCCAACTGGGCGCGCCTCGACCCCGTCGCCGCCGACCGTTGGCTCGCCAACCTTCCTCCCGATGGAGCCCGCGAACAGGCCGCCATGGCCTACGTCCGGTCCGCCGTCACGCAGCGCCCCGCCGACGCCGCCCGATGGGCCGCAAGCATCAACCAGCCCGAACTTCGCCAGGAAGCCATCCGCTCCGTCGCCGACTCCTGGATACGCAGCGACCGCCTCGCCGCCGTCTCCTGGCTCCGCTCCATCGGAGCCCGCGATCTCCTCCCCGTCCCCTTCAACTGACCGGCCATGCTCCGCGCCCCCCGCCAATCTTCGGCGCCTCCGCCCGTCGGCCATTGGTCATCGGTCATTCGTCATTCCGCGCCTCTGCGGATGGCGCTCCTCGCGGTCATCCTCGTCGCGGCCGTCATCTTCTCCTACCAGCCGGCCTGGGACGCCGGCTTCATCTGGGACGACGACGAATACGTCACCCACAACCCCCTCCTCACCGCGCCCGACGGACTGGGCCGCATCTGGTTCTCCACCGATTCGCCGTCCCAATACTTCCCGCTCGTCTACACCAACTTTCGCGCGCAGCACGCGCTGTGGGGCCTGGATCCCAGGGGATATCATTGGTTCAACATCGTGCTGCACGCGATCAACGCCCTGCTCCTCTGGCGTCTGCTCGCGCGCCTCGCCGTCCCCGGCGCCTGGCTCGGCGCCGCGATCTTCGCCCTCCACCCGCTCCAGGTCGAATCCGTCGCCTGGATCACCGAGCTGAAGAACGTCCAGTCGCTCTTCTTCAGCCTGCTCGCCGTCTTCGCCTGGCTGCGCTTCGTCGAAGCCGGTGATCGGCCGTGGCATGGGCGTCCCGCCCGCGATTCCGATTCGTCGCCCCGTTCCCGTTGGCCTCTCTACGCCGCGGCCCTCCTCTGCCACGCCCTCGCCCTCTTCAGCAAGACCACCGCCTGCACGCTTCCCGCCGCCTTGGTCCTCGTGCTCTGGCTCCAACGCCGCCCCATCGACCTTCGCCGCTGGCTCCAAATCGCGCCCTTCGTCCTTTTCGGCTTCGTCATGGGCCTCGTCTCCATCTGGTGGGAACGCCACCAGCAGGGCACCGTCGGCGCCGATTTTGTCTACGGCCCCGCCGACCGTTTCCTCATCGCCGCGCGCGCCCTGTGCTTCTACCTCGGCAAGCTTCTCTGGCCCGAGAATCTGACCTTCAGTTACTCGCTTTGGACAATCAACGCCCGCTCCCTGGCCGCCTGGGCGTGGTTTCTGCCGCTCGGCGTCATCGCCGCCGTCACCCTTGCCCTGCGCCGCCGCCTCGGTCGCGGCCCCGAGGCGGCCCTCGTCTTCTTTGTCGCGACGCTACTCCCGCTGCTCGGCTTTTTCATGCTCTACACGTTCCGCTACACCTTCGTGGCGGATCATTACGTCTACGTCGCCATCATCGGCCCCGCCGCCCTCGCCGGCGCCGGCCTCGCCCGCCTCGCCGAGCGTATTCGCGCCTCGGCTACTGCCGTTCCGGCGCTTCTTTGCGGCGCCCTCGTCCTGGGTCTGTCCGTCCTCACCTGGCGCCAGAGCCGCATGTATGAGGATCTCCAAACGCTCTGGGAAACCACCATCGCCCGGAATCCGGACTCCTTCATGGGCCACAACAATCTCGGCGCCATCCATCTTCGCGAGGGCCGGGTCGATGCCGCCGTCGCGTCCTTCGAACGCGCGTTGCAGATCAAGCCCGACCACACCCACGCCCTGGCCAATCTCGCCAACGCGCGCCTCGCCCAGGGCCGGTCGGCCGAGGCCCTTGCCCTGTTTCGCCGCGTCGTGGAGATCGCTCCCGATGACGCCAAGGGCCACTCCGATCTTGGCCAGGCCATCGAGAACGCCGGCGACCCGGCCGCCGCCGAGCCCCACTACCGCCGGGCCCTCGAGCTCGACCCGAAACTGGCCGAAGCCCACTTCCTTCTCGGACGTCGGCTTCTCGCCGCCGGGCGTCCCTTGGACGCCGCACCCGGCTTCGAACGCGCTCTCGCCCTCCACGACGGCTACGTCGAGGCCCATTATCACCTCGGTCTCGTTCGTCTCGCGCAGGAGCGTCCCGTCCTCGCCGAGCAGTGCTTCCGCCGCACGGTCGAGCTCGCGCCCGACCATGCTTTTGCGCTTAACAACCTCGGCCTTCTCCTCGCCGGCTCCGACCGCGCCGCCGAGGCCGAGCCCTTGCACCGCCGCGCCGCCGCCCTCCGCCCCGCCGACGCCTCCGTGCGCCACAATTTCGCCCGGACGCTTCTCTCGCTTGGCCGCCTCGCCGATGCCGTCCCCGAACTCCAGGCCACGCTCCGCCTCGCCCCCGATTACGCCGAAGCGCGTATCGATCTCGCCCAGGTTCAGGTCAACTCCGGCCGCTTCGCCGAGGCCGCCGCCAACCTCGAAATCCACCTCGCGCGCCACCCCGACGACCTCGACATCCGCCACGGCCTCGGCCGCGTGCTCGTCGCCGCAGGCCGCCCCGCCGAGGCCGCCGCCGCTTTCCGTCGCGTCCTCGCCGCCGTCCCCGACCACGCCGAGGCCCGCGCCGCCCTCTCCGCCCTCGAAACATCCCCCTTGCTCCCCGTCCCCGGCTCCTAGCCGCCCCTCCCCGTGGCGGAACGGCGGAGCCGGTTTCGTCGCGTTCCTCCCGCCTCGGCTCTCTGGTCTCAAGTTCAGGTCTCAAGTTCTCCGATCTCCGACTTCCGCGTTCCCGCTCTTCTCCTCTCGCTTCACGCCCTCTCATGCGCCGCCCCTCCACTCATTGGTCATTGGACATTGGTCATTGGTCATTCCGCCTCTGCATCCTCGCCGTCTTTGGCGGCGGCTTCGCCCTCGGCCACTTCCGATCCCCCGCCTCCGCGCCCGGCACCGCGGCTCCGCGCGCCGCCCTGCCTTCGCCCGAAGCCGCGCCCGCCGGCTCCGCCGCCGCCTCCGCTCCCGCGCTCAGCGTCGACCAAATCATCGCCCAACTCTCCGATGAGTGCCGCCGCGGCGTCTGGCGCCGCACCGCCCAGTGGGACGTCATCCTCGCCCGACTTTCGCCCGCCGACTTCGGGAGACTTCTCGGCGCCCTGCGCGAATTCGTCCTCGCCCCCGCCCAGGACGAGTTGCGCCGAACGCTCCTGGCCCGCTGGGCCGAGGGCGATCCTCGCGCGGCCATCGATTTTGTCCGCGCCCTGCCCTCGTCCACTCTGCGCGATCAACTCATGCTCAGCGCACTCCAGGGCTGGCTCCATGCCGATCTCGCCGGCGCCGTGGCGTGGATTGGCGAACTCCCCCCGGGCTCCATTCGCACCGACGCCCTCCGCCTCGCCCTCCCGCTCCTCTCCGCGAAGAATCCCGCCGCCGCGCTCGGCCTCATCGCCCTGCTTCCGGCCTCCGCGCGCCAGGACGCCTACGGCTCGGTCTTCGCCATCTGGGCCGAGGGCGACCCCGCCGCCGCGGCCGTCGCCCTCGCCAAACTTCAGCTGCGTCCCTTCGACCGGCGCACCGCCGCCGCCGCGATCGCCCGCGCCTGGGGCATGAAGGATCCCCGCTCGGCCGTCGCCTGGGTCGAAGGCATGCCCGCCGGCGCCGAGCGCAACGAACTGCTCGGCACCGTGGTCAACAACTGGACCGCCGTCTCCCCCAACGCCGCCGCCGAGTTCGTGCTCGCGCTCCCGCCCGGCCCCGTGCGCGGTCGCGCGCTCGTCCTTGTCGCGTCCGCCTGGCCGGTCGCCGATCCCGCCACCGCCCTTGAGTTCATCGGCAAATTTCCGCCCGGCCGCGACCGCGACGAAGCGACCGGCACGCTTCTGGGAAATCTCGCCAACGCCGACGCCAAGGATGCCTTCGCGCGCGCCTCCGAGCTGCCTCCCGGCGCCAACCGCGCGGACATCCTGAAGAACGTCATTCTCAACTGGAGCTCCCGCGAACCCGAGGCCGCGCTCGAGGCCGCGACCGCGCTTCCCCCCGGCGAGGCGCGCCTCACCACCCTCGGCGCCGCGCTCGGCCTCATCGCGCAGGAAGACCCCGAGATCGCCCTCGAATACGTCATGGGCGCCCCCGCCGGAAGCGAGCGCACCGAGCTCCTTCGTTCCGTCAGCGTGGAGCTTGCCCGCGAGGACCCCGCAATGGCCGCCGTATTCGCCCGTGCCCTACCCGCCGGCACCGCCCAGCGCGACGCCATCGGCGCCATCGCCACCGGTTACGTTCAACTCGATCCCGCCGCCGCGCAGGAGTGGTTGCTCACCCTGCCGGAAGGCGAGTTGCGCACCCACGCCATCGCCTACCTCGGCGAGCGCCGCGCCTACCTCGATCCGGAAGGCACCGCCACCTGGGCCGCCACCCTCGCGTCTCCCGCCGAGCGCCGCCGCGCTCTCCAGCACTCCCTCGGCCCCTGGGCATCCACCGACACTCCGGGCGCCCTCGCCTGGGCCCAGCGCCTTCCCGCCGGGCCGGCCCGCCAGGAAGCGCTCGCCGCCATCGTCGAGGCCCAGTCTTTCCACGACGCGCCCGGCGCCCTCGCCATCGCCTCGCAAATACCCGCGGGCGAAACCCGCGATCTCGCCGTGCAAAGCCTTGCCAACGCCTGGGCCCGCGATGACGCCCCCGCCGCGCTGGCGCAGGTGCAACTGCTCCCGCCCGGCGAATTCCGCACCCACCTCGCCAACAGCCTGGTGACCACCCTCGCCGAACACGCTCCCGCCGACGCCGCCGCCTTCGCCTCCGCGCTTCCGCCCGGGCAACTTTCGACCGCCGCCGTCAACAGCCTGGCCGACTTCTGGGGCCGTGCCGACCCCGCCGCCGCCACCGCCTGGGCCGCCAGGCTGCCCGACGAAAAAGCCCGCGCCACCGCTCTCTCCCTCACCGTCGAGAGCTGGGGACGCGTCGATCCCGCCAAAGCCGGCGCCTTCCTCACCGCGCTACCCCGCGGCTCCGACCGAGACCAGTCCCTCGCCCGCTTCGTTTCCTCCTACGCCTTCGGCCACCCGAAAAAAGCCGCCGAGTGGGTCAAATCCATCGAGGACCCCGTCGCCCGCGCCAACGCCGCCGACGCCGTCGAGCGCTCATGGAAGAAACACGACCCCGAAGGCGCCGCCGCCTGGCGCTCCCGCCTCAACGCCCGCGGGTAACCCGCGGAGATGCCTGACCGCTAAAGAACGCCAAGCCTCGCTAAAACAATCCCCGCCCCAAATCCCGCCCTGCCCTCCCGTAGCGGAACGGCGGGGCCGTTTAGTCCGCCATTCCACCGGCTCCGATTAGCGCCCTTTAGCGAGATTTAGCGGTTCCCACCCTTCGGCATTTCAGCGCTTCCGCATTCCTCCGCCCCCGGACTTTCAGGTTTCAGGTCTCAGGCTTCAGCCCTCCCTTCTCCCCGTCGCCGCCCTGCCTTTCCGATGTATAACAGCCGCAAGATCGTCGTCGTCATGCCCGCCTACAACGCCGCGAAGACCCTCCGGCGCACCTACGAGGAGGTGATGGCGACCGGCATCGTCGACCAGGTGATTATCGTCGACGACGCCAGCCGCGACGAGACCGCATCGCTCGCCCGCGAACTTCCCCGCACCAGCGTCCACGTCCACCCGCGCAACCTCGGCTATGGAGGCAACCAGAAGACCTGCTACGCCGCCGCGCTCGATGCCGGCGCGGACGTCGTCATCATGGTGCATCCGGATTACCAATACACCCCCGCGCTCATCCCCGCCATGGCGTCCCTCGTCGCGGGCGACGTCTACGCCTGCGTGATCGGCAGCCGCATCCTCGGCGGCCAGGCCCTGCGCGGCGGCATGCCGCTCTGGAAATACCTCGCCAACCGCGCCCTCACGTTCGCGGAGAACGTCCTCCTCGGAGCCAAGCTCTCCGAATACCACACCGGCTACCGCGCCTTCTCCCGGGAACTCCTCGAACACATCCCCTGGCGCGGAAACTCCGACGACTTCGTCTTCGATAACCAGATGCTCGCCCAGATACTTTGGCAGGGCTATGTCGTCGCCGAGATCAGTTGCCCGACGAAGTATTTTCCCGAGGCGTCCTCGATCGACTTCCGCCGCAGCGTCCGCTACGGTTTCGGCTGCATCTCCACCGCCGCCGCCTTCCGCCTCGCCCGTCTCGGCCTCCGCCGCTCCCCGCTCTTCCCCGCGGCCAGCGACCGCCGGGTTTCCCCCGACTCCGGCGCCCCCGGCATGGCGGATCCAAAATCGGGTTAGGCTGTGTCTCGTAAACAAGCCGGAACGGGGACTTGGGATCGGGAATAGGCATCGCCGGCTTCGGCCCCGGCTGACTTCGCCGACACGTCTTCGGCCAAGGCAAACCCGGTGCGCCCGCGCGGGTATCGGCACCGCCATTACGAGCTCCTTCACGAAGCCTTTCATGGCTCCGCGAACGGGTGCCGTGCTTGTGATCTCTTCCGAAAGCCCAGGGCCGTGTTACGGTAACCACAAAAACACCTCAACATGTTCCCGCCCGTGGGACAGTCCGTGTCTTCGCTTTTGTTAGATCCCGGCCCACCCCGGCCCACCTCACACGCCGCCCCCACGATGCGGCTCCCGCTTTCCCGGCTCCCTCAGCCCTCACGCCTTTGGAGCAGGTCCCTCCGCCCTCCTGCCCAAACTCCGCTCGAAACCGTCTTGGACGGACGAATGGAGCCCAACCCCAACGGGCGATACCCCAAACAAGAGATACCCTATGAAATCCCTGAAAAAACTGCGCCTCTGCTCGGCGCTGGTCGCGTTGCTCGCCCTCGCGGGCACCGCCAACGCCGCCACCGGCGAAGTCTCCCTGTCCGGCTCCACGTGGACCGGCAAGGTCGACGGAGTCACCAAATACACCGGCAACAACCTGGCCGCCGCCGGCAATGCCTGCGTCGGCGCCATGTCCTCCGGCACGCTCCGCATCTACAACGGCGGCACCGCCACCGGCAGCATCAACCTCAAGTCCAACGTAAAGGTCGACGGCTGGGGCAACACCATCACGAGCAGCTTCGGCGGCGGCGTCATCCGCGCCCGCAACTCCTCCGCCACCGGCGCCATCAACGTGAACATCGCCGGCTCCCCGTGGTTCGGCATGTATTTCCAAACGTGCTCCGGACAAACCTTCAGCGGCGTCAACGGCACCGGCGGCATCCTCATGCGCATCGACAACTGCGCCGGCGGCGGCGGCTCCAACTTCAGCGGCGGCAGCCCAAGATGCACCGCCTCCGGCAGCCACGGCGTCGAAACCTACGGAATCAACGGCGTCTCCCTCATCGATGTCACCGCCACCGACCGCGGCCACTGCGGCGTGCTCCTGAACAACAGCACCAATTCCTGGATCCGCACCGTCAGCGGCACCCGCTGCGGCACCGGCACCGGCTACGCCGCCTTCCGCACCGCCAACACCAACCTCGGCCCGACCACCGTCACCACCGTCAACGCCAACGACCGCTGCGGTCGCGTGTTCTACAGCACCACCAACAGCCAGAACACCACGATCTCGACCATCAACGCCAACGGCAACCAGAACGGCATCTGGTTCGGTTCCGTGTCGAAAAACGTCAAGGTGAACGGCGGCACCGTGAGGGGTAACGGCACCGGCACCGCCTGCTGGTATGACTCCAACCCTGCCAGCTACGGCAACGTTTGCCGCGTGAGCTGCCAATAGGTGGACACGCCTCGCTTGAGACCACGCCGACCGCGGGCGAATCACCGCCCGCGGTCGGCCCCGTCTCCTTGTCCGCTCCGCCGACAAACCCGAACAGTCAGTCGAAGGTCTCCGCTTGTTCCCCGCCCGATCCTCCACCCCGCATGCGTGCTCGCGTCCTTAAGCTCCTGGCGCTCGCTTTCGCCGGATTCGCCGGCGTCTTGCTGTCCCGTCAGTTCGCGACCGAGCCCGCGCGTCCGTCTTCGTCACCGCCACTCGGCCGCCCCGCCGCCGCCAACGACGAGGAAGCCGTCTCCGCCCTCTCCGCCCGACTCGCCGCCGAATGCGCCGCC
>CAMLQS010000149.1 GCA_946482165.1 uncultured Verrucomicrobiota bacterium | reverse complement strand
GGATCAGCATCGTCCTTCGATAGGCTTCGGCCGCCTCCGCGACGGGCCAGGCCACCATCCACGGCAGGCGCCGATCGGTGGGCACACCCAGCGGAGCCAGGAGCTGTCGCTCCGCGTTACCGAAATTGCTGTCGGGGCTGTTGAGCAACACATGACGCTCATCGCTCACGGTGAAGTGAGTGCCCTGCACCAAGTTCTCGGACAAGGCCTTGCTCTCGACGCACCACTTGTAGAAGGCGGCGGGGGTGCTGCCGCCAGTGAGCGCCCAAAGGAAACGCCCCGGGCGCGCGGCTTCCTGGGCGGCGACCGTGAGTTTGAGCGTTTCGCCGAAAAGCTCGGCCTGGGTGCCGACGACGACGCGGCCATAGTCAGAAGTGATTTCGCGCATGGAAAGAAGCAGGTAGCAGGGACGAGGGGGCGAGGAGCCAGAAAAAAACATCGCGCGAAACCACAGGGGCAAAAGCGGAGCACGGTCCAAGGCCAATGGCCGCTAGAAATCGCAGCTGGGAAGGTATTATCGCGCAAGACGTTGAGACGAATGGCGATCACGGAACCTCGACGCGCACCCGGCGAATGCATGGAGCGGGTGACGTGATCAACAGGCGGCCAACAGTTACGCGAGACGACCCGATCCAACTGCGATTTCTAGGATCATGATCACCGTGCTCGCGGCCACTCCGCTGCCTGTCTGCCCGCTTCAAGAACGACAAACAAAAAGCCCCCCTCAAAGCGAGGGGGGCTCATGAGAGTAATCGTCAGTCCGATTTTTACTTGGGGCTCACTTCCGAACGATTAACGGGCGTGATGATGATTTTGCCGTCGTTAACGCTGAAGGTGCCACCGGCCGCGGTGACGATGCTACCGAGCGCATCGGTGATGGCTTTGGCCTCGGCGTCGGTCAGATTGGAAAGATCAAGCTGCATGGAGGTCACGTTACCTTGGGCATTGCGGATCGGGGTGACTTTCACCTTCTTGCCAGCCTGAACGAGCGTGGTCTTGTTACCGGTCTTCTCGTGGAAGAGAACGCCGCCTTCGGTCACTTGGAGGAAGGCCTCGCCACTGGCGCTATTGTAGCTGTATTTAAAGGAAGTGCCTCGAACGCCGGCGGCGCCAACCGGAGAGTTGACGGTGAAGGCGGAACCCTTCTTCAGCTTCGCAACCTTGGCGATAACGGCTCCGTCGATGACCTTGATCTCGGTCTCGGAGATCGCGGGCTCGGAATCAACCGGAACGGGGCCGGAGAAAACGTCCTGAACGAACTTGGAGATTTCGACTTCCGAATTGGAGTCGATCACCGCTGTCGAACCGCTGCCGAAGACAATCGTGGCGGTGGACTTCGAACCGGTCTTGATGGTGGCGCCCTGCGGAAGGGCAACACCCGCCGAGAGAGGCTGATACTGAGCTGAACCGGCGAGTTTGTAGGAAACATCACCCGTCACCGAGCCGGCCGAATACGCTCCGGGGGCGAGATTGGCCGCTTGGACGGCGAGGGCGAGGAAAGCGGCGGCGAAACCACCGGCGAGCAGTCGAAGGATGTTTTTCATAGACGGTATTTGAAGCAAAGGCTTGGCGAAATAATGGTCAACGCCATTTAATGTGAAGTGTGGGCGACATGACATGCAAGCGCCGTTATTCCCCCGATTGCATTTCCCGTTGGCTGTCGTCTTCTACGCCGCTTTCCAGGGACGAAAATTGACGGAGGATTTCTTCCGGCGCGCCTCGTCCGAGTTTTCGAAAAACATCCTTCCGCCTCGGCGACATCCCGCCACAGTCGCGGATTCCGCATGCTGCGTCTTTTTCTTCCGCCCAATCTTCCGGCCGCCGCGGCGCGCGACGCCATTCCATTGAAAATTCAGGTGGATGCGTCGGCAACACCGGCTCCCGCGCAGCTGCCGGCCTTGGCCGTCCTTGCCCGACTTTGCAATGGGGCCGCGATTCCACCTCCGTTTATTCAAGTCACTCGCGCCCAACTCCGCGAACTGGTCTCCGCGCTCGCCGGCCAACCTGTCTTCGCCGCCCTCGCTGAGCCGGATAAAACGCTTCTCTGGATAGGCCCTCGCCTGCGTGGCGTCAGCGAGCATCTCGGCTCGTCCACTCCTCCGCCCTCGGTTGCGGCGCCCGCGCTTTCGGCCGGTCCGCGCTCGCTCTCGGTGCGATCCCCCCGCCCCGCCGCGCACGACGAGGCGCCCACGCCGCTTACCGTCGACGGAAGCGAGCACTACCTGGCTATCACGCTGCCCTCGAGAGAACATCCCGCCTACGCGGCGGCGCGCGAGTTGCTCGCCGCCAACGGCTTCGTGCTCGATCCGTCGTCGCGCAAGTGGTGGCTGCGGGATCGGCACAAGGTTCTCAATTTTCTCGCCACCCATGGCGACACCCTGCGCTTGCGTTTCCACGCCGACTTCACGCCGAACTTTGAAAAACACTCCTCCGTCTTCGGCACCGCCAAGGTGCAAGCGGAGGTCGAGGAGGCGGGCTCCGGAGAATTCACCGTGTCCGTCGGGCTCTCCGCCGGCAAAGTCGGCGACGAGGATTTGCGCGCCGCCCTCGCCGCCGGACGACGTTTCGTCGAGGACGGCAAAAAGATCTACCTGCTGCCGCCCGACCAGCTCGAGCGACTCGCCAAGGCCCAGGCCGCCCTGGCCGGCGGCACCGCCGCGCCGGTCGTCTCCCGCCGGACCCAGCGCGTATCCTCCGCACGGATACCCGAGCTCCAGGAGATGCTCGACACGCTTTCGCCCGACTACCAGCCGCCGTCCGCCTGGCGACGTCGCGCCGAGGCGCTGAAAAACCTGGATCGGCTCGAGCCGGCCCCGATACCCGCGAGCTTCGCCGGAACCCTGCGTCCGTATCAACATGTCGGGGCGGCGTGGCTCTGGCATCTGCACCGGCATGAGCTTGGCGGCATCCTCGCCGACGAGATGGGACTGGGAAAAACCGCCCAGGCCCTTGCTCTGCTTTCCTCCATCGCCACCGCCACCCCGGAGAAAAAACGCCGGCCCAGCCTTGTCGTTTGCCCCGCCTCGCTCGTCGAAAACTGGCGGCGCGAGGCCGCCCGCTTCGCCCCCGCGCTCCGCGTTCTCGTGCACCACGGCGCGCAACGCGCCGACTCCGTCGAAGCCGCGTCCGCGCACGACTTGCTCATCACTTCCTACGGCACGCTGACCCGCGACGCCGAGCTTCTCGCGGAAGTCGATCTTGCGACCGTCATAGCCGACGAGGCCCAGCACGCGAAGAACCGCCGTTCGCTCAACGCCCGCAGCCTCCGCTCGCTGCATGCGCAAAGCCGTCTCTTCCTCACCGGCACGCCCGTGGAGAACTCGCTCGAGGACCTGCGCACGCTTTTCGAGATCATCCTCCCGGGCTATGTCGACGCCAAGCTGCCGGCCGCGGCCGGTTCCGGCGTCAAAACCGCCGACCGGGACTGGCAGGACGAACGCCTGCAAAAGCAAACCGCCCCGTATATCCTCCGACGCACCAAGGCGGCGGTGGCCACCGAGCTGCCGCCCAAAATCGAGCAGGTCATCTACTGCACGCCGACCTCCGAGCAGCAGTCGCTCTACGCCGAATATCAGCGAAAGTCCGAGCAGGAGCTCGACTCTCTCGCCGGCTCCGGCGCCTCCGAGGGCGCGATGCGCATCGCCACGCTCACGCAGCTTCTTCGCCTGCGTCAGATTTGCTGCGATCCGCGCCTCGTCGAGCAAATGGCGGAAGCCTCCGCCTCCTCGAAGCTCGAGGCCTTCCGCGAGCTCCTGAACGAAGCGATCGACGATGGCCACCGGCTCCTCGTGTTTTCCCAGTTCACGAGCCTCCTCGCCCTTCTCCGCGACGAGCTCGATCGTCAGCAAATCACCTACTGCTACCTCGACGGATCCACGCCGACGAAGCAGCGCCAGGCCGAGGTCGATCGGTATCAAGAGAACGCCGACATCCCCGTCTTCCTCATCTCGCTCAAGGCCGGCGGCACCGGCCTCAACCTCACCGGCGCCGACACCGTGGTGCATTTCGACCCGTGGTGGAACCCCGCCGCGGAGGCGCAAGCCACGGATCGCGCGCATCGCATCGGCCAGACCAAGGTCGTCACCACCTACAAGCTCATCTGCACCGGCACGGTGGAGGAGAAGGTGCTCGTATTGCAGGAGGAAAAACGCCGGCTGCTCGCCGACGTGTTCGAAGCCAGCGACGCGGCCAACGCCAAGCTCACGCTCGCCGACCTCCGCGGCCTTTTGGGGGGATGACGCGAAACGAAATTCGCTTCGCGCAAAATTCCCGTTGACGGACCTTTCCCGCGCCCTTTGCTCCCGTCTCCCGCGGTTCGCCGCACTCTTGGCAAGATAGCTCAGTTGGTAGAGCAGTTGACTGAAAATCAACGTGTCCCCGGTTCGATTCCGGGTCTTGCCACCACTTTCGCCCTCAATGACTTATCCCAAGTTTTCGAGGGCTTTTTCGTGCCTCTCGGCGAAGGCGTGTCGGTTTGTGTCCGGTTTTTCCGCCCCGTTTTCGATTGGACGATTGCCTGCTGTCGCGCTCCCCGTTGAGACGATCCGCATCTGCAGGAAGCCGAATCGACATGGCGCAGCCTGTTTCTCCCGCCCCTCGCTCCCCCGCCCTTTTCATCGGGTGAACAAGGAGGCGCGCACAATCCCTCAAGACGCACGATTACGATCAAACAACCAGACGCCCTTGGCGTTCAGCCCTCCTTATCCGCGCCTTTGTCCCTGCGTTGAACTCGAGAAAATCGTTCTCGAAACCGTCGCTGAAGATCACGCCTCGTTCCGGCATGAGCGATTCTATCTCAAGCGGGGCCTGATCCGACACACATCCGAATACCATTTCGGTGCGCGTGGTCCGACTCGGGAACGGTTCACGCACGGTGTAGAAAAGCTGCGCTGAATCCCACTCTGCAGAAATCGAAACCGCTGCTCCATGTTGCTCGACGAGGACTCGGCCCCTCGGTCCTTCGACGGCTCGGGCGATACCGCGCGCGCCGGTAATCAAACTGGCGAGCCAGCCCGTCGATCCCAGGCCGGTCGAAACGATGATGCCGCTGGAGGACTGAGTCTCCTCGTTGCCATCGTGGCGCAGCACATACCGCGCGGAGCCGTGACTCTTCGGACCGAGAAAAAGGTCGTTCACCGCGTAGAGCGTCTGTCCGTTGTTCAGCTCCGCCTTGGCCATCGTCACTCCACGCATCGGGCGGCAGCCGCGCAGCACCTCGGGAATAATCTTGGCCAGGTCACGAGGCACGAATGGCAGAAGCTGACCATCGTAGCGGGAGCGATCGGGGTTCACTCCGATGAGAGGCTGTTCGTTCAGATATTTGAGCGTGTTCGCAACCAGACCGTCCTGCCCCACCGCCACAACGACGTCATCCGCACCAAAGAGGAAATTGGGAAGCAAGGCGCGCGGCACCACCTGCACCCGACCCAACACGGAAAGCGACTGCCGCACTTCCATGACGGCCGCGATATAGGCGGCGTGCTCGCGCTCATAGTCGTCGAAGTCACCGCCCAGACGCTCCACGTAAAAGCGCGCCTGGGCGACGGTGTTGAAGCGCGCCTTCAACTCATCCAGCCGCGTCTCGCGCACGATCAAGACGAGCTTGTTCTCCGTGAGACGATTCATCCGGGGGCGAGGGCTTTGTCGGTCATCAACTCGCGCAGGAGGTCGGGCGAGATGTTGAGCTGGCCGATCTTCTCCGCCTTGCCGGCAATCTCCTGAAAAGCCACGGCGATCAACTGCTCCGGTTTCATGCCGGCGTTGGCGAGCGCCTGCAGAGTGCGGGCGTCCCCGCTGCCCAGGGCCTTGATCGTGACCTCCACTCCGTAAGCCCGGGCGTCGGCCTCGGCGCGGGCGTTGGTCGCACTTAATTCCACCAGCTCCCGCTTGCGTTGCTCCAAGGCGACGCTGCCGGCCATCTCGGCCTCACGCAGCGTGCGGTGCTTTTCCTGGATCGCGAATTCCGCGTCCATCTTGGTCTCGCGGATCTGGCGCTTCTTGAGTTCGACCGCGTTCTCCGTGTTCAGTTCGCTCTCCTTGATCGCGCGCTCGTTTTCAACTGCGGCGTTGCGGCGGCGGAACACCGCTTCGTCGGCTTCTTTGAGCAATTGCTCCCGCGTTTCCGCCTCCAGAGCGCGTGCCGTCTCGGGCGTGGGACGGATGGCCAAAATCGAGAAGCCCAAAATCTCCAGACCGAGGGCGGCGACTTCCGGTGATTGGACGAGCTTGGGCCGGATCGCTTCGACCAAGGCATCCGATTCCCGCACCGCCTGACGCAGAGGCAAACGTTGCACCTGCGCACGCGCCTGCACGTTCACGATGTTGATCAGGCGTTGGGGTAGCTTTGTCGGATCCTCGGAAACGTAACTATGCCCGTTGGGCGCGAGGGTGAAATTCATGAGGGCGGCCAAACGTTTCGGATCCGCCACCCGGTAGGTGATCTGTCCCTGAATGGTGATCTTTTGAAAATCCGCCGTAGTCTCCTCGAAGATGAACGGAACCTCGTCGCTGGCGGTCGGGACGGCGACCAGCGAGGTGGTGGGAGCGTAGTAGAAGAAAGCGAGGCCGGCGCCCTCGCGGACGAGGCGGCCCTTGCGATACTCAAGCAGGTAGGTGGTCGGTTGGACCTTGATGAAGCAGATGCCGAACATGGTTAGCGTGGGTTGGATGATGAGGGGAAACGGAGGGAAGGGCTAACGGGGCAGGAGCCGGGCAAAGCCGTGGGCGAGCACGATGAGAAGAAACACCAGGTTGCGCGGCAGAATGGCGGGCCAGAAAACGGGCAGCGCCTTGGACGGCTCGGAAACCTGGGCCTGCCGATGAAGCCGATCCGCGAGACGTCGCAGCCAGCTGATCGAGCGCGGCCACTCGACGATGCCGTCGACGAGTTCTCGGGGAATGCGTGTGACGCCGACCTCCGCTCCGGCGAGCGCGCCGGCGATGGCTCCGACCGTGTCGGTGTCGCCGCCGCAACCTAAGACCGCGGTCAGTGTGGCCCGATAGTCTCCGCGATGTCGCCACCACGCATAGATCGCCACAGGGACACTGTGGAGCGCGTAGCCGGTCACGCCGTTCTCCAAGCCCAGGCGCTTCGCAAAATCAGCCACGCTCAGCCCATCCGCCTGCGCGCGCTCCAATTCATCGACAACACTCCCCCACTCCGGATCGCGGCCCAAGGGGCGCAAATTCGCCAAGGATGACTCGTCCGCTCTACCGGCGCAGACTGCTGCGGCGATTTCCGCGACGGCCAGCGCCGCAGTGAGCGCCCGCGGATCGGTGTGGGTGAGCCGCGTCGACGCTTCGACGAAGCGACGACGCATCGCCTCATCATCCGCAAAGAAGACGCCGAGGACCGCGCTCCGCATCGCCGGTCCATTGCCGGCCGAGGCCACGCCGCTGCTATGCGGTGGGAAACCGAGCCATAGTTTCAATATGGAGCGAGCAGTGGCCAGCCCCACTCCGGCGGGCAGCGCCAGCAACCATCCGCGCAAGCGCCAGGCGAGCGCCCGCTGAAACGCTTCCGGGTCCGTCGGGTGATCAAGAAGACTCTGGATCACCATCACGGTGTGCTCGGTGTCGTCGCTCAACAGTCCCCGACCGAAGATGAAACGATGGCGCCAGGGCCCTTTCCAGCGCCTAGCGATCACCTGCGGGCTCAGCCCTTCGGCGGGAAGCCCAAGCGCATCGCCGACCGCGGTGCCTAGCAGAACACCGGCGAATCGGTCGGCGGAGACAAAAACGGGAGATGTTTTCATGACCAAACGCCCCTCATGCGCGGGGCTCGGAGTGGAACTCCGCAATGACTTCGATGAGCCCGCGAATCTGGCGGTTAAACTCCTCCAGATCCTCGGCCGGCACCCACAGCTCCTCGTGGCGGGCGGCGCCCACGACCTGACGTTGGTAACGCGTCAGCAAAGCGGCGGGCACCTGGAACCGCGTCACGTAGCCTGCGCCGGATTCGCGCACGTTCCAGTCGCGCGCGATCTGCACCGCGTAGGCTTCGTTGAGCACCGGATAGAAGATAGGCTGTTCGCGCAAACGCGGCGGGAAGGCGCGGAAACCGCTTTCCTGGATGAGCGCGAGTTCCTTCGGGCCAACCGGACGATACAAGGTGATGTGGGCCTGCATGTCCGCACTTGGCGGAGGCGGATTCGGAAGCGTGATCGCTCCAGCGATCACAAATCCCATCGCGATCGCGTAGAAGCGTCCTCCGAAAACGTCCTGTCCAGGAGCGGCCAGCAAGTCGCGGAGTTCGGCAAGATTGAGCAAGCGAGCGTCGATGTGCTCGTGCTCCTCCAAATGAGCCTGGGAAAAGTCGCCCTCGGCCTCTCCATAAACGTAGACCACGGTCTCGTCGGTCAGCCCGGCCGAAGACGCGACCGGCGGAGATACGTGGGCGACACGGCGCAAGCGCAGGCCGGTTTCTTCCCAAAGCTCCCGTGCGGCCGCGGTCGCGGCATCCTCGCCCGGGTCAATAATGCCCGCAGGCAAAGACAGTTCATGGGCACCCAGCACCGGACGAAATTCTCGGATCGTCAGCAAGCAGGGCTCACCCTGGCGATCAACCACAGCGATGACGACTACGGCATCCCCGCCATGTCCGCTCACTCCCGGGCGCGGCGTCTCTCGCCGCGAAGCGAAAGTCCACGGACGAACGCTGTCGCCGTGATGCACATCAAGCGTGAAGAGGTTGAGGTGGCGCTGGTCGGTGAGTCGACGGACGGCGCCGCAAGTGGGAACGGGTTTCATTAGGAGTGAGCGAACTCGGGCTGGATTTGTGGTGTGTAGAGACGACGCGCGTGAATTTCGGTGAACACCGACTCAGGAAGAAGACGACGAGTGGCTTCCGTGTCGCCCGCGTGCAGAGCAGCGCGTGCGTCCGTGGAGGCTGCTTCGGGCAGACTGCCATCATCCTCCAGAATCTGGTGACGGGGATCGCCGGCCCAAGCCGCGCGCTGATCGAGCGCGTGGCCGCGACGAGGGATGATAACAAAACGAGCCTCTTCGCACAGCTCGTCGGCGCGTTTCCAGCGGTGCAACAAGTTCGCTTCGTCGCTCCCGATCACCACGAAAAATTCGGTCTCCGCGTGATCGGGATCGCATCGAAGGCGCTGAAGCAGCTCGTAAGTCGATCCGCCGAGCCGAGCGTCGATTTCGAAGCTGGATACGACCGCCCCAGGCAGGTCGGCGAAGCAGGCGCGCGCCAAGGCCAGACGATCAGGCGCCGGCGCGAGCGCCTTGCCGAAGGTGTGCCCGTGGCAGGGCATGACCAACACCCGGTCGAAACCGGCCCTCAGGAGGCGCCGCACCACCGCAAGGTGGCCCAGCGTGGGCGGATTGAAGGCGCCTCCGTAAAGGGCGGTGCGTGGCGGGAGCGTCGGCATAGTCAGGCCTCCACGAGTTCGACGCCGGCTCCGCGCAGACGCTCCAACATGTCGGGGACGTCCGTCGGCTTGATCCCGACGCCGCGGCAGGCGGGGAGCAGCACGCGCGTCTTGAAATGCCGCGCGGCCTGAAGCGCGGTGTTGCCGACGCAGTAGTCCGTCGCGAGCCCGACGACGTCGACGGCGGTCACGCCGTGAGCCTGCAAAAGCTCGACGAGGCGCGTGGGTTTGCCGGCGTTGTCGTAACAAGCCCCATACGAATCCACCTCGGTCTCCAAGCCCTTCCGCCACACCACATGCATGCGGTCCTTGCGGAGGAGCGGATGCAGCTCGGCGCCACGGGTGCCCTCGACGCAGTGCTTCGGCCAGACGGCGAAAGAAGCGTGGTCGGCGGGATGCATATCCTGGGTGCCGATCTTCACGCCATAATCGTCGGCGCCCAGGCGCTCATTGATCACAGGCAGAATCTCGGCCGCTCCGGGGACGGCCAGGGCGCCGCCCTCCATGAAATCGTTCTGAACATCGACCACGAGAAGGGCGGTTTTAGCGGGAGGAGTGACAGGCTTCATATTGTATGGTCTTTTTGACCAATCCAGAAGGCCGCGTCAAGTCTGTTTGGTCAAAATGACTATTTCAGCCGAGCGAGAGGAAGAACGGCTTCTTGTTCTTCCAGTTCCAGCGGTAGGTGGTCGCCTCCGGGCCGCGAACTCGGCGCGTGCCGACGGGCACGACAAGGTCTTGCTTGATGAGATCGCGACGGAAATTGGAGAGGTCGAGTTTCCGACCCAAGATGGCGCCGTAGACGAGGCTCAGCTCGGTGAGCGTGAAGTCGTCGGCAAAGAAGTGCGTCGAGACCGGCGCGTATTGGATCTTCGCCTGCAGGCGTTCGACCGCCTTGGCGAGGATTTCGCCGTGATCGAAGGCCCAGGGCTTGGAATCGTCGGCAGGCTCCACCCATTCGAGCAGGTCGATCTTGTCGTCACCTCCGGGCACGGCGGCCGGCACGGGAATCAGGCCGTAGTGGGCGATGGATACGACCCGTTCACGCGGATCGCGATCCGGCGCGGTGAAGGTGTAGAGCTGCTCCAGGTAGGTGTGCTCCAGGCCGATGGATTTGATCTTGCGCGCACAGGCGTCGTCGGCGCTTTCGGTTTCCCTCACGTAGGTGCCGGGTAAGCACACGCGCCCCTTGTGCGGCGCGGCGGCGCGGCGACCGCGCAGCACGACGAGGCGCTGCTCCTTGATGCCGAAGAGGACGAGATCCACGGCGACGGCGGGACGGGGGTAGTCGTAGGTATGGCGTGGCATGGGGGTCAGCGGGTGAGTGAAGCTAGCTCGGCTCGAAGTTCCTCCAACTCGTAGGTGTAGTTTCCCGACAGGATCGGGTAACGACACCAGGTCCGCGGATCGAGGTTCTCGTCATCGAGATGAAACGAGGGAGCGTAGCGCTCGCGCTTCCATTGATTGCGGCTCCAGAGCGTGAGAATCCTAGTCACGGCCTGAAGCAGCTGGGCCTTGCTCAGGTTTGCGCCGAATTCGGCGGGACCGGCGAGCACGTGCAGAATGTCGCGCGGGCTCTTCTTTTCCACGACGAGCAGCTTCTGGATGCGATTGATCAGGGCATAAGAACCGCCGAGGTCTGCCTCGTCGGTCTGGTGGTAGGCGCCGGGCTTGAGTTCGGCGGTCGGAGCCTGACGCACGACGAGATCCAGCGCAGGCAGATCGTAGGCGTCGCGTGCCCAGGCGAGCCAGCTGCGGAGGAAAACTTTGTCGATGCCGGCGACAGGCGCGAGGCTGCCGGCGGTGTCACCATCCATGGTGCAGTAGCCGACGGTGGCCTCGCTGCGGTTGCTGGTGGTGAGGAGGAGAAAGTTCTCCGCGTTGGCGATGGCCCAGATGGGAGGATTGCGGACGCGCGCCTGGATGTTTTGCCGCGTGATGTCGTCGCGCTCCCAGTCGAGCGCACGTCCAAGATAGTCGGCGAGCAGGCGCTCGGTATGGGTGACGAGCGGAGTGATGTCGAAACGGACGAAGCGCGCGCCCAGCTCGGCGGCGACGGCCCGGGCGGCTTCGAGGGTG
>CAMLQS010000148.1 GCA_946482165.1 uncultured Verrucomicrobiota bacterium | reverse complement strand
AGGCGGTGGTGTTGGTGAGCTCGAAGGACCTCAAATAGGCGCGGAACTCGAAAGTGTAGTCGGTCTGCGTATCGAGGGTGGTCCAGGTGACGCCGTCGTTGGAGCCTTCGAACCGCCAGTCTTTCGGATCGCGCTCGGGGATGATGGTGGCGCTGGTGATTGTGTAGCGCTTGATGACCTGCGCGGAGTCCACGCCGAAGTCATACTGCAACCAGCCGGTCGTTCCGACGTGGAACCAGAACGAGCCGAAGTTCTGGTCGAAGGCGCTGGCGATGTTCGTGGCGCTCGAGTTGCCGCTGTCGCCGGCGGTGCCGTCGAAGGCGCGATTGATCAGCGGCACGGGAACGAGAGCGGCGTAGAACTCGGGGGAATTGGCGCTGGTGCCGGCGGAATTTTTGGCGCGGGCAACATAGTAGTAGGTGGTGCCGGCAAGAGCGGACGTGTCCACATAGCTCGTTTTGTCGGTGCCGAGATCGCTGGCGATGACGGTGTAGCCGGAGCCGGAAGTGGTGGAGCGGAGGATGTCGTAGGCCGTGGCGCCGTAGGAGGGCAGCCAGCGGAGGGTGATGGCCTTGGTGGAGCCGCTGGCGAGCAAGGCGGCCGGCGCGGCCGGGGTCGTCACGAGGCCGCCGGTGCCGCCGGTGAAGGCGACGTTGGCGAAGGTGGCGGTGTTGGGCGTCGTGTTCCCGCTGGACACGAAAAAGCCGACATAGACGGAGGGCGGCAGATTGCCGTAGTCCGAGCTGATCGTGGGCGACCAACTGGTGCCATCTTGCGACGCGTAGCTGGTGATGACGTTGTTCTTACGCTCCACCTTGAGCCAGTAAGGCAGCGGGAGCGGAAGGCCCTGTGCACGTGCGGCCCAATTTTTTCCGCCCCAGGTCACGGTCCAGCCGCGGGCGTGGGCTTCGATCAGATTGCCGTTCGACGCCGTGGGCACGATCGCGGTCCAAGAGCGCTGGGAAACGGTGCCGACGAGATTATCGCGGATCATGAGGCCCATCTTGCCGTTTTGCGAACCCGAGAAGGTGACCGAGGTGACCTGGGCGACCATGGCGCAGTCGCCGGTCATCTCTTTGTAAACAAATTGGCCATCGTCAGCCCCGTCGGTCCAAGCCCCGCTGCCGAGGCCGGTGACGGTCCACACGCCGTCCGCGTAAGAGGCGCTGCGTCCGGCGGTCTGGCCGCCGAGGGTGGTCAGGGTCAGGCCGCTCGACGCGGGGGAAACCGCGGGGCGTGGATCGGCCGGCGGCGGGGTGGCGGCGCTGAAGTCGGCCGTCTTGGCGAACATGAAATTGCCACCGTCAACGCCTTGCTCCAGAATCTTCCGGTCGCTCCACGGTGTCGGCAGACCGAAGCGGTTTTTGTAGGCGTTTTGGATGAGGTAATAGGCGCCCCGGTTTTGGCTGACCAGCCAGGCCGCGTTTTGATAGTAGTGGTAGTCGACGGTGCCGTAGGGGACGAAGGGCGTGTCCCAAGTCGAGGTGTTGCGGGCGTGATACTCGCCGGCGGACAGGAGGCGGTTGTCCAACTCGGAGAAGACGTCGACGCCTTGCTTCCAGATGATCTCGGCGGTGAGGGTGCGGGCGTAAAAGTCGTTGAAGCCATGGCCGATGTCGCGGCCCGTCTCGCCCATCTGGCCGGTCGCCAGAATATTGGGCAGACCTGCGCCGGGATAATTGCGGAAGACGTGGATGACATGGTCGAACATCTCGTCGTCGTCGCAGAAGGCGGCGATCACGGCGCCGGCGACGAGGTTGAGCGAGCCTTTGTTGGCGGGACCGGAGATGTTGAACTGGGCGGCGGTGGAGCGCCAAAGGACGTTCCGGAAGTAATCCTGGACCACGGCGGTGTCCTGCTGGGTCCATCCGGGCCAGGTGCCGCGCAGGATGCTGGCGCCGTTGCCGTAACAGATGGCGTAGTCGCCGAGATCGAGGCCGGATTCGTTGCCGCCGAAGACCTTGTGGTTCGTCGCCCAAGCCACGAGGATGTTCCGGGCCTTTTGCGCATAGGCTTCGTTGCCGGTGAAATACCACATGCGTGAAAGGTTGTAGACGGCGATCATGTCACCCCGCCACGGCCAGAGGTTCTCGTTGGGGTTGCGTTTCACCACCTCGAAGGGGCCGCCCATAATGTAGGTGAGCTGGGACCGGCCGTCGGCGGCCAGCGCGGCGTAGCCGGACTTCCACGGCTCCTTGTCGAGGTTGGCCTTGATGGTGTCGAGCTCCTCGAGGGTGGTCGGAGCACACGGATGCTTGAACGGGTAGGCTTGCAGGGAAGGTCCGATGAGGGCCGCGAGCAGGCAGACGGTCCGTGCAAGGAATGCACGAAGGATGGTGGGTAAACGCATGGGGGATGTGAAAAGGGATGAGGGACCAGCACGCGGAGCAGGTGTGGGGTCGGCTGGAATCCTGCGCTACTTCGGGCGTCGGCGGGTGATAAGAACGCGGTGGAAGCGGCGGGTCGTAGGGAGTTTCGAATACGGAGATGACGAATTTTGGTCGGATCGCCGCCAGTCGGCCCGGCTGAGGCGGAGAAGAGGGGAGGCGAGGGGGAGTGGAGACATGGCGCCTCGTGGATTTTCGAGCCGTTCGGAGTCGTGGCTCGAACCGCATGGGCATCCAAGAGAGACGCGACGCCGGCGTCGCCGAATTTCGCTGTTTATCCTATTAGCATACGAGTGGGGGTTGATCGGTTCGTCGAGGTATCCGCAGACGTGGCAGGGGCGCGGTCGGCTGCGCGAAGCAAGAGGATGGCGCGGGACCGCCGCAGACCAAGGATGGAGCCGGTCGGCTAATTGGCTAAACCGCCACGGACCTTGTCGGGCGGAAGTGGACAGGCAGCTTCCGCCGCGTCCGGTTCCACGAACCGTTTCGTTTTATGAATACACTCCGCGCCTTTGCTTTGCTCGCTCTTGGAACTGTTTTGCCGACCGCCCCCGGGCGAACTGCGACGCTTGAGTCCTATTTCGATTTTACCCGTTACGGCGAGATCTCCCCGGGCGCGAGCATCGCGAGCAACGTCCACGGCGGCATGCCCGCCCTGCTCAAGCCGGTTGGCGCCACCTTGAATCAATGGGGGCTGATGATCGGCACGGAGCGGAGCGCGGGAGACACGGGCGTGCTCATCCCCGCGTCGGCGCTCGCCGGCTACACCGGCGATTTTACGCTGCAGGTCTGGTTTATCACTTCGCTGGAAGTCACGGCGGACACCATGATCTGCGGCGGCACCACCTCGGCGAGCACCGACGACAGCTTGCAAGGCGACCAGGCGCTGTTCCTCGGCTACAACAACGTGGGGAGGCAGGCCAAATTCCTTCGCCCTGTCACCGGCAATGGCAGCCGCTGGGGGGCGACCATGGACGTGGTCGCGGGAACGGGCATGACCGCCCTGTCGGCGCAGGACTATGTGCTCACCTACAACAGCGCGCGCCGGGTGATGACCGCCTACTTGAACGGGCTTTACGTGGGGACGATGAACGTCCCCGGCTTCGGAGGTCTCGCGGCCCTCGCCAAGGGCTTTGCCATCGGAGGCGTCCAAAATTCCGCGTTTCAGAGCGACGTCTCCGCGCCGGTGAACATCCGCTCCTTCATGCTTTACTCCGGCGTGCTAAGTCCCGCGCAGATTGTTCAAATCCACGCGGGCGGACCTTCCGTGACCTTGGATGCGTTGCGCGCGGCCGAGGTCGCCGTGAAGTAGCCGCATCCGGACGGAAGGCGGGCGTTCTTTCGCCATCGCGCGGAACTCTCGGCACGAGGCCGCGTCGCCGACCATGTTCGCTTCCGGCGTTTTCGTGATCGCCCTTCGAACGGAGCGACCTCGCGCGCTCGCGATTCATCGGGTTCCGGCGCGCCGCGGGCGATCCGGCGACAGGTGCATCAGGTCGCGAATCATACGCGACCTCCTTTTGGGCATGGCAGCCTTTCGGGGCGGGCGGCGCGGACCGCAGGCTAACACGATAAACAGGGAGGGCGGTTGTCCATCGACCCCCGGCGGTCGAATCTCGCCCCCGACTTCCTTTCTCGTTTCCGCGTCGGCCGTGTGCCGCCGCGACCCCTGCGCCCGCCCGCTCCGCATCGTGTGATGCGAGGCGGGCTCGCCTCACGAATCAGCCCACAAAAACCCATGCCCCTCGATACTCAAGCGCGTCCGCGCCACTGCAGCACGCTGTCGAAAAAAGTCCTCCTCGGGATCGCCGCGTCCCTTGCCGCCGCATCCGCCTCCCACGCCGCCAGCGGCAGCTGGCTCGGCGCCGCCGACAGCGCCTGGTCCAACGCCTCCAACTGGAGCGCCAGCCCCGTCCCCGGCACGGGCGACATCGCGACCTTCAACAGCGCGTCAGGGAACACGAGCATCGACCTCGGCGCCGGCGTGACCATCGGCTCCGTCGTCTTCGACACCGCCTCGGTCGCGGCCTACACCATCGGCTCCGGCGGCCAGACCCTCACGTTTGGCACGGTGGGCAACGCCATCACGATCGGCTCGACGGTGGCGGCCAACCAGCTCTTCAACGCGAACCTTGCGCTGAGCACCACGGGCGCCTACACGTTCACCAACGACAGCGCCGCGAACAGCCTTGCCATCGCGGGCGGCATCAGCGCGTCGACGACCGGCACAAAGACCCTCACGGTGGCCGGCGCGGGGAGCACGACCATCAGCGGCGTCATCGCCGACGGCTCGGGCCAAGTGGCCTTGACCAAGAGCGGCGCCGGAACGCTGACACTCTCCGGGGCGAACACCAACACGGGCGCGATCTTCGTTTCCGGCGGCACGCTGACTCTTTCCAACACCGTCGGCACCAGTGCCGCCAACGCCAACTTCAAGGTCGGCACGGTGGCCAACACACCCGCGACTCTCAAAATCACCCCCGGCGCAAATATCACCAATCGCTTCAACCTGTTCGTCGGCGACGCCGGCGCGGGGACGGGCGGCGGTGCCGTTTATCAGAGCGGCGGCACGCTGACGCTGACGCAGGTGGCCAGTGTCGATAACCTCCGCATCGGCTCGAATTCCGGTGGTTATGGCTACTATCAGCTCTCCGGCGGATCGCTGACCGCGAACGAGGCGGGTATGGGAGGCACCCAGCCCAACACGGTCGGTGTGATGGATGTGTCGGGCGGCTCCTTCACCTCGAACGGCTGGATCGTTCTCGGCCGCGGAACCCAGACGAGCTCCGGCTTGCTGAACGTGACCGGAGGCTCGGTGGAGTTTAGCAAAGTCAACGGCGCCGCGGATGCCAACAACTCCCGCTTGGGCTTGCAGTGGGGTAACAGCAGCGGCGCGCAATCGGTGGTTAACATCGCCAATGGCTCCGTCACGGGCGACGACTACATCGACCTCTCCGTCACAAACACGGCCGGCACGCTGGGCGTGATCAACTTGCTCTCAGGCGGTCTCCTTCAGGGATCGCGTGTCACCGCCGCCGCCGCAAATCCGACGGCCCTCCTCAATTTCAACGGCGGCACCTTGAGGGCGCACACCACCAACGCCGGCGCCAATTTCCTGGCCAGCGGCAACATCGACGCGGTCACCGTTTATGGCGGTGGCGGCACGATCGATAACAACGGCACCAACATCACGGTCGCCAAGGTTCTCGCCGCGGCGACGGGCAGTGGCGTCACGGCGATCGCCGTCACCGATGGCGGCTCGGGATATATCGGCGCGCCGTTGATTAAGATCACGGGAGGCACGGGCAACCCGGCGACCGGTTACGCGACGATGGTGGACGACGGCACCGGCAAGGGCACCTACAAGGTCGGCGGCATCGTCGTCACCAGCCCCGGCACTTACTCGGTCGCCCCCACCGCGGTGACTCTTGGCGGCGGAGGCGCTGTGACCGCCGCCACCCTCGGCGCCATCACGACCGGGGCCAACGCAGCCGGCGGCGGCATGACCTTCACCGGTTCCGGCACCACCACCGTCACCGGCGTCAACACCTACACCGGCAACACCACCATCAATAACGGCAGCCTCGTGCTCGCCGACAACGCCTCGCTCAAGTTTGTGATCGGCGCGAACGGCGTGAACAACAAGGTGACCGGCAACGGCACCATCACCATCGACGGCGACTTCGTCTTCGATCTTGCCGCCGCCAGCACGACGCTTGGCGACTCTTGGCAGATCGTGGACGTCTCCACGCTGAACGAGACCTTCGGGACGTCTTTCACCATTCCCGATTTCACCCTCGATGGCGCCAAGTGGGTTCGCCCGGTCGGCGGCGCTTTCTACGAGTTCGATCCCGCCACCGGCGTGCTCAGCGTGATCAACGATCCGGATTTCGTATATCCCCCGCCCACCGTCGCCCCGGTCAGCCAAGGCACCGGCTACGTGACCGGCACCGACATTGTGCTAAACGTCTCCGCCACGGGTTTTGGCAACCTTACCTATCAGTGGTATTATCAGGCGGACGCCGGCGCCACCCCGGTCGCCATCACCGGCGCAACCGGCTCCACGCTTACGGTCTCCAACGCCACCGCCGCCAACGGCGGGATCTATTCGGTCATCGTGACCGACCACGCCGCCGAGGCCGCCAGCAAGCCGGCGACCACCACCACGGTCACATTCTCGCCCATCACGGTTCAGCCCGCGAACGAACTGGTCGTGTCCTACTACCGCTTCGAGGATGGCACGAATGGCGCCAATGTCTCGCCCGCGCTTGATTTGGTCGGCGGCAGCAATCTGAACATGCTCGGAACCGCGACCTACACCAACGCCACCCCGTTCTATACCGTTATCCCGGCCACCGGCGCCGCCAACACCTTGGGCGCGAACTTCCCCGCCGCGGGTAACAACGGCCTCGTCGCTCCTACGAGCGGCACGCTCGCCGACACCGTCCTCACCAACTTCACGATCGAGGCATTCGTGCGCTTCAGCGATCTGGCCGGCGTCCAGACCATCGTCGGCCGTGACGACGTGACGACCGGCATAGGCACCGCGGGGCAGGGCCTCGGTGGCCAAGCGCTCCTCTACCTCTCGAAGGGCGGCACCGGGTTCCGCGTGGAATTGATCACCAAGGACAACCGAAACATCCAGATCAATAGCACGAGCCTGCCCGCGATCGGCACTTGGTATCACGTCGCCGCCGTCGGTAACGCCGGCGTCGGCACCCTTAAACTCTACGTGAACGGCACCGAGGTCGGCTCTACCACCGGTTTCAACGGCCTCTTCGTCCCCGCCACCGGTTCCGACACGCCTTGGACCGTGGGTCGCGGCGATTTCAACTTGGCTGACACGGACTTTCTCCGCGGCGACCTCGACGAGGTGCGTATCACGCGCGCCGCGCTGGCGCCGGGCCATTTCCTCAACTCCTCCGGCGGCGTCGCCGTCATTCCCCCCACCGCAAGCGTCTCGCCGAACTACACCTCGGTCTATCCCGGCGCCAATGTGGTCTTCACCGCCACGGCCGCGTCCAACATGGGCGGCACGCTCAGCTACCAGTGGTATAAGGACGGTGTCGAGCTCACCGGCGAAACGACCACCACGCTCTCCCGTTCCTCCGTCACGCTCGGTTCCAACGGTGTGTATTCGCTTGTCGTCACCGACTCCGCCGGTGCGTCGCTCTCCACGACCGTGACCGCGCGACTGCGCGTCCTGGATGTTCCCGCCGCAGGCGCGCGTTCCCTTGGCCTGAACTTCGTCGGCGCGGCCACCGGCACCAACAACTGGTCCAAGGAGCTTGGCATCATGTCCGCCAGCCAATCCGCCGGCGTCTATCCGATGGTCAACTGGAACAACTCCGCGACCGTCACCGGCGTCGCCGTCCAGAGCACGCCGCTCGCGCTGGTTGAAGCCAACGCCTCGGCCGCGGCGGCGGCGACGGCTACTTGGAGCGCCGTCGGCGCCTGGTCGGCCCAGTCCAACACGGGAGATGTGGTCGCCAAGACACCGGACGGCCTCCTCCTGCACGGCTACATCGAGTCCCGCCTCGCCGCCGGCACCAGCGTGACCGTATCCAACATTCCCTACGCCAGCTACGACGTCTACGTCCATGTGGCGGGTGGCATCAACGGCGAGGTGGGCAGCCTCAAGATCAACCGTGAAGGCTCGCCGACCTATTACTACCGCGTGTTCCAGCACGACAGCTACGTCGTCACGCCCAAGCCCGACACGACGACCCCCTATACCGTGCCTTTCGCCATGGGCGAATCCCTCACCCGATCCGACGCGCTCGTCACGCCTCCCGCGACCTTCGTGCGGTTCGCCGGCGTCACCGGCTACGATCTCACCATCACGGCGATCGACTCGGTGCTGAACAAGAACGCCGGCGGCATCGCCGCGATCGAGATCGTGGACCGCACTCCCTCGGGCGCGGCTTATCCCATCATCGTCTCCAACGCCCCGGCGTCGAAGATCGTGAAGGGCGGCGCCAACGTGAGCTTCGCCGTCACCGCCGTGTCCCAAAACTCGGGCACGCTGAGCTATCAGTGGCAGAAGGACGGCGTGGACATCTCCGGCCAGACCGCCGCGACGCTCGACCTGAGCAACGTCGCCGGCGCCTCGAGCGGCAACTATAGCGTGGCCATCACCGAGATCTCGGCCTTGGGCACGATCACGACCACCCGCACGGCTTCCCTCATCGTGGTGGACGGCACTCGCTCGCTCCTGATAAACGGCGACCTCAACACCGCCGTCTCGCCCAACTATACGGGCGAATGCCTTCTGCGCGCCGACGGCAGCTATTCGCACGCCGGCCTGGAACCGAGCACCACGATCTGGAACGGCATCCTCGGCGCGGCCGGCTCGGCCACCCGTGTGCTCTCGCAGGAGTCGACCGGCCTCGCTCTCTCCGGCGTGACCTTCGGCTACGTCGGCGCGAATGGCGCCGAGGACAACATCGCCAACGGCGGCATCACCGGCACCCCTGCGGAAAGCTTGGAACGCGACTATCTCTTCGCCAACTACAGCGCGACGCCGCCCGCCACGCCCTTCACCGCCACGGTGGGAGGCCTGCAGGCTCTCGCCGGCAAGAGAGTCGTCCTCTACGTCTACGCGGTCGGCAAGACGACCAAGACTGGTCCCGCGGCCAACGATCCCGCGGTGACGGTCAACGACACCGCCGTTGTGGCCCTCGCGACGCCGAACAACCACCTCAACAGCCCGGCGGGTAAAACCAGCGTCTTCGGCACGGGCGCCCTCTCCTCCGACGCGGGTCGCAACATCGAGCTGAACAACCCCGAAACCTCGATCGCCAACTTCGGCTGGGCGAACGAGGCTGGCTGGCCCGGCACCTCCGCCTATGTCGTCCACTCGGGCGTGGTCTCGGCGGACGGCACCGTTTCCTGGACCCTCAGCGCAGACACCACCGCGCAAGGCGGCGGCTTGGTGCCCTTGGTCGGGTTCCAGCTCTTGGTTACGGCCGAGGACATCGCGCCCGCCGCGCCCACCGGCGTCGCCGCCACCGCCGGCAACGCCCAGGTGGTCCTTGGCTGGAACGCCTCCTCCGGCGCGACCAGCTACAGCGTCCGCCGCTCCACCACCTCGGGCTCCGGCTACGCCGTGCTCGTCAACGGCCTGACCACGACCAGCTACACCGACGCCACTGCGGTCAACGGCACCACCTACTACTACGTGGTGACGGCCTCGAAGAGCAGCCCCGCGGCGGAGAGCGGCTACTCCGCCGAAGTCTCGGCCACGCCCGCCAACACCGTGACCGCCATCGAAAGCTGGCGCCAGACGAACTTCGGCACCACCGCCAACACCGGCAACGCGGCCAACACCGCCGACCCCGACGGCGACGGACAGTCGAATCTCCTCGAGTATGCGCTCGGCACCAACCCGAACGCGGCCGGCGCCCTGTCGGTCACGGTGGGCCGCGTGGGCAACGCCCTCTCCCTGGGCTTCAGCCACGGTGGCGACCCGACCTTGGTCTACAAGATCGAGGCGAGCAACGACCTCGTCACTTGGGGCACCGTGCATACCTACGGGCCCTTCAGCAGCGCGGGCAACAAAACCTACACCGACACCGTGTCGCTCGACAGCCAGGCGCGCCGCTTCCTGCGCCTGGTCGTGACCGCGCCTTAAACAAGGCCCGGCGCAATCGCACGGCCGCCGATATCCGCGGCGGCCGTGCCCGTCCCCAATCCGATTCAAAGAACATGAAGACTTCATTCTCCTCCGTGCTCGCCCCGCGGCGCGGCTTTACCTTGATCGAGCTTCTGACCGTCATCGCGATCATCGGCATCCTTGCCGCGATCCTTGTCCCCACCGTGGGCCGCGTGCGTGAACATGCGAAACGCGCCAAGTGTATGAGCAACGTCCGCCAGATCGCCCTCGGTTTGGTGAACTATGCATCCACCAGCAAAGGATACGTCTTCCCGACCAACGGGGGAAGTTGGGCGTGGGACATCGATATCAATCTGGCGCGCACTCTTTCCAATCAGGCCGGCCGCGAACTCCTTTACTGTCCGTCCTCCAACATGCTGACGCTTTACCCGATAGAACGGTTGTTCCCCTACGAGGGAAACCCGGGTTATGCCGTGACAGGTTACGTGCTGCTTGTGCCGGGAACCGGACAGGTCGGCCCGATTTGGCGCAACGACCGCATCAAGGCCGAATACGAGGTCGCGGTTGGAGCCGTCAAGATGGTGGTTCCCGCCAGCCGCCGTCCGCTTGTGGTGGACGCGGTGATCTCCGGCTCGGGCGGGAGCTTCACCCAAGTGAACGGAGGGCTGCCCAACAACGTAAGCAATCATATGTCGGGCGGCCGTCCGATGGGAGGGCACACCGGCTTTGTGGACGGCAGCGTAAAGTGGCGACCCTTCGTCGAAGGCACCAATCCCTTCGATCCGGCCGTCTACACCGTAAAAACGATACAGAACACCCCGAATTTTTGGTTCTGAGTTGGGTGGGCTCTGCATGGTGGCGGCCGAGCGTAGGTTTCGCGTCGCTTTTTTCACCGGGCGAGGGGGGCTTCGGCCCCCCTCGCCTCGTTGCTGATGGCACCTGCCGCTTAGCCGTGTCGGCGCCGTTGCATCCCTTGTTTGGGGATATTGGGGAAATGGCTTTTCCCTGTTATAGTGCCCTAGCTTCCGAGCCCGGGTGGGACGCTTGAGTTGTCCCGTCCCATGAGTTCCCCCCTTCCCGTCGTTGATCGGCTCGTGGCGCCTCGCGCCCGTTGGATTTCCCATGTTACCAAAATCAAGACTCCTGCCCCTGTTCCTCCTGTGCGCGGCGCCGCTGCTCGGCGGTGCCCAAACCCCGGGCAAATGGGGTGACTGGCCTCTTTGGGGAGACCAGAAGGACGGCACCTACCGCAATCCCGTATTGCCCGGCGACTACAGCGACCTCGACTGCATCCGCGTCGGCTCCGACTACTACGCCATCTCGTCCACGATGCAGTATTCGCCCGGCATGGTCGTGCTCCGTTCGAAGGACCTGGTGAACTGGCGGATCATCGGCCACGTGGTGGATGACGTCACCCGGATCGGCCCCGACATGAACTGGGACCGGATGAACCGCTATGGCAGAGGCATCTGGGCCGGCGCCATTCGTTACCACGACGGCAAGTTCCGGGTCTATTTCGGCA
>CAMLQS010000147.1 GCA_946482165.1 uncultured Verrucomicrobiota bacterium | reverse complement strand
CAGCCCCGCCCTTCAAAACTAAAGGCAAATTTTATGCGTAAAATAAGCGTGTTTTATCCTCCCGGGACGGAGGCGCGGCTTTGGCGGGGTGGAAGGGTGATAGGCGTGTCGGGCGAGGCATGAGTGCGAGGCTGATTTTAGGGCCTCTCTTGAGATCAGGCCGGACCCACGCACGGTTCGCGGATGCCAACTCCTCCGTGGAAGCAAAAGAACCGCCCGAAAGGCGGGGCGAAAACGGTGCTTACGCCGGAGTCGATCGACTGGGCCCGGGAGCGTGCGCGGAGCGCCGGCCGGCGTTATCCAAACCTGGTGGACAACATGGCGGCCGCGCGTCGCCAGCAGGAAGCCGAGCGGGCCGGCGATGGTGACGAGCGGATTCGGCCCTGAGCTGAGGCGGCTTGGAACGCGCGGCGAGTCGGGCGGGGGAAGAGACGGGCCGCTCACGCCGTGTCGGCGTTGGCGCGACGGGCGGCTTGGTGGGCGAGGTAGTCTTTTCGTCTGAGAAAAAACCATTTTCTCCGGTAGGCGAAAACGAGGAAGCCGCACAAGGCCAGCAGCGAGAGTGTCCACGCGGCCGCGTCGTAGGCGCGCGACAGCCGTCGCGCACGCCGGATATCGGCACGCAGGGATCCGATGCGAACCGGGTCGTCGTAGCCGTAGGTCTCGGCGAGTGCGAGGGCCTTGTCGGCCGATTCGACGCTGTCCAGATTGGCTTGGAGCCGCGCCAGCGCGAAGAGCAGATCCGCCACGTAGGGATCTTTCGGTTTCACGAAGAGCATGCGCTCGTGAAGCTGATAGGAAATGGCCTCGCGAATGTCCGACGCGTTCCGCGCGGCGCCGCCGGCGTGAATGAGCGTTTCGGGCAAGACGCGCGCGGGCACGTCGATCAACGGCGGATTTGACGCCGCGAGCCCGGGCTTCGCGGCGTCGCGAACCTTGGCCTGCAGGATAAGGACGTGGACCCACTCGGTGCCGCGGTGCGAGGCGGGATTGAGACGCACGGCCTCGCTGATCCAGCGCAGGGCTTGGTCGTTGTCGCCCACCAGTTCGAGGTTCGTGCCGAGGTTGGCGGCGATGGAGTAGCTTTCAGGAGCGAGGGCCGCGGCTTGTTGGAGCAGGGGCAGAGCCGCAGTATATTTTCCGGTGTAGATCAGATCCAGCGCATCGGCTTCGAGTCGTTCCGCGGGTGTGGACGGCGCTTCCTCGGAGCGAATCGGCCGACGAGCCTCGCTGACGGCGGTCTCCATCCTGATTCTCAACCCGCCTATCTCATAGACGCCCAGCCGAGAGGTGTTGTGACCGTCGATATCGGTTCCCTGCGAGTGGTTGAGGCAGGCCGAGGCGGTGACGGTGAGGAAAAGAGGAACGGCTAGAAATCGGATCAGCATGATCAAGGGAGGGGTGACGCCGGCCACCCTGCCGAAGATACGTGCGTTCCTTGTGAAGTCGGGATGAACTGCGGATGAAATCGGCCGCGCGCCGCGCCAAGGCTCCCCGGCGGCCGTATCGTCGGGCGCTTTCAGCTCTGCATCTGTTGCTGGAGATTGATGACGATGAACTCGGCGGGGTGGGAGACCGCGACCTTCACGGAGACGTTCATCACGCCATCGAGGATGTCCTGCGCCGTCATGGTGGTGCCGAGCCCGACGGACACGGAGAAGGCGGCGGCGGGTGTCGGGCCTACGAGCGCGCCCTGCTGCCATTGGTTGGTGAGGAATGCGTTCAGCATGGTTTGCACCAGAGACCAGGTGTTGGCGTCGTTGGGCTGGAAGACGTAGGCGTTGCACGCGAGCTTCATCGACTGCTCGAGCATGATGACGGTGCGGCGAACGTTGATGTAGCGCCAGTCGTCGCTGTTGCCGTCGAGGGTTCGCGCGCCCCAGACGATCACGCCTCTGCCGGGGAAGAGACGGATGGCGTTGATGGATTTTCCGGTGGCGGCGTCGACGTTGAGCGAGGCCTGGGTGGCGTCGGTGATCTTGAGGGTGACGTCGGCGACCGACGTCAGGCCGATGTTGGCGGGGGCGTGCCAGACGCCCTGTTCGCCGTCCACGAGCGCGTAGGCGCCGGCCATGGCGCCGGCGGTGGGCAGGACGTTCATCCGGGCGAGCACGGTGTCGTGCAGTTGTGAATACGCCGGGCTCGCGATGCGCAGCGCGTTCTCGATCCGGACGGAGGCGGGGGAGCCGGGAAGGCCGGCGGTGGCGATGTCGGCGAGGAGGGTTTTTACGGGATCGAGGTCCGCTCCGGGGAGGACGGCGGCGAGAGTCCCGGCGCCGCCGAGCGTGGCGAAGTCGATGTCTTGATCGAGGAGGACGGTGGTGCGGAGGAACGGGTAGTAGGCGGCGCCGTAGTCGAGGGCGCTGGTGCCGATGGCGGTGCGGAAGGATTGAATGTCGTCGAACCAATGGACGGGATCGGGCGCGTCGCCGCCGCTGATGTCGAAAAGCGCGATGCGCGATCCCGCGGCCTGGCAGTGGAGCAGGATCTGTTGGTTGAGCGTCTGGTTGTCGGCGGGACCGAGCAGGGTGGCGTCGGGCACGACGATCAGGGTGACGTCGGCTTGCAGGCGCAGCGGAGCGAGGGCGCCGACGAGCTCGGTGACAAGGATGTTGGGGTTGACGAGCGGATCGGCCCCGGCCTTGGGCGAACCCGTGGCGGGGCCGTAAGGCCCGACGGATACGACGTAGCACGCGCCGCCGCCGTTGGCGTAGAACAGCTTTATGCTGTTGTAGAGCTGGTAGACGGTGCCGGGGTCGGGCTCGATATCGTAGGCCTGGCCGCCGAGGACGATGTCTGCGGATGCGGGCGTCGGAGCGGGGACGGGATAGTAGACGGCGGGGTATTGTCGGATCTCGGGAAGCGGCTCGCCGGTGACGGGATCGAGGAGTCCGAAATAGGCCATGAACTCCGGCAGCGAGGTGATTCGCACGGGCTGGCCGATGTAGGATCGACCATTGAAAGAGGCGCGGGCGGTGTAACCGATGAAGGCCGGCACGGCGGTGGCGACCGGGACGACGGAGTTTGGAAAAGCGCCGATCTCTTGGACGTAGACTCCCGGGGTGCGGAGCGGGTTTGGCGTGGTCATGGGATATGTTAGTCGTTGAAACGAAGGCCCATGTCGCGCGTGTGGCGACCGAATTAGTTGACGAGTCCTCGACGGACGCGGCGCGGGTGGCGGGACGGGGAGGCGGGTGTTTCGCGGCTTGCTTGCGCTGTGGAGGGAAAGCTTGGCTGGCGCGATGCAGGTGGCGCTTCGCCTTGTCTTCGAACTGTTGCTCAAGGTCTTGCTCGCGGTGGCGCTTGCCCTGCTCCTGCAGGGCCGGGTCGAGCGGGAACGCCTTTTCATGCTGCTGGCCTTGGCGATTCTGGCGCGGGTCTATTTTCTGTGGCGCAAGTGGCGAAAGCCGAAGCCGGGCGACGCGCGTTGGGAAAAACTGGAAGCCGACGAAGCGGCTCTCGCGCGGGCGGACGCCGAGGTCGACGCGGGTGACGCGGCCGAGCGGGGCGGCCCGGCGCGGGAGCGGGTGGACTCCGATTCGAAATGGCGCGGGGATTTCGACCGTTGGCATGCGCGGCGCACGGACGGGGATCTTTTGTCGGAGACGGTGAGCTTGGTCACGTTGGCTCCGTGCGCCTTTCTGCTCGCTTTGATGCTGACCTCGCCGGTGGTCACGTGGTCGGGCTACGACCGCGGGCCGGCGAGCCTGGCGCTCGGCGCGGGGATCGTCCTGCACTTCGCGGCCAACTGGATCCCGGCGGCGAGGCCGGGGCGGCGAATACTGGTGCGCGCGGTTCTGTTCGCCGCCGTGCTCGGGCCGACCTTTCTCGTGGCCAAGGAGAGGCATCCCTACCTGCTCGCGAGCGGCGCGGAGCATCGGCGGATGATCGCGGAGCGGGTGTGGAGCCTCGGATTCTCGATCGAGGCGGGGCGGCACGCGAGACTGCTCGTGGACTATGCGCGGGACCTCGAGGCGGAGCGGCGGTGGACGGATGCGGCGACGGTTTATCAAAGGGCGCTGGCGCTCGACGCGCTGCTCGTGGCGGGGCACGAAGGCCTGGCTCGCGCGCACGAGGCCTTGGGCGACGCCGCGGCGTCGGCGGAGGCGCGGCTCGCGGCGCGGGCCGCCGCGGACCGGACGAGCCCGAACGCGGCGGGCGTCGCGGTCGAGGAGGAGGTCGGGAAAGCCGATCCGCTGCCGGCCTTTGACTGGCGTCCTGCGGAACGGCTTCGCGTTTGCCTGGTGCCGATCGGGCGGGTGCCGGACAGGCTTCTGGACGTCGCGGGCAACCGTCTCGCGCGGGAACTGGGCGTGGAGGTGTATCGCTGGACGGATACGCCGCCGCCCTTGCCGGAGGCGGGTCGGAAAGCGGGTTTGCTGGGCGATCCGCAATGGAGCCCGGTGCCGTTGTATCAGGCGTTCCTGGACCGTTTGCGCGTCGAGGAGGAGCGGGGCCGCCAGGTCTGGGGCGCGTGGCAATTTCTCCTCGTGACCGACGCCGACCTCTACACGCCGGATGCGAATTTTGTTTTCGCCGTGTCTTTCCCGGTGCACGGGGTCGTTTCCTTCGCGCGCTTCGGCGACGAGCGGGACGAGAGACGGTCCGAGCGCCTCGCCAAGCAGATGATGGCGACGGCGATCAAATGCTTCGGCGTGCGGCAGGCGGGACGGGCGGATTGCGTGACCGCGTATGTGCGTTCCGTGGACGAACTGGATCGAAAACCGATGCAACCGGCAGGCCCGACGAAGGCCGATTACCTCCGCCGGGTGGCGGCGTGGGAGGCGAATCCGCGCAGCACTCCGTCGGGACCGGAGTAGCCCGGCATGTCCGCGAAATCGCGGGGGACGACGGGTGGCCTATCGCTCCACTCGCAGGCGCAAGAAGCGGCGCGGGTGCCCTGCCAACGGTGCGGGGTCGGTGATGGTGACTGTGCCGGCGATGTTGGCGGCGCCGGTGGACGGGTTGCTCTCCGTCGCGACCGTCGACCACGGGCCGGCGAGCGAGTCGGCCGCTTCCACCGTGTAGGTGAGCGCCGGATCGGCGATGCGTGGGTAGGCGAGGGTTAGATTCTGGCCCGCGCGACCGACGGCGAGCGCGGGGCCGGACGCGGTCAGGGGCGAGGCGCCGAGGGCGTATTCGAGCAGGTTTGGCAGGCCGTCGCCGTCGGGATCGGCGAGGTCTGAGGCGGCATCGGAGGCGGCGGTCGTCGCGAAGTATGTCTGACGCCACGCGACGAGCGCGTCGGAGCTGAGGACGGTGACGGCGAAGCTGGTGTCGAGCGTCGCGCCGTCGAGATCTGTGCTGACGAGACGGATGGTCGTTGCGCCGGCGGCTCCGGGGACGGGAGCGAGCGTGAGCGTGTCGCCGGACAACGAGGCGGCGACGAGCGCGGGATCGTCGGAGGTGACCTGGTGCGAAAGCGGCGCGACGCGGCTGACGGAGGTTTCGATGAAATAGGGCCGGGCGAGCGTGGCGGTGGTGAGCGGGAGGTCGGTCCAGGCGGAGGCGACGGTGGACGCGTTGTAACGCGGCACGGCGGCGATCTCGTCGGCCACGACCATGCCGTCGCCGAGGACGCGGGCGAAGACGGTGAAGCCGCCGTTCTGGGCGTCGAGGTTGGCGGAGTTGTCGGCGAGATTGATGAACCACTGGCTGGTGGCGCTGTCGGGGTCGCCGCCGAGCTTGGCCATCGCGACGGTGCCTCGGGTGTTGGAAACGCCAAACTCGTTCACGACCGGGGCGAAGGCCGGCACGTAGTCGGAGGTGTTGTCGTTAACGAAATGGAAGCCGCCGTTCTGGATGATGAATCCAGGCACGGAGCGGTGGAAAAAATTGGCCGAGTAGCGTCCGGCGTCCACGTAGGCTAGGAAGTTGGCGGTGGTGAGCGGGGCGGAGTCGACGAGGAGGGCGAGGTCGATGGTCTTGGTCATGGCGCCGATGCGGACGCTGACGCGGGCGGCCTTGGCGACGTCGGGGTCGTGGAGATGCGCCGCGAGGTCGAGGGCGAGGGGAGACGCGCCGGAGACGACGACCTGCGCCGGCAGCGCGGTGGCGAGCTCGGGCGGAAGATTGGCGGACGAGGCCGGCGGGGCCGCGAGGGGAGCGAGAAGGGCGAAGGCGAGCGCGGGAAGACTGCGGAAACGGGGCATGGCGAAAGCGGAGTCCGCGAGCTGGGAACTAAATCCGGCGCGGGGCAAACCCGACTCGATACCGACGAATACTGGGCCGTCGCGCTTGGTCGGCGACGTCTCGCGCGGCCTTCCCGGGCGGCGATTCGAGCGCAGGCATTATGCAAATTGACAGCGTTCCGGCGCGTTTCAGCCTGCGTTCGCGATGAACAACCAAGGCACCCTGCTTCTGATCACCTCGGCGCTGGGCGCCGTCCAGCCCATCCAGGCTTTCGCGGCGACCGTCACCTACACCGTTCCGGCGAACATCAACGTCAATTCCTCGGCGAGTCCCTATTTCCTCGATGTCTCGCCGGATATCGTCGACGCGGACGCCCTGCTCTCGATCGACGGCGGGACGATTTCCGGCGGCGAAGGTTCGTCGTTCACCGTCTCGGCCCGCTTCGATTCCGCGCCCGACGAGGAGATCTTCCAATTCGAGTTTCCTTTCGAAGGGAGCAACGTCACTCGCGGCCTGACCATCGTGCCGACTTCCAGCATTTCGAGCGGTCTGCTCACGGGACTGGTGTTCACCTACAACGGGAGTCTGAACATCCCGGCGGGAACCGTTTTTTCCTTCAACTCCACGGCGGTTCCCGAGCCCGCCTCGGCGGCGCTGTGGGCGGCGGGCGGCGCGGCCGCGGTGCATCTCACGCGGCGCCGTCGCCGGAATCCGGCCGAGGTCGAAGAGACTCCCACTCATTCGTAAACTCGGCGAATTTTCCGCTGGGCTGCCGGCGGATTTCGTCGCGGTAGACGAGGGTGACTTCATGCGCCGGGCCTATTCCGGTCCGGGCCGCGGACAAGATGTGCGCCTCCTCCGCCTCCGTGAGAGGGCGGCGCACCACCAGTCGCAGCTCGACGCGGTCGGCCGCGGTTTGCGCGACCTGATGCTGCACGATGGCGTCCACGCGCATGATGGCGTTGTGCCCGTAAAACGGAAAACGCCGTTCACCCGAGGGCGTCGTGAGCATGTCGCGCGCGCGGCCGGGCACGGAGGCGAGCACCGGCAAGGTGCGTCCGCAGGCGCAGGGCGGGCCGGGAACGGCGCGGTCGCCGATCTCGTAGCGGAGGAGCGGCATCGCGAAATTGTGCAGGGGAGTGAGCACGACGCGGCCCTCCTCGCCGGGGGCGCAGGGCGAGCCGTCGTCGCGTAGTATCTCGACGAATACGCTCTCCGCCTGCACGTGCAGCGCGTTGTGCTCCGGGCAGGGGGCGGCGATGATTCCGGCGTCGGCGGCGGAGTAGATTTCGGTGACTTTCGCCCCCCAGAGCTCGGCGCAGCGGGCGCGGATTTCCGGAGCCAGCGCCTCGCCGGTCGAGCGGACCTCGCGCAGGCCTTCGGGGCGCAGGCCGGCGCGCTTCGATTCGCGCAGCAACTCGCGCAGCAGCGAGGGGAACGTGGTGAGGTAGGCGGGCTTTTCGCGGACGATGACGCGCAACAACTCGGCCGCCTCGGCGCGGTAGTCGAGGAGCAGCGCGGGGCCGGTGGGGTAGATCGCGGCGATGGGTTCGCCCCAATTCGGCAGGCGGCGCAACGGGTCGGAGTTCGCCGGATCGGCGCGGTCGTTGTCTCGCAGCAGCGCCATCCACGGGGCGGACAGGTCGCGCGCCTGCCACTCCTGTTCGCGCACGACGAAACATTGCCAATAAAACTGGGTGAGCGCGGTTTTGCGGATCGTGACCGGCCGGCCGCTGGAGCCGGAGGTGGTCGCGGCGGACACCGAGCCATGGCCGCGCGGCACATCCTGCGCATGCAAGGCGGAGCCCGCGTCCTGGACGGCCTGGCGGGTCAGCACCGGCAAGCCCGACCAGGTTTCCGGCGTGAGCGGCCGGCCGGGCTCGATCCCGGCGCGGCGGAGGCTCTCCGCGTAGTGCGGCACGGCGCGGCAGGCGTGGGCGGCGAGTTCGCCGAGTTGCCGGAATTGCAGGGAGCGCAGCTCGTCCGCGGGCAGATACTGGGTCGCGCGCAGCTGATGCAGGACGGCGAGCATGGTGGCGGCGGCGGTGGCCGGCACGGCGGGGAAGGCGGCGCCGGGAAGGCCGCTCTTGGGCAGGGAAAACATCGTCGACGAAGCGGGGAGGGCGGCGATGGACACAGAAAAATCCGCGCCGGGCAAGGGGGCGGAGGCGCGGAGTCTCGGCCGGCGTGGACGTGGCTCGGGGTTTTGTCCCCGGGCGCCCCGTGGAGAGCGGTTCACCGCTTACACGGCGGCTCGGGGCAGGGGAGGCGGAGTGGAGGATCGGGCCTTGAACAAAACGTCGAGGACGGCGCCGGTGATCCTGCTTGGCACGGCGGAGGACCAGGCACCGGCGCCTGAAACATCCGTATCTGTCGCAAACAAGACGATGAGCGGATGCAGGATCGATCTTCCGTGGGAGTCGATCCGGACGAGCGTGTTTCCCGACAGCTGCTCATCGAATAGCAGGATATGCGTGGGAGCCTGCAGGCACGCAGGGAGGGAACGGCGGCGGAATCGCTGGTAGTCTTCGTCCTCGAAGATGGCATTGATCGATTCGCTGATCGCGGGGTCTGGAGAACCGCGAAGTTCCTCGATGCGCAGCGAGACATCGTGAAGTTCGTTGAGACCCTCGAAGTCGAAGCGATCGGTGGCGAGCACGAGGGCGGGGCCGGCTTGCGAGACGTCGTGAAGAACGACGTTGCCCATGAGAACCAAGCCCAGGCGCGGAGTGGCCTTGGGCATGTTCTGCTCGCATTCGTTCCGGTAGTGGAGAGGCAGGAGAAAATGCGCGATCCACCGCAGGGGACGCCAGAACGGCTGAGTGGTGTGGAGTTTGTGGACGTAGGAGAAATATTCCCTGTCGTTCACATACGCCAAAAAATCCGAGGCCATTTTTTCGACCGCCGCAGCCAGATTGCGAGGGGGAAGTGGAGGAGGTGTGGGCATCAAATACCTGCGTAGTGGCATGCGCCGATGCCGCGGGGGTGGCGAGCCTGCTTCGCCGTCGTTGTCGATGCGATAAAAAGCCCGACGGCCGGGAGGCGCGTCGGGCTTGGAAGAGGAATGATACGGCGGAACGGGCGGCGAAACGACTCCGTCGTTTCGCTACGTCAGGGAGGCGCTCAGACCAAGAGCAGAGCCGGGGACTCGACGAGTTGCTTGAGGGCGTTGAGGAACTGGGCGCCGACGGCGCCGTCCACCACGCGGTGGTCGCAGCTGAGGGTGAGCGTCATCGTGGTGCCGACGACGATCTGGCCGTTCTTCACGACGGGCTTCACGACCGAGGTGCCGACGCCGAGGATGGCGGCGTTCGGGGTGTTGATGATCGGGAGGAACTTCGGGATGCCCATCATGCCGAGGTTCGACACGCAGAAGGTGCCGCCGGTGAACTGGTCGGGCTTCAGCTTCTTGTCCTTGGCGAGCTTGCCGAGGGCCTTGGCTTCGGCGCCGATCTGGAAGACCGACTTCTCGTGGGCGTCGCGGATAACCGGCGTGATGAGGCCGTCGGGCAGGGCCACGGCGAAAGAGACGTGGGCGGCGCCGAAGTAGCGGATCTGGGTGCCTTCCCAAGACGCGTTGACGTCGGGGACGCGGCGGAGCGCCTCGGCGCTGGCCTTGAGGATGAGGTCGTTGACCGAAAGCTTAACGCCCTGCTTTTCGAGGCCGGTGTTGAGCTGGGTGCGAAGCGCGGTGAGCGGCTCGGCGTCGACCTCGATCTCGAGGTAGAAGTGGGGCGCGGTGGTCTTGGACTCGATGAGGCGCTTGGCGATCACGCCGCGCATGGTGGAGACCGGGGCGGTGCGCTCTTCCTGGATCGGACCCTTGAAGAAGGACGAGCCGGCGGGAATGGCTGCGGAGCCGGAACCGGAGGCGGGCTTGGAGCCGGCCTTGGCGGTGCCGGCGGTCTCGGCGGCGAGGACGTCGGCGCGGACGACGCGGCCGCCGGGGCCGGAGCCCTTGATGAGCGTGGAGTCGAGGCCCTTGCTCGCGGCGAGCTTCTTGGCGAGGGGGGAAATCTTCACGCGCTCGCCGGCGGCGCGGACGGGGGCGGCGGGGGCCGCGGCCGGAGCGGACTTGGGCGCGGCGGCGGGAGCAGGCACTTCGGCGGCGGGCTTGGCGGTGGTGGCGGGCGGAGGCGTCTGCGCGGCGGGGGCCTCGGCCTTCTTTTCCTCGGCCTTGGGGGCGGCGCCGGCGGGCGCGGCGGGGGCCGCTTCGCCGGGGGCGCCGACGGCGCAGAGGGGATCGCCGATCGCGACCTGGCTGCCGGCGGCGGCGTAGAGCTTCAGGATCGTGCCGTCCGCGAAGGACTCGAACTCCATGGTGGCCTTGTCGGTCTCGATCTCGGCGAGGAGATCGCCGAATTTGACGGCGTCGCCTTCTTTGCGGAGCCATTTGACCAGCGTGCCCACCGTCATGGTGTCGCTGAGTTTCGGCATGGTGATGACTTGAGCCATAGGAGCAGGGAGATGGGAGCTAGGAGCAGGGAGCCAGAAGGGCGGAGAGCGGAATGCCCGACCGGCGGTCGGGCCTACATGGTTAGCGCATCACTTTCAGGATGCCTTCGATGACGCGCTCGGGGTTGGGCAGCTGGAACTGCTTCTCGACCGGCGGGGCGTAGATGGCGGGGGCGTCGATGGTGCCGACACGGAGGATGGGGGCGTCGAGCTCGTCGAAGACCTCTTCCTGGATGATGCAGGCGAGGTGGGATCCGGTGGAGCAGTAGGGGCGCTGTTCCTCGACGATGAGGACGCGGTGGGTCTTGGCGACGGACTTGAGGATGGTGTCGACGTCGAGGGGGCGAATGGTGCGCAGGTCGACGACCTCGATATCGAGGCCCTTCTCCGCCTTCATCTTTTCGGCGGCGGCGAGGGAGTGCAGCACGCAGCGGCCGTAGGTGACGATGGTGAGGTCCTTGCCTTCGCGGGCGATGTTGGCGCGGCCGAAGGGGAGGACGATGTCGCCGTCCGGAACCTCGCCGGCGATGCCGTAGAGGAGGGTGTTTTCGAGGAACATCACCGGATCGTTGTCGCGGATGGCCGTCTTCATGAGGGCCTTCGCGTCGGCGGCGTTGGAGGGCACGACGACCTTCAGGCCCGGGTGGTGGGCGAGGATGTTCTCGGGCGTGTGGGAGTGGGTGGCGCCGACGTTGGTGCCTCCGTTGGCGGGGCCGCGGATGACGATGGGGCAGGCGATCTGGCCGCCGGACATGTAGCGGACGTTGGCCGCGTTGTTCACGATCTGGTCGAAGGCGACGGAGTAGAAGGACCAGAACATGAGCTCCATGACGGGGCGGACGCCGAGCATGGAGGCGCCGATGCCCATGCCGATGAAGCCGGCCTCGGAGATAGGCGTGTCGACGATGCGCTTGGGGCCATACTTCTCGAGCATGCCCTCGGTGACTT
>CAMLQS010000146.1 GCA_946482165.1 uncultured Verrucomicrobiota bacterium | reverse complement strand
TGGCGGGAGCGAAGGCGCCGGCGTTGTTGACCACGATGTCGGGCGCGGCGCCGCGGAAGCGCTTCGCCACGGCGGCGGGAAGGCGGGCGACGGCGGCCTCGTCGGTGACATCGCAGACAAAGCCATGCGCGGATGCGCCGAGTTTTTCGCAGCGGATGGCGACGCGCTCAAGGTTGGCGGCGCTGCGCGCGACGAGCGCGAGGCGGACGCCGCGGTGGCGGCGGGCGTAGGCGAGCGCGAGGGCTTCGCCGAGGCCTTGGCTGGCGCCGGTGATCAGGACAAGTGGGGCTCGGGTGGAGCGAGTTTTGGGCATGTCGAGGGTGGATGCTCGAGTATCCGAACCCGGCCCGATGTGGCAAATGCGCACGGGCGGGACAGGTTTCAGGAGATCTGCGGCCGGCGGCCCTCAGGCACGGAGCTGGAGGCGGCGGGTGAGGCGTTGGTTCTCGGTGATGGAGATCAGGCCGTCCTGGACTTTTTTCCACCCGGATTCGCGCAGGGATTTCCAGCCTTGGCGGCGGGCGAGATCGCGGAGGGCGACGGTGCGGACGTTGGCGGCCAACAGGTCGACGACCTCGTCGGTGATGAGGAAGAATTCGTAGACGGCGACGCGGCCGCGCTCCCCTGTACCGCGGCATTCGGGGCAACCGCGGCCGCGTTGCGCGCGGATGGACTCGGGCGGGAGGTTGAGCGACGCGGACATCTCGGCGCGGATGTCGGCGGGGATGTGGGTGTCGGGCTCGGCGCAGCGGGTGCAGACGCGGCGGGCGAGCCGCTGGGCGACGCTGCACACGAGGGAGGATCCGATCACCCAGGGCTCGACGCCCATGTCGATGAGGCGGGTGAGGGCGCCGATGCTGTCGTTGGTGTGCAGCGTGGAGAAAACGAGGTGGCCGGTTTGCGCGGAACGCATGGCGACGTCGGCCGTCTCCCGGTCGCGGATCTCGCCGACGAGGATGACGTCCGGGTCGTGGCGAAGGACGGAGCGAAGGCCGGAGGCGAAATCGAGACCGAGCTCGGCGCGGGTCTGGATCTGGGTGACGCCGTCGAGCTTGTATTCGACGGGGTCCTCGAGGGTGACGATCTTGCGGCGGCCGTCGCGGGCGCTGGCGAGGAGGGCGTAAAGCGTAGTTGTTTTTCCGCTACCGGTGGGGCCGGTGATGAGGGCGAGGCCTTGCGGGAGGCCGGCGAGCTCCTCCATGAGCGCGCGTTGGGCGGGCTCCATGCCGAGGCGGCCGAGGTCGAGGAGGAGCTTGTCCCGTCCGAGGACGCGAAGGCAGACGGTCTCGCCGTGAGGCGTGGGGATGATGGAGACGCGGAGGTCGTAGTGGGCGCCGCCGCGGCTCATGGCGATGCGGCCGTCGTGGGCGAGCCGGCGCTCGGTGATGTCGAGGTCGGCCATCACCTTGAGGCGCGAGAGGAGGGCGGCGTGGTGGGCGCGCAGGCCCTCGGGCACGGGCACGTCCTGGAGGAGGCCGTCGATGCGGTAGCGGAGCTTGACGGTGTCGGCGAAGGGCTCGAGGTGGATGTCGGTCGCCTCGAGACGGAGGGCTTCGGAAAGGATCTGGTCGACGAAGTGGATGATGGTCGGGTCTTCGGAGGCGTCGCCTTCCTGGACGTCGAAGACGATCTCTCCGGCGTCGCCGGGGGCGGGGGCGCGTTCGTTGCGGAGGCGCTGGATGGTGTCGGCGCCGAGGCCGAAGTGGCGGCTGACGAACGTGCGCAGGGCGCCGGGGGTGCAGAGGCGGGGGCGCACGCGGAGGCCGAGGAGGAGGCGGAGGCGGCCGAGTTCGGACAGGCAGGGAGGTTCCGGGAACGCGGCGACGAGGGAGCCGTCCTCGATGGCGAGCGGCGCGAAGCGGTTTTCGAGGGCGATGGCGGAGGGTATGCGGTCGAGGGCTTCGCGAGGTGTTTCGAGATCGGCAAGGTCGACGAAGTCGAGTCCTTGGGCTTCGGCGGCGGCGCGGTAGGCGAGCTCCTCGGGGACGAGATCGAGATCGACCAAGGCGCGGTGGAGGGAGATGCGCTGGAGCTCGGCGCGGCGGCGGGCGGTCTCGAGCTTGGCGGGGTCGACGGGCGCGAGGCGGCGAAGGGCGTCGAGGAAGGGATCGGGAGTGCTCATTGCCGAATTTTTTTAACGCAGAGACGCGGAGGCGCGGAGAAGAGAGGTGAATGAATCGGGAATTTCTTCCGTGCTCCGCGTCTCTGCGTTGAAACTTATTTGATCCCGGGCGGCGCGGGGAGGTTGACGGGTTTGTTGAAGGGGAGGCGGAGGCGGGCGTCGTCGCGGGAGAGTTCGGCGGCTTCGGCGTCGAAGGAGAGGAGCTTCCAGCCGGAGGCGACAGGCTCTCCGGGGGCGAGGGTAACGACGCGGCCGTCGAGGGAGAGATAGGCGACGGAGGAGTCGCCGGAAGGGAAGGCGGCGAAACCGCGGTAGGAGGCGGCGACGAGTTTGGGCGGGGGCGGCGCGGGTTTGGGCGGAGTGGGCGGCGCGGGGGGCGGTGGCGGCGGCTTGAAGAAATCGGTCTCGAAGAGGCCGCGGCCCGAGGCGAGGTCGGCGCGGCCCTCGTTGAAGAAGGCGAAGGTGGCGGCGTGGGCGCGGGCGAGACGGGTGGGCTCGGGCGCGGGGGCGGCGGGCGCGGGCGGGGCCGGCGGGGTGGCATGCGGGCGCGCGAGGGCGAGCAGCGCGACAAGCGGGATCGGGAGGACGAAGGCGGCGCGGAGCAAGCGGAGACGGGTGGAGCTCATGGCGTGCTGACGGGGGCGGCGGGCTCGGGCGGGAGGAGGGCGGCGACGACCACGGTGGCGGAGGCTTGGTCGGGCTGGCTGACGCCGTCTTTGCGGAGCACGAGATGCTCAAGCAGGAGGCGCGGGTCGTCCGCGTCGGAGCCGAGGGCGAGGAGTTCGACGAAGGCCTGGACGTGCGCGCTGTCCCCGGTGACGCGGGCGCCGAAGAGGATTTCCTCGGCGAGGACGGGAGCGTTTTTCGCGGCGCGGATTTCGCGGACGGCGGGGACGGGGAGCGCCTCGTAGGTGGCGACCTGGGCGGAGATGGCGCGTTCGGCGATTTCGCGGGCGAGGGCGAGTTGCGCCCAGCGGCGGCGGGGCTGGGCGGGGCTTTGGGAGTTGTCGGCCAGGACCTCGAGGGCGCTGGCGGCGAGTTTGACCTTCGCGGCGGCGGCGCGTTCGCGGAGCGCCTCGGCGGCGGCGGCGCGTTCGCGCTCGAATTCGATAAACGTGAAGGGGCGGCCGGCGGCTTCACGCACGAGGGCGTCGTCGGAGAGGCGGCGGGAGAAGGCGGTGTAGTCGCGGAGTGCGGCGGTCTCGGCGAGGACGCGGTCGCGCCGGGCGAGCAGGGCCGGGGCGTCGGCCTCGAAGCCGTCGCGGGCGAGTTCGGCGCGGAGCGCGGCGGCCTCGGAGGCGAGGGTTTTTTCGCGGACGCCTAGCGTATGGATATGGAGCCACGCGGCGAGGAGCAGCAGGACGGCGGGCAGGAGCAGCCACCAGAAGACGCGGGGTGAGGCGAGGTTCATCACGGCGCGGTGGTCGAGCTGGAGAAAAGGCCGCCGGAGGACGGGGCGGCCGTGGAGGTGGCGGGATCGGGGGCGCCTTCGAAGGGGGCGGTGTCGAGCTGGAGCGCGTAGGCGGCGCCGGCGGAGGCGAAGACGGTCTGGTCGGCGAGTTCTGGACGGCGGGCGCGAGGCGGGAGGATGTCCACGCTGGCGAAGGCGCCGGAATCGCGAAGTTCGCCGATGATGGCGCCGACGCGTTCGAGCGGGTCTTTGCCGCCGGGGCGGAAACTGAGTTCGACGACGAGGCCGCTGGGGCGGGCGAGGCAGCCGGAGAGAAGCTGGGTCTCGGGCGCGGCGGAGGGCGTGCCCTGGGGGAGAGAGCCGTTTTGATAGGTCTCGGTGTCGGTGATGAGGGCGAACCAAAAGTCGCCCTCGGTGCGGCGTTCGCGGAGCCGGCGGGTGCCGGCGATGAAGTCGCGCGTGCGTTTTTGGAGATAGAGGGCGGGCAGCGCCTCCTGGTAGGCGGTGTCGCGTTCGGCGCGGGAGGCAAGGAGTCGCGGGGCGGCGTCGCGGGCGGAGCGGAGGGAGGCGATTTCGGTTTCGCGGGAGCGGAGACGGCCGAGGTGGCCGTGGAGGGCGACGGCGGCGGCGGCGAAGCCGAGAAACGCGAGAAGGAGGCCGGCGGCGTGGAGGGCGCCGGCGGCCAATTCGCCGCGGCGCGCGGCGCGGATGGCGAGGGGAGCGAGGTTCGGGGCTTCGGGGCCGAGCCGGAGCGCGAGGACGGCGGCGCCGTAGGCGAGGACGCCGTCGTCGAGAGGAAACGTTTCGTCGGCGCGATCGCCGACGGGAAGCGCGGGCCAGGCGGAGGCGGCCTGGCCGGAGCTGGCAAGGGTCTGGGCGAGGGGCTCGCGAAGGCGGCCTTGGGCGAGGCCGGCGCCGCTGAGCCAGCGGGGCGCCTCAAGGAGAGTATCGGGGGCGTTGCCGGTTTCGCGGGCGTGGTCGCGGAGGAGCGATTCGACCGCGAGGCGGAGGCCTTTGAGGCGGGCGGCGAGGCGAGGGGTGGCGTCGTTGAGGGCGTCGGCGCCGTCGCGGGCGAGGATGGCGCGCGCATCGGAAGCGGGGCGGCCGAGGTCGGAAGCGAGCGCGTCGACGAACTGGTCGACGCCCCAGTCGAGATCGGCGGCGAAGAGGGGCTGGTCGTCCTCGACGACGAGGAGGAGGCCTTCGGTGACGCCGAGCTCGATGAGCACGGCGAGAGGCGGGCGGACAGGCAGGGTGGCGAAGGCGGCGGCGAGGGCGAGGTCGGCGCCGACGACGCGTTCGATGCGTTCGGAAGGAAGGCCGGCGCGGGCGAGGAGGTCGGAGACGTCGGATTCGCGGGCGACGCTCAGCCAAACCGGATGCGAGCGGCCGGGGGCGGGGCGAAGCGGGCGGGCGTCGAAGAGGTTGGCGGAGTTGTCCGAATGGCGTCCGCCGAGCGTGTGGGCGAGGTCGGCGGGGTGGCGGGAGTCGCCGGGGCGGAGGCGAAGGAGCTGCGAATGGGTGCGGCCGGGCGGGAGAACGAGGGTAGCGGGCGCGGAGACGGGAAGCGTCGCGAGAAGGCTGCGCAGGCGGGCCGCCATCTCCGCCGGACCGAGAAGACCGTCGGCCCGGAGATCGGCGGAGAGGACCCGCTCAAGGCGAAGAGGCTCGCCGCCCGACCGCCGGGCCAGGAGCACGCGAGCGCCGCGGGCGCCGATCTCGAGCGCAAGGCGCGGCTGCGCCCCCGCGTGAAGGCGGGCGAGCTGGCGGCGGAGAGCGGCGAGGCGGGTGGACGGCATCGGAGCGAGGCGGGGAAAAGAGGAGGGAGGAAAGAAGGGATGAGGCCTGAAACCTGAGACCTGAAATCGGAGATATGGGGCCTGAAGCGGACGAGGGGGCTTATGGGGTGGCGGGGGTGTTTGGAGCGGGCGACGTGGGCGTGCTCGGCGCGGAGTAGCGGATGAATTCGCCGCTTTCGGAGAGGAGCGTGGCGGTGACGAAGATGAGGAGGTAGCGCGGGCGGCTGATCTCGGTCTTGGTGCGGAAGGCGGCGCCGATGAGGGGGAGTTTGCCGAGGATGGGGACGGACTCGGTGAACGTGGTCTGCTCGTTCTCGATTACGCCGCCCATGACGACGGTCTCGCCGGACTGCACGACGACGCGGGTGGATATTTCCTGGTCGCGGGAGCGGGGGAGCTTGATGTCGAAGGTGCTGGCGACGCGGCCGGAGGAATCGAGGTCGCTGATGGTGGCGAAGGTGACGAGCTCCACGTCCTGCGAAACGGCGGGCCGGAGGGCGAGGAGGATGCCGCGGCCGTCGCCGCCGATGCTGGCGAGCACGTCGAGGGAGACGCCGGCGGTGAGCTTGGTGGGCTTGCCCTTGGGAACGAGCGAGGAGGTGGAGCGGTTTTCGAGGATGGTCTGGGAGACGGTGTATTCCTCGTAGAAGTATTGGGTCTGGCCGTCGCGGATGGTGGCGGGGCGGTTGTTGACGACCGTGAGGCGCGGGGCGCTGAGGGTCTGGCTCTCGCCGGATTGCTCGATGGCGTTGAGGGTGGCGGTGAGGGAGTCGTCGCTGAGGACGTTGGTGAACGTTTTTTGCAGGCCGAACCCGACGTCGACTCCGAGCTGGGTGTAGTCGGTCGCGGAGCGGGGGACGGTGGAGGGGCGGCCGGTTTCCCAGTTGAGGCCGAGGCGCTGGTAGGCGGATTCGGAGATGGTGATGAAGCGCGCCTCGATGAGGACCTGCTGGATGGGGCGGTCGAACTCGCGAATGATGTTCTCCAGGGTCTGGAGCTGGGAGCGGGTGCCGGTGGCGACGATGATGTTGCGTTCGTAATCGATGAAATACTTCGAGCCGCCGAAGAACTGCTTGATCGCTTCGTCGATGGACGGGGCGGCGGGGGTGCCGTCGCGGACGAAGTCCTCCATCTTGCGGTTGGAGGTGACGGTTTCGCGGTCCTTGTCCTTCACGCGGGTCTCGTTGACCTCGGCGGGGCTGAACTGCGCGGGGAGAAGGAAACCGCGGCGGAGGCGGTAGAAACGTGTCTCCTCGAAGCCGCGTTTGGCGCCTTCCTTGGCGTCGACGATCCAGACGAGGTTTTCGCCGATCTCGAAATGAAGATCCATCTGGCGGCCGACGTGGTCGAGAAACTGGCGGACGGGGACGTCGCGGAGGTTGACGCTGAGCTTGCGCTGGAACTGCGGGAGCGAGCGGTCGGCGACGAAGTTGAGGCCGGTGTTTTTGCCGACGGTGAAGATGATGTTCTCCAGGGTGAGATCGTCGGCCTGGAGGGTCATGGGCTGGAGAAGGGCGGTCTCGGCGACGGTCGGTTTGTGCTCGTCGAGGCCGACCAGGGGCGCGCTGCGCTCGATGGTGCGTCCGTAGGGAGAGGGGATGTCGGAGGCTTTCTCGATGTCATCGAGGGCGCTGCGCAGGCTGCGCGGGAGATCGAGGCTGCGCGGGTCGCGGTCGAGGATGTCGCCCAGGTCGTTGTCGAAGCGGGAGTCCTTGGACTCGATCTGGCGGAACTCCGTCTCGAGCGCGCGGTCGCGGCGGCGCTGGCCCTCGGTGAGCGTCCAGGTGTGGACGCGGTCGACGGCCGGATCGTCGGGGGCGAGGCGTTTGAGTTCGGCGGCCTTGGTCTCGGCTTCGGTCCAGGAGCCGGAGCGGGCGAGGTTCAGTATTTCGCGGATCTGGGGGTCGTAGACGGCGCTGACGGGAGGCGGCGGAGGCTCTTCCGCCGGGGCGGGCTTGGCGGGTGCGGCGGCGGGGCGATTTTGGCAGCCGGCGCTCGCTAGAACGATGGCGGCCAGGCAGCAGGAGAGGGAGCGGGGCAGCGGACGGCGAGGAAAGCGGAGGCGGGCCATGGGGGACAAAGACGACGGGAGGCGGGACAGGGATACGAGCGCGAAGCGTGGACGGCCTCGGCGCCGCGCGGCATCGCGCACGGGGCGAAAAACTCGGCGCGCGGCAAGGGACGTAAACATTATTTGCCTGCGACTCGTTCAAGGGAACCGGGTTCACGTAGATTCGATGAATTTTCCCCCGCTACGGCGGGCTCGCGGGGAGGGGCTCAAGCGACTTCCGAAAAAGAGAAACCGGCACTGGTTTCGATGGCGTGAAGTCATCTCAAGCCGCCTTGCTTGAGCGAGATACAGTCACGGGCTATGGACATTTTGCTTGAGCGGAAAATCCCGCGGATGTAACGCAGGTGTGAAATCATGTATTTCCTATCACGCTCGGCCGGGTGGCGGTATTGTCTTTGGGGCTTGGTTTCGTGCGTCGGCGCGCTCGCTTCTTTGAATGCTCAGACTACGGTGGCATTGACCGGGGGCGATGCGGGCCAAGGGCTCACGCTTGATCCGGCGCGGGTGTTGTATGCCTACAACATTCAAGGCTCCTCAAGCATCTCGGTGCAGGGGGTGACATTTGCGCCCTATACGGCCGGCACCGGCTCGGTGTATACCACTGTCAACAACCCGTTCGCGGGTGATCAAAGCTCGTCTGACGATTTGGGGTTGAAGCAGGTATTGGCGACTTTGGCGTGGGATGGCGCATCGACGGGGGGCACCGCCACGCCTCTTCAATTCAATTTTGTCGGACTTATCCCCGGTGCCAGCTATCGGTTCGACCTGCTTTATTTCGCGGGGAGGTGGGCGCCTCGGGAACAGGCGATCGTGGCGAACAACAGCTTGGTGACCATCGTCACCGCGACGCAAACGACGGCCTTCACCACCAGTTTCTTCGTGCAAGCGGACGGGACGGGCGGTCTCTCGTTGCTCGCCCAACGTTCAGGGTTGCAGGGAGGCACCGGATACCAGGACGGTGCGGTTTTAAACGGCCTCGTGCTGAGCACGGTTCCCGAGCCGGCCGCCGCGGCGACATTCGCGGGTTTGGGCTGCCTGGCGTGGACGTTTGGGCGGCGCCGCAGAGCCTGATTCTATCTCACTGCGAGGCCGGTCTTGGCGCCTTCATTTCGGTGCCCCACCGGGAGGAATTCATGGCGCCGGGTCGGCGCGGCGTTCCCAGTCGTGCAGGGCGAGGCCGCCGCCGACGGTGCCGAGCGTGAGGGCGAGGGCCGAGCCGATGAAGGGGATGAGCGCGAGCAGATTGACCCAAAGGCCGATGCCCGTGGCCAGCGAACGGCGCGAGCGGATGACGTCGCGGCTTTGGCCGAGGTCCCAGCCGCGGTTTTCGAAGTAGTTTTCGAGGACGCCGTAGCCGGAGTAGTAGGCGTTGAGCAGGATGCCTCGCACGATGAAGAAGAGGCCGATGACCGGGATGAGCCCCAGGATCGCGCAGAGGGTGGTCTTGAAAAGCGCGGCGATCGCGTTGGGCAGGCCGACGACGACGAGCATGCGCAGGTAGCGGGCGAGGTCGAAGCGATGGATGGGTTCGCGGTTGCCGAGGGCCGCTTCGACGCGTTCGGTGAGGCGGTCGAAAATGGGAAAGCCGATCGCTTGCAGGATCGGCTGCTGGAGCCAGAGCAGCGCGAGACCGAGCGGGAGAACGAGGACGAGGTGGGTGAACCAATCGAGCGTGGTGCCGAGCCAGGCAAGTTCCCCGCCGGGGATCGCGCCCCAGCGTTCGAGCGGCAGAAAGGTGAGCAGCCAGTCGGAAAAGCGACCGGCGAGAAACCAGCCGGCGGTCCAGAGCGAGGCGGTGATGACCGTGAGGAGGAGAAAAACGAGCAGGACGTGCGGCCAAAGCCCGCGTCGCAGGATGAATCCAAACGCGCCGGAGCAGGCGCGAAAGGCCGAGGCGACCTCGCGGCTCCAACGCCAGAAACGCGCGACCAGACCGGGGGTCGGAAGCGGAGCGGGAACGTGTGGGGCGGGGTCGGACGTCATGGTTTTCGGCGCGATTGCAACCAGGTGAGCGCGGGGCGGTCGAGGGAATCGGCGAGGGCTTTTTCGTCGGCCCAGACGGCGTGGCCGGCGTGTTCGTCCCCGTCGAGGAGGGCGATGAACTCGAGTTGCTCGCGACCGGCGGGAGTGAGCGCGTAGCGGACAACCTCAAGGGCGGGCAGCGTGCGGCGGCCGAGGACCTCGACGAGGGGCAGGTCGACATGGCCGGCGGTGGCGCGGTAGACGACCTCGGTGCAGACGAGTTTGTCGGCGCTGAAGAAATCGAAGTCGAAATCGTAGGGTTTGCCCGAGTGGTCGAAGGCGCGGGCGATGATTTCGCGGCGCGCTGCGTCGTCGACCCGCGGGCGCAGGACGGCCACGCCGTCGGCCTCGCCGATCGAGTGTTCGGCGGAGGTGAAAATCACTCCCTCGCTGGTGGCTTCGATGACGGCGTGCGCATGGCCGAGCGCGTCGGGCGCGGCGAAGGGTCCGAGTTTTTTGGCGACGCGCGGATCGTCGGCGAGGCCGAGGGCGCGGAGCTCGTCGGCGGTGCCGACGTAGAGCGCGGCGTGGGGCCAGTAGCCGGGGAGGAAGGCGTTGGAGAGATACCAGTTGCGGCGTTCGATGAGGATGTCGCCGGGGCGGAGCTTTCCGCGGAGCTCATCGAGTTGGGCGTGGCTGATCAACGCGCGGCCTTGGCGAGGGGCGCGGAGGCGGGCGTCGCCGACGAGGGTGGAGACGAAGGAGCTGGCGCGATAGAAACCGCCGCCGGCGAGATCGCGGACCTCGTTGGCGCGGGAGGCGACTTTTTGGCGGAGCCAGCCGGTGTCGGCGGAGGCGAGGCGCGCAAGGGCGGCGTCGAGCGCGGGCCGAAAGTTTTCCGGCATGGGCTCGGCGGTGGACCAGGCACCGGAGGCGAGGGCGCGGTCGAGCAGGCGGCGGTATTCGCGATGGCCGAGGGCGGCGGCGAGCGTGTCGTAGGTGTCGGACGGGAGGTTCCAGCGCGGTTCGGCCTCGTTGAGCTTCTTTTGCGAGAGCGGTTTTTCCTCGAAGGCGGCGACGAAGCGGGCGGCGAGGTCGTAGGAGAGGATGAGGGCGACGGCGTGGAGGCGGGCGGCGCGGTCGCGGTCCGGGCCGGGGGCGAGCTGGCCGTGGCGCTCGTAGGTCCAGGCGCTGCGGAGCGTGGCGTCGCGGAGGGCGAGAAAGGTGACGACCATGCGGCGGATCTCGTCGTCGTCGGCCTGGCGGTAGTAGCTGCGCTCGCCGCTCGCCAGGCCGGCCTCGAAGGAGCGGAAGTTCTTCTCCAGATCGGCGATGCCATCGATGACGCCGGAAAGGGCGCGTTCGTCGCGGTCGAGGTCGGCGGCGAGACGCTCGGGCGCGAGGTCGTGCAGCGCGGGCGAATCGGTGCGGCGCCACTCGAGCGGATGGTCGTGATAAATCCAATACGCGGCGCCGAGGACGAGCGCGGCGCAGGCGGCGGAGAGGATGGCCGCGACCCAGGCGGGCGGGCGGACGAGGCGGGAGGAGAGGGATGAAAGCTGAGACCTGAAACCTGAAGAAGCGGAGGAGGGATCGAGGGCGGAGGGCTGCGACTTGAGACCTGAAGAGGCGGTCCACTCGGCGGCGAAGGCGGAGAGGAGTTCGCCGATCGCGGCGTGTTCGGCGCGAAGGGCGGCGGCGCGTTTGCGGTCGAGGAGGAGGCGGAGCTCGGCGAGCCAGGCGCGAGCGCGGGTGCGTTGAACGCGGAACCAGCGCAGGCCGAAGAGCGCGGAGGACGGTGCGAGGACGCAGAGCAGAATGACGACCCAGGGCTGGAAGTAAGCGGCGGCGGCGAGAGCGAGCACCGCATACCAGGCGAGGAGAAGGAAGGCACCGAACACCAGGCGCCAGAGGGCGAGGGTGGCGCGGTCGCCGCGGCCGAGAAGTTTCGCTACCATGCGCGAAAGGCCGAAGGGGACGAGGTGGATCGCGAGGCCCCAGAGGGCGAAGGCGCCGCCGGCCCAGGCGCCGACTGCGTCGCGGAGGAGGCGAAGGACGAGGCGCGGGCCGCGCTCGTGGAGGAGGCGCGCGCCGGCGTCGAGGCCGAGGGAGTGGAGCGCGGCGGCGTGGGCGGAGACGCGGGCCGCCGCGGCTTTGGCCCGTTCGGGATCGGTGCGGTGGAAGTGGTTGAGGGCGTCGGCGACCTGTTTGCGGAGGCGGATCGCGTCGAGGCCGGCGGCCACGCGGTGGGATTGGCGCGGGAGGAGCCACTCGACGTCGTCGAGGAGGTTTTCCCAGGCGGGGTCGT
>CAMLQS010000145.1 GCA_946482165.1 uncultured Verrucomicrobiota bacterium | reverse complement strand
AGGGGAGGTTCCGGTAGCGCTCGGCGAAATCGAGGCCGTAGCCGACGACGAATTTGTCCGGGATCTGGAAACCCACGAAGTCCGCCTCGAACTCGACTTCGCGGCGGCCTCGTTTGTCGAGCAGCACGCAGGTGCGGACGCTGGCGGGGTTGAGCTTCTGGATCATCGAGACGACCAGCGAGAGCGTCTTGCCGGTATCAAGAATGTCGTCGATCAGCAGCACGTGGCGGTTGGCGAGATCGAGCGAGAGATTGCCGAGGACCTGAGGCTTGCCGGTCGACTTGGTCTCGTTGCGGTAGCTCGAGATCCGGATGCAGTCGAGGCGGATGGGGTTGTCGATGTTGCGCAACAAATCCGCGGCGAAGAGAATGGCGCCGTTGATGACCGCGACCACGGTGATCTCCTCGTTGCCGTAGAGCGCCATGATTTCGGCGCCGAGTTTCCTGAGCCGCTCCTTGATGTCCGTTTCGGACACGAGGACCGATTCGAGCGCGGGATAAGACGAGGGTTCGGACTTGGCGGCGGTGGGCGGCATGGCGGCGAGGCGCGCAGGTTGGGGGGCCGGCGGCGCCCCCGCAAGGGCGCTCCGGCGGGTAGGGTGACGGGAGCGTGACGAAATCCGGTGTTTCGGCAGCAGGGGGCAAAGCGCTTTGACTCAGGTGCGGCGGGGGCCTTGCTAACCCGGCACAGCCGCGCCCCGCATGATTTCGATTTCCGTCGCCCAGCTCACCAAACGCTTTGGACAAACCACGGCTTTGCACGGGCTCGATTTGGAAATCGCGGCGGGCGAGCTGTTTTTTCTACTCGGCCCGAGCGGCTGCGGCAAGACCACGCTGCTCCGCAGTATCGCGGGCTTCTACATCCCGGAGGCGGGGTCGATCCGCTTCGGCGCGGAGGATGTCACGCGTCTGGAGCCGCACAAGCGGAACACCGGCATGATGTTTCAAAGCTACGCGCTCTGGCCCCACATGACGGTGGCGGAGAATGTCGCCTTCGGCCTGGTGGAACGAAAGGTTCCCAAGGCCGAGATGGACCGGCGCGTGGCCGAGGCGCTCGAATCGGTCCGCATGGGCGACTACGCCGCGCGCAAGCCCAACCAGCTTTCCGGTGGGCAACAGCAGCGCGTGGCGCTGGCCCGCGCCTTGGTCATCCGCCCGCGCTGCCTGCTGCTGGACGAACCCCTGAGCAACCTCGACGCGAAGCTGCGCCTGGAAATGCGCGCGGAGATCCGCCGCGTGTGCAAGGAGTTCAAGCTCACCACGGTTTACGTGACGCATGATCAGAAGGAGGCGCTGTCGATCGCCGACCGCATGGCCATCCTCGACGGCGGGCATATCCTGCAAGTCGGCTCGCCGCGCGAGGTCTACGGGCGGCCGGTGTGCAAGACCGTGGCGAACTTCATCGGCGAGACGGATTTCATCGCGGGCAAACTCGTCGCCCGACGCGGTCGCGAGGCGGAGGTCGACACCGGGTTTGGGCGCTTCGTCGGCGTGTTTGGCGACGCGGCGGCGAAGGCGCAGCCGGGCGCGGAAGTGACGCTCTCCATTCGTCCCGAGTGCTGGGTGCTGCGCGAACGTGGCGAGGCAAGCAACTGTGTGCGCGGTCGCATCGGCGAGGCGACCTACCTCGGCGAAGTGGCGCAGTATGAATTCGTGCCCGCGGCGGAAGGGGCCGAGGGCGGCCGGGGAGGCGTCGCCTCGTTGAAGGTCTATGAGCTTAACCCGCGTCATCTTTCCGACGCGGGAGGGCGCGATCTTCAAGCGATCGTCGCCGCCGAGGACGTGGTGGTGCTGGAGCGCTAAGCGATGGAAACCGGAGAATCGCAATTTCACGCGGGCGTGGACGCCGGGAACGGCCTCCTCAGAACCCACGGGCGGGACGCCCGTGCCACTTCCGAGCCATGATCCGCAACGCACTTTTGTTTCTCCTGCTCGCCGTCGTGCTCGCGCTGCCCTTTGCGTTGCGCCCGAAGGCCGAGGCGACGAGCGGCGCCGACGACACCGTGGTGGTGATTTCCCCGCACAACGAGGTGATCCGGCACGAGTTCGAGGCGGCTTTTCGCCGTCTTTACCGGGAGCGGACCGGGCGCTCGGTGGGGATCGATTGGCGCCTGATCGGCGGGACGAGCGAGATCACGCGGTATCTGGAGGGCGAATACGTCGCCTCGTTTCGGAACCATTGGACGGATGCCCTCGGGCGGCCGTGGAGCGCGGCGGTGCTGGCGTCGTTCGCGGACGGTGGGCTGCCCGACACCGCTCCGGCGGAAGCGAAGGCGGCGCGCGCGGCTTTCCTCGCCTCGGAGGCGGGTTGCGGGATCGATGTGTTTTTTGGCGGCGGCGCCTACGATTTCATCTCGCAGGCGCGGGCGGGGCGCCTGGTGCCGATGTATGCGGAGGGCGAGACCGAGCCCGACTGGATGCGCGAGGAAATCGTGCCGGTGCGGCACGCGGGCGACGATTTTCGCGATCCGCAAGGGCGCTGGTGCGGCGCGGCGTTGAGTTCCTTCGGCATCGTCTACAACCGAGACGCCCTCGCGCGTCTCGGTTTGCCCGAGCCCAAGGCGTGGCGGGATCTCGCCGATCCGCGTTATGCGGGGCAGGTGGCGCTGGCCGATCCGACGAAGAGCGGCTCGATGAACAAGGCCTTCGAAAACGTGCTCCAGCAGGAGATTCACGCCGTGGTGAACCGGCGCATGGCGACGAAGAAATTCGCGAGCGAGGCGGCGCGTCTTGCGGCGGAAAAGGAGGCGGTGGCGGAAGGATGGATCGCGGGGTTGCGGCTGCTGCAATCGATCTCGGCGAACTCGCGTTATTTCACCGACAGCGCTCAGAAGGTGCCGGTCGACGTGGCCTCCGGCAACTGCGCGGCGGGCATGTGCATCGATTTCTACGGACGACAGCAGGTCGAGGCCCTGTCGCGGCGCGCGGGCAGCTCGCGCGTGGCCTATGTTTCGCCTCCGGGCGGAACGGTGTTCTCGGTAGATCCAATCGGGTTGTTGCGCGGGGCGCCGAACAAGGAGGCGGCGCGCGCGTTTATCGAGTTTGTGATGTCGATCGAGGGGCAGCGGCTTTGGAACCAGCGTCCCGGCACGGAAGGCGGGCCGGAACGCTTCGCCTTGCGGCGTCTGCCGGTGCGGGTGGACGCCTACACGGAACCGGGCTCGGCGGAGCGGCGCAGCGATCCGGAGGAGAATCCTTATGCGCTCGAGAATCCCTTGGTGTATCGCGCCGAGTGGACCGGGAAGCTATTTGGCGAGCTGCGCTTCATCATGCGCGTCATGTGCCTGGATTCGCATCCGGAGCTGACCGAGGCCTGGCGCGAGATCGCCGCGGCGGGGGCGCCGCCCGAGGCCATGGCGGTCTTCGGCGATTTGTCGGCGGTGGACTACGCGACGGCCTCCGATCGGATACGGCAGGCGCTGCGCGCGAAGGACAAGGTCGAGGAGCTGCGCCTGGCGAAGGAGTTGGGCGAGCGGTTCCGCGATCAATACGAGCTGGCGGCGGAGATGGCGCGGGCGCGGCGGTGAGCGGGGATGCGGGAGCGGCGAGGCGGCGCGGTCAGTCCGCGCTTTCGTTTTTGAGGCTTCGGGCTAAGGTTGCGCCGTCATGGTTTTGCTGAACCCCGAGTATATCGAAAGGCTGGTCGGCCCCGGGCGGCTGGGGTTTATCGCGACCAACGGCTTGCACGACACCGCCGTGATCGAAGGCGTGCAGGAGGATGAATATCGGCAACGGATTCGCGAGGGTTGGCGCGTGGCGGAGGTGCGTCCGATTTGTCGCAGCCTGACGCCGAAGCTCATTCACACGAACCCGGACCTGCAGGGTGCGCGCGTGTATTCGTATGTGCTGGTGATCCTCGAGCATCCTGCGCGAAGGCGGATGGATGCGGAGCGGGAGCGCGAGCCAGAGGCGGCGCGGCGGTGAGCGGCGGCGTTACGCGCTACGCCAGCGTCTGCGCGCGCTGGGCGGCGGAGGCGAGGAAGTAGTTCTGCGCGGAGAAGGGCGGCGCGTCGTCGGCGCGCGTGATGGGGAGGTAACCGCCGCCGGAGGTGAGGACGCGGGCGTTTTCGTTGTCGTGCAGTTCGATCGCGAAGAGCTCGTCGACCATCCAGCGGCGCAGGGCGGGGTCCAGGATCGGGAAAACGACTTCTATCCGCCGGAAGAAGTTGCGAGGCATCCAGTCGGCGCTGCCTGCGAAGATGTCGGGCTCGCCGCCATCGTTGTGGAAATAGAAGGCGCGGACGTGTTCGAGGAAGCGGCCGACGAGGCTGCGCACGCGGATGTTTTGGGAGAGGCCGGGCACGCGGGGGACGAGGCAGCAGACGCCCCGGACGATGAGGTCGATCTGAACCCCGGCGCGGGACGCGGCGTAGAGCGCGTCGATCACGGCCTGATCCACGAGGGAATTCATCTTGGCCATGATGCGCGCGGGGCGGCCGGCGGCGGCGTGTTCGGTCTCGCGCCGGATGAACTCGAGGACGCGGCGATGGAGCGTGTAGGGCGCGACGAGCAGGCGTTTGAATTCGGGGGCGCGGCCGAAGCCGGTGAGCGCGTTGAAGAGCGCGGCGGCGTCGGATGTGATGTCGTCGCGCGAGGTGAAATGGCTGAGGTCGGTGTAGACCTTGGCGGTGCGCGGGTTGTAGTTGCCGGTGCCAAGATGGACGTAGCGGCGGAGTTTGCCGTCGGCCTCGCGACGGACGACGAGGGCGACCTTGCAGTGGGTCTTGTGGCCGACGAGGCCGTAGACGACGTGAACGCCGGCCTCCTCGAGCTGGCGCGCCCACTGGATGTTGTTGGCCTCGTCGAAACGGGCCTTGAGCTCGACGAGCGCGGTGACCTGTTTGCCGTTGCGCGACGCCTCGATGAGCGCGCGGACGAAGGGGGAATCGCCGGAGGTGCGGTAGAGCGTCTGTTTAATGGCGAGCACGCGAGGGTCGCGCGCGGCCTGCTCGACAAAATCGACGACGGGCTGGAAAGAGTCGTAGGGGTGGTGGAGCAGGACGTCTCGTTCGCGAAGCGTGTCGAAAACGACGGCCGGGTCGCGGAGCGGGGAGGCGTTGACCGGCTGGAAAGGCGGATACTTGAGGTCGGGCCGGTCGATGTCGGCGAGCGACATGAGACGGAGGAGATTCACGGGGCCCTCGAGGCGGAAGACGTATTCGTGGGAGAGGTCGAGGTGCTCGCAGAGCGTGGCGAAAATCTGCTCGTCGACGCCTTCCTCGATCTCGAGACGGACGGCGGCTCCGCGGCGAAGATTGCGCAGCTCCTCCTCGATTTTCTTGAGGAGATTTTCGGCCTCTTCCTCGTCGATGTAGAGATCGCTGTTGCGGGTGACCCGGAAGGCCTGGACGCCGTGGATCTTGTAACCGGGGAAAAAGTCGGCGGCGCAGAGTTTGACGATGTCGGAGAGGAATATGAAGCGGCGGCCGAGGCGATCGTTGTCGGGCGAGTCGATGCCGATGATGCGGGGAAGGACGCGCGGGACGGGCAGGATGGCGAAGTGCCGGTCGACCTCGGGCGTGGTGGGGTCGTCGAGCGAAACGACGAGGTTGAGGGTTTTGTTGCCGAGCTGTGGAAAGGGGTGGGACTGGTCGATCGCGAGCGGAGTGAGGACCGGGAAGATTTGTTCCTCGAAGTAGGTGCGGACCCACGCGAACTCGGACGAGGTGAGCGAGGTGGCGTCGGCGAAGGTGATCCCCTCGGCGGCGAGGGCGGGCAGGAGCTGATCGCGCCAGCAGCGATACTGGTCGTCGACGAGCGAGGCGACCACGCCGTGAATGCGGCGGAGCTGTTCGCGCGGCCCGATGATGTCGATGCCGCCGGCGGGGACGACGTTGTTGTCGACCTGCTGGATGAGGCCGGCGACGCGGATCTCGAAGAACTCGTCAAGGTTGCCGGAGACGATGGCGAGAAAGCGGACGCGTTCGAGGAGCGGGTGTCGGGGATTCTGGGCCTGCTCAAGGACGCGGCGGTTGAAGGCGAGCCAGCTGAGCTCGCGGTTGAAATAGGCCGACTTGGCGAGTCCGGCGGCGCGGGCTACGGGCGCGGGCTCGTTGCGCGGTTGGAGCACGGTCTCCTCGTCGGGCGGAAGGGCGGCGTCCCGGGGCGCCCGGCGTGTGCGCGGGCGGGCGGGCGCGGCGTTGTCAACGGCGGCGGAGGTGGCCTTGCGAGAGGCGGTGGAGCGTTTGCGCGGCGTGGCCATGCAGGAGTCGTAACGGAAAAGCGCACCGGAAGGGTGCGCGGGAGACGAGAAACAATGCGGCGCGTAACCTGTTTGTCACGCGCCGCGGGTAGTTGTTTGGGCGGCTGAACGGGAGGCTTGGGATGCGGGGAGCGGGGGAGGGGGCCGGGCGGCGCCGAGCGGGAGCTCGGCGTTCCCGGGAGGTTCAGGCTACCCAGAGCGTCTTTGGGTTGGTGAAGGCGAGCACGCCGGGGCGCCCGAGCTCGCGGCCGAGGCCGGACGCCTTGCTGCCGCCGAAGGGGACCGCGACGTGGGAACGGACGGCGTGGTTTACGAAAACCATGCCTGCTTCGAGGCGAGGGACATAGTCGGCGCGGGCGCGGCGGACGTCGCCGGTGAAGATGGCGGCGCCGAGGCCGTAGAGGGTGCGGTTGGCGGCGGCGAACATCGCATCGGCGTCCTTCGCGACCTCCACGGAGGCGACGGGGCCGAAGAGCTCCTCATCGGCGGCCGGCATGCCCGGGCCGACGTCGGCCAGCAAGGTGGGCGGGTAAAAGAAGCCGGGGCCGGAAGGGAGGGCGCCGCCCATGACGAGGCGGGCGCCGCGGCGGAGGGATTTGGTCACTTGCGCGTGCAGATCGTCACGAAGGTCGGCGCGGGCGAGGGGACCGAGCTGGACGCCGGGGGCGGTAGGTTCCCCGACGCGATAGGCGGCCATGGCGTCGGCGAGGAGGCGGACAAATTCGTCGGCGACGCGGGCGTGGACGATGAAGCGTTTGGCGGCGACGCAGCTCTGGCCGTTGTTGACGAGGCGGGCGGCCGCGCAGGCTTGGGCGGCGGCGGGCAGGTCGGCGTCGGGGAAAATCAAATACGGATCGCTGCCGCCGAGTTCACCGACGAAGGGTTTCAATGCCGCTCCGGCGAGGGCGGCGACGCGGCGGCCGGCGGACGTACTGCCGGTGAGGGTGACGCCGCGCACGCGGTCGTCGGCGATGAGCGGCTCGATGGCGGCGCCCGGGGCGAGGACGCAGTCGAAGGTTCCGGCAGGCAGGCCGGCGCGGCGTGCAAGCGCGCAGAGGGCGAGGACGGTGCCCGAGACGTTGGACGCGTGCTTGATGAGGAGGACGTTGCCCGCGATGAGCGCGGGCGCGGCGGCGCGGACCACCTGCCAGAGCGGATAGTTCCACGGCATGATCGCGAGGATCACGCCGAGCGGCTCCGGGACGACCGACACGCCTTGCGGGGCGGCGGGCGGAATTTCGGGTTTGAGAAAAGAGGCGCCGTGGCGGGCGTAGTGGCGGAGGGCGTCGCGGCACTTGGCGATCTCGGCGAGAGCGTCGGCGAGAGGCTTGCCCATCTCCGCGGTGACGAGCTCGGCCAAGGCTTGGCGGTCTGCGTGGAGCGCAGCGGCGAAGGCGCGGAGATGGCGGGCGCGAATCGCGGGCGTGGCGGCGCGCCATTGCCCGGCGGCGGCGTGAGCGGCGGAGAGGCGCGCCTCGATTTCGCGTTTGGTGTGCGGGGCGTGACGGGCGATTACCTTGCCGGTGGCGGGGTTGAGAGAGACGAGGGCGGCCATGGCGGCAACGTCGCGCGTGATCGTTCGTCGGGCAAGCGCGGGCGAAGCAGCGGTGCGCGAGCCGCCGAGGTAAGGCGGAAGAGGCTGCTTATCGACGGCGGGCCGGCAGATCAGTCTTCAATCTCGATGCTCAACTTGTCCTCAAGGGCGACCTGCGTGTAACCGCCTTTGAAGACGACCGAGTAGGTCTTGGGCTTTTGGCCGGGGCGGCGGACGACGAAGACGTATTCGTCGCCGATGCCCTCGACCGGGGCGATGACCCAATTGACGCGCATGAGGCTGTTGAGGCGTTCGCCTGCAAGCGCGGGTTTGCCGTCGACCAGAACATCGCGTCCGGCTTGTGCGGCGGTGAAATGGGTGGTCTGCGCGCCGATCTGGATGCGGGAGGTGGCGGAGGGGAAATCGAGGGACGCGGCGAAGAGCGGCGACCCGAGGGCAATAAAAAGAGCGAGCGAGCGAAGCCGGAGGGAAGTGAGCATGAGCGTAATCCCGGGGTTTGACCTGATTTACAGGAGGCGGTTCCGGCTCAGCTTTTTAACCAGCGGGAGAGGGTGGCGCGGAGTTTGTCGCGGGCGCGGTAGAGGCGGGTTTCGACGCCCTTCGAGCTCACGCCGACGATATCGGCGATTTCGGCGTGGGTTTTGTCCTCGTATTCGAAGAGGACGAGGACTTCGCGGAGTTCCTCGGGAAGGTCCGCGATGGCGGAACGAACGGCGGCGACCTCCTCGGCGCGACGCGTGGCGGCGTCGGGCGCCGGCCCGGGGGCGGCGAAGGCGGCGATGGCAGCCGGCGGCGCGGCTTCGAGGGAGTCGGTGCGACGGCGTTGTTGTTTGCGGGCGTGGTCGCGGGCGAGGTTGATCGCGATCTGGAACATCCAGGTGCTGAAGCGCGCGCCGGAGCGGTAGCGGTCGCGGTGGCGGAAGAGGCGAACGAACGTCTCCTGGGCGAGATCGAGCGCGTCGGCTTCGTTGTGCAGGTGACGAAACAGGAAGGCGCGGAGGGGCGTCTGCCAGCGCAGCATGAGCGCGTCGAGGGCGGGCAGGTCGTCGGCGGCGAGGGCGGACATGAGCGCCTCGTCGCTCGGCTCGCGAGAAGCGGAGTCGCCGGAGAAAGCGGAAGCCGTCGCGTTGGGCGGCATCATGGGGCGTCGGACGGGGCGAGGGCGGGGGCGCCGACGCGTTCGTCGCGATGGGCGACGCGCGGCTCCATCATCGCGAGGAAGCGTTTGGCCTCGGCGGGGGGCATGAGCGCGGCGACCTCGCGGAGATGGGACTGGGTTGCGTCGGCGCAGGCTTTTTTGAGCCGGGCGAGTTCGGCTTCGGCGGAGGCGCGGGCGGTGGAATCGGGGCCTGCGGCGCGGAGGTCGGCTTGGGCCCGGGCGATCGCGGCGCAATGGGATTCGCAGACGGGCTCGTAGGCGGCCTGGAGTCGGGCAACCTCGGCGCGGGTGGCTTCGGAGAGGGCGAATTCGCGGGCCAGCCAGTCGAGTTGGGCCTGGGTGGCGCCGGCTTCGACGGCGGGCGTGCGCACGGCGAGACGCGTGAGGCCGTAACCGAGGAAGCCGGCCGCGAGCGCGAGGACGAGGAGAATGACAGGGCGCCGGGACATGGTGGAGTCCTCAGGGAAGCCGCTGCACCGCGTGGGCGTGTTCCGCGCCGAGCGAGGCGTGCTTTTGCCACGGGTCGATATTGCGAACGTAGGCGGCGGCGAAGGTTTCGGATCGGGCGTCGCGCTCGCGGGCGTAAGCGACCGCGGAGCCGACTCCCAGGGCGGCGGCGAGGGCGAGGGCGGCGGCGAGCGGGAAGAGTTGGCTGGCGAATCCGCGGGAAGCTCGGAGGGCGGCTTGGGTGTGGGTGTCGGCTTGGAGACGGGCGTGGACACCCGCGGCAAAGTCCGCGGCGGAGACGGGAGAAAGGTCCGCGGCGGCGTCGGCGCGGCGGAGCAGGGCGCGGAGCTCGGGATCGTGCGGCGTGGTCATTTGGACGGTGATACGTCCGAGGACGGGGAATTCCCCGCGGAACCGGCAAGTTCCTCGGTGTTCCCTCCTTCGCGCGCTTCTTGTTCGGCGAAAGTGGGAAGGATCTGCGTCGGGCGGGCGAAGAGCAGACGGTAGGCGGGCGCGCCTTTGGGAAGGTCTCCGTCGGCGTCGATTTTGGCGCGGCGACTAGCGTCCACCGACCAGATGGTCGTCAGGCTGCGGTCGTAGCCTAGTGGCTGATCGTCGAAGGGATCTTGAGGGATGGCAGGTAGGTAGGCCGGAACGAGTTCCGTGAGTTCCGCAGGCAGCTCGCCGCCGTGCTCGAGTTGATGCAGACGCAACGCGACATAGATTTGGGAAAGCCGAAGGTTGGCGCGGACGCGATGGCCGGTGAGGGTGACTTTGCCGAGGCTTGGAATGATTATGCCCAAGAGCTTGCGCCCGGTGTAGTTTTGCGCGCGTTTCGGCCAGGGTGCTTCGATAAGCGATTCAACGATTTGGGACCCGGGGGCGCGCGTGCCAAGAGGCGCGGGAAGGGGTTGGGCGATTTGGGCCCGAATAAACTCCGCGTGCCACCGGATGGTGCGGTTAGGCTGATAGACGCCAGGAGCCGCCGCGAGCGAAGCGACGACCGCTTTGGGGCCGCCTGACAGGCTCGAGAAATTCCCGTCGAACGAGGTTAGTAGCAGCGAGGCGACGCCTTGGTGCTCCAATTTGTAGGCGTGATGGTAGTCGTTAATTGAGATCTCCTGCGCGGGCAGCTCGTCCAAGTAGCGCCTAAGGGCCGAGGCGGGGATGTCGGGTGAACCCGCGTGGCGACGAATCGAGTCCAGCGCGGCGCCTTCGATGGCGGTGCCGGTGAGCACGACGATGATGTAGCCGCGGCTTTGGCTCACGCGTTGGCCCAAACGGAGGGCAAGCAAGTTGAGATCGGCGGCGCCAAGGTGGTCGCCGTCATGCCAGGCCAGTGCGGCTTGCTGAGTCAGGAGCTGGCCCAGCCGACGGATCGGCCCCACCTCGGGAAGGGTGGCGTAGAATGATTTCAGTTCGGGAGCTTCGGAATCGGGCGCGTCGAGCGCCTGCCGAACGGATTGAGCGAGATCGGGCGCGTAACGGGCGAGTTCCGTGGCGACGACCGCGCGGTCCCAGGCGTAGTCGTCGGCGAAAATGCCTTTGAAATGTTTCCCGTCAGCGGAGCCGTCCGGGAGCGGCGGCGGAAGACTTGCGGTCAGTTTCGTGAGGAGCGCGTAGGCATTCTTCTCGTCGGGCGGGTGCGTGAAAGCGACCCGCAAATCGGAAGTGTCGGGCGGAGGCTCGTCCGCGATCAGCACATAGGCGAAGAGGGCGAAAAGCAGACCGAAGCCGCCGGCTAGCCACCACAGCGCTTTTCGGCGTGCGCGAAGCCGGGCCTCGTGGGCGGCTTCAAAATCGTCGTCGCTGAACGTTGGGGGGACGGATTGCGGTGCGTGGGGCATGGCGGGGGCCTGTGGCGGACGTCACAGGCTCTGTCTGACCGAGCGAGTCGTGGAAGCTCACGCGGGGAATGGACGCGGGCGCGGATGCCGGGGATGGCGTCCCTCCATGGGGCAGTCCCGGGCCCGAATCAGTTTTTGCGGCGGCGGGAGCGGGCGGGCTTGGCGGGGGCGGGCTGCTCGTCGTCGTCCGTTTTGGCGATGCGGTCGATGTTGAGGTAGGTCTTGGCCAGCATTTGGCTCTCGTAGAACTCCAGCAGGCGGACGCCTTCGCGGGGTTTGACGAGGTCCTTCTTCGTGGCGGTGTCGATCTGCGTCTTGATGCGACGGCAGAGCTCTTCCCACTGGTATTGAACGGTCTCGATGACCTCGTTCATGCGCACGCCGGCGAGGGTGTCCTCGATGTAGTAGCCGTTGGGCTCGTCGTCCTCGAGGAACACGTGGACCTCGTTGACGCGGCCGAAGAGGTTGTGGAGGTCGCCCATGATGTCCTGGTAGGCGCCGGTGA
>CAMLQS010000144.1 GCA_946482165.1 uncultured Verrucomicrobiota bacterium | reverse complement strand
GCCCGGTCAACACCGCGCCCGTCGCGAACAGCCAGTCGCTCTCCACGCCCGAGGACACCCCGCTCTCCCTGACGCTCGTCGCGACCGACGCCGAGAACGACCCTCTCACCTATCATATCGTGTCTGTTCCGACCCCGACCTCGGGCTCGTTTCGCGTTGCCGGATCAAGCGACGCCCAATTCGCGCTCCAAGCCGGAGCCGAGTTGTTGTCCACCGCGCTTCTCTACGTGCCCGCGTCCAACTCCACCGAGCCCGTCGAGCTCAAGTTCCGCGCGCGCGACACCGCCGGTCTCGATTCCAACCTCGCCACCGTCTCCATCGCCGTCACGCCGGTGAACGACCTCCCCGTCGCCGCGCCGATCCCGGTGCGCACGCTCGAAGACACGCCCGTGGCGATCACGCTCTCCGGCGCGGATACCGACGGTTCCATCGTCGCCTACTCCGTCGAGGCGGTCACCGCCGAAGGAGTCCCGCTCAAAGGCAGCCTCACCGGCGAGCCCCCCGCGCTCACCTATCGTCCCGAGGCGAATTTTTTCGGCGAGGAAACCTTCGCCTACACCGTCACCGACGACCAGGGCGGCGTCTCCGCGCGGGCGAGCGTCACCGTCGTCGTCGAGCCGGTAAACGACGCCCCGGTCGCGTTTCCCGGCGAGGCGACCACCGACGAAGACCAGCCCGTGGTCATCACGCTTTCCGCGTCGGACATCGACGGAGATACGCTCCAATACTTGCCCGCCGAGCCGCCGGAAAAAGGCTCCGTCGCAATCACGGGCAACTTGGCGACCTTCTCGCCGGCGCCCGATTCCCACGGCACCTTCACGTTCACCTTCACGGCGTTCGACGGCAGCGCGAGCTCCGCCCCAGCGACGGTCACGGTCACGGTGAAACCGCGCAACGACGCTCCCTCCGCGACCCCGCCCCCTCCGCAAACGACCCCCGAGGACACGCCGATCGAGATCACGCTTTCCGGCTCGGATGTGGATAATGAACCGCTTCGCCTGCTCGTCGCCGACGGGCCCTCGCTCGGCTCGCTAACCCTCCTCGACGGCACCGCGATTCCCGCATCGGGCGCTCCCGTGCCGGCTTCCGGCCTCACGCTCCGTTACTCGCCCGCGGCCGACCGCCACGGAGCGGACGACTTCAGCTTCATCATCGCCGACTCCTCCGGTGCGCAATCTCCGCCGGCCATCGTGCCGATCACCGTCACTCCGGTGAACGACGCCCCTGTCGCCCGCCCGACCGGCGCCACCACGCTCGAGGACAAAGCGGTGAACATCGAACTGCTCGGAACGGATGTCGACTCGCCCACGCTTGAATGGCGGGTGGTCCGCGCCCCTCTTCTCGGCTCGGTCGTCATCACGGGGAACGTGGCCGCCTACACTCCGAATCCGGACGCCAACGGGCCGGATGCTTTCAGCGTTCATGCGACGGACGGAACCGCGTTCTCCGGCGAAGTCGATGTGGCGGTGACGATCATTCCGGTCGACGATCTGCCGACCGCGACAGGGCAGACGCTCACGCTCGCCGAAGATACTCCGACGGCGATCTCCCTCGCGGGAACATCCTCGGTCGGCGCGCCGCTCGCCTACCGGCTCGTCTCTCAACCGGGCCATGGAACGCTGACGGGATCGGCCAACGCGTTGACCTACACGCCGGCTCCGCACTTCAACGGCGCCGACAGCTTCACATTCACCGTCACCGACGGCGTCGGCACGTCCGAGCCCGCCGTCGTTTCGCTTGAGGTGACGCCCGCGAACGACGCGCCGGTGGCGTTCCCCTTCACCGCCCGCACCTCGCGAGGCCGGCCGATCACGGTTTTGCTCGCCGGGGCTGATCCCGAACAATCGCCCCTCACGCTTTCCGCGCCGTCGTCGACGCCGCACGGCACCCTTTCCGAAGTGGCGGGCGAATGGATCTACACGCCCTCCGCCGATTTCACCGGAACGGACGACTTCCCATTTACCGTAAGCGACGGGGAACTCTCCTCCGCTCCCGCGACCGTGACGGTGGTCGTCTCGCCGGACAACGCGCCTCCGAGCGTCTCGGCGGGCGAAGATCAGGTGGTCGCGCTGAACGAAGGCGGCGTGGCCCTGAATGGGTTCGCGAGCGATGACGGACTACCCGTGGCCGGGCGCTTGGTCCATGTGTGGACGCAGGCGGACGGACCTGCGGAGACGCGAATCGTCGCGGGAGAACAACTTGATACCCCCGTTCACTTTTCCCGCGCAGGCGTTTACAAGCTGCGGCTTTCCGCCAACGACGGCATCCTCTCCGCCTTCGACGACGTGGTGGTCAACGTCGTTGACAACGGTCGGCCGCGCATCACCAGCCAACCGCTGACCCGGTTTAGCTTTCCGCTGGATCAAGACGCGTCTTCGGAGCTGGTGATGACTGTGCGCGACTTTAGCGACACGCACATCGATTTCGAGAGCGCTTCGGGTTTTGGCGGAAAGCCCGCTGTCGCGGAGCGCCTCGGCGAGGATGGAAAACCTGTCTTCGTCGGTCCCGACGGCTTTGGCTGGATCGCGAGCGCCGAGAGCTTCCATCAATGGTTTCATGACGTTCCCGGGGTCAATCAGACGGCTGAGGTGCGGCTTCCTCTCGCGCCACGCGCCGACAACCCGTCGGTGCTGCGCTATGAGAGCACCAATTTTTTTCCCATCGATAACCGCTTAGGCGGGAACGAGGGGCGGAATAACAATTTTCATTTCACCGCCGAATGGCATTCCATCTTCGTTTACCGCGGCGGCGAAGTGCTGAGCTTTAGCGGCGACGACGATGTGTGGGTGTTCATCGATGGTCGGCGCGTGATCGATCTGGGGGGCATACACCCGGAGGAGAACGCTTCGGTCGCCTTGGACACCTTGGGATTGGTCCGAGGGCGAACCTATCCGATCGATCTGTTTTTCGCGGAACGCCAGACCTCCAGCTCCAATTTCATTCTGGAGACCACGCTCGTGCTCACAGGGGGCGGAACGTATGTCTATGACTTGCAAGCGGAGGATCCGGAAGGAGGCCTTCTTTCCTATCGGCTGGTCACCGCTCCCGCCGGCATGAGCATCGATCCGGTCAGCGGTCGTATCACGTGGAGCGTGGGACCGCAGCATATCGGTGAAACGGACGTCGTCGTCGAGGTCTCCGATTCGGCCGGCCTCACCGCCACCCAAGCCTATACCTTGATTGTGGCGGCCAACGAGCCGCCGATCATCGCCGCGCCCGGCTTTGTCGACGCCCGCACAACGCAACCGGTCACGCTTTCAGGACACGTCCAAGACGACGGCCAACCGGTTGGATCCGACGTGGACGTCCAATGGGCGCCGGTGCTTCCGAGCCCGGCGATCAGCATCTCGTCGCCAAATGAGGCCGAGACGCTCGCGACATTCTCCGTCCCCGGCGTCTACCAGCTCAAGTTCTCCGCCACGGATTCGGAGCTCGGCGCCACGGCCACGACGACGGTGCGCGTTGCCGATGCCTGCGACCCGCTTCCCGCGGGCGTGGTGGCGTGGTGGCCGCTCAACGGAGATCTTGTCGATTTGCTGAGTCGACGGATGATGTCGGGGAAAAGCAGCTTCGGCGCGGGTCAGGTCGGTTTGGCCCTGGACTGTGGCAACGTTGACCGAGGAATCGTCACGACAGATCGCACGGATCTCGATCTCGCCGCCGGAACAGGCTTCACGGTGGAACACTGGTTCGATCCGCTACTACAAGAGGAAGACGGCCAATACCGAGGGAAAAGCGGCGTGCTCTGGGGTTGGGGTGGCTATTCCGATTCGGGTGTCAACGCGCGGGTCACGCACCGAGGCGCCTTGGAGTATCAGATCAGCTTGGATCTTCGTTACGTCAACGGAGAGAATCTTTGGCTGGATCTCGATACCCACGTAGCCCTGGGATTCAACCATCTGGCCGTCACCTACGACCCCGCCGGGGCGCGTGTCCGGGTATATCTCAACGGAGTATTCTTGGGCGAGCGGACGGATTTGACCATGCGCTTGCGCACCGAGGCCGCGTTCGCTCTCAGCTGGCCGCATGGAGGAAATGGCTTCCGGGGGCTTTTGGACGAGGTCGCCCTCTATGATCGTGCCCTGTCAGACGCCGAGATCGCCGGGATCGTCGCCCTCGGCCGGTCCGGCAAATGTCCCGCGGGCATAAATCGCGCCCCTGTCGTTCGCACGGGCACCTACCGCACCGCCCTGCTCGGCGCCGTGGAGACGCTGCCGACGACGGTCAGCGACGATGGCTTGCCGCTCGACATCGCGCCGGTCCTGAACTGGACCGTCCTTTCCGAGCCCGCTCCCGGATCCGTTCTCTTCGACGACATCTCATCCGCCGCGCCCCGCGTCGTCTTCGGCGCAGTCGGCACCTACAAACTCCGTCTCACCGCCGACGACGGCGAACTCGAGAGCTTCGACGACCTCACCGTGCTCGTGGTCGCCCCCGACAACCAAGCCCCGCAGGTGAACGTCGGCGACGACCTCGCCCTCTCTCTTGACCGGTCTCTCCGGCTCAGTCCCACAATCTCCGACGACGATCAACCCGCGGGCGGCGTGTTCGCCTACGCTTGGTCCGTCGTGTCGGGCCCGGCTCCCGTAGTCTGGGGCGACACCGCCGCGCGGAACACCACCGTCGCCTTTCAGGCCACCGGCACCTACGTCCTTCGACTGGAAGTAAACGACGGTGAGTTGGCCGGGGCCGATCAGGTCGTCGTCACCGTAACGGATGCCGTCAATGCCGCCCCTTCGGTCGATCTGGGCGCCGACTTCAGCGTTAAGTTCGGCGAGTCGTTTACCCCGCCCACGCTCGTCATCAGCGACGACGGCCTGCCTGCCGACACGCTGTCGTATCAATGGGCGCGCATCTCGGGGCCGCCCGCCGTCTCTTTCGGTGACGCCACCCGCGCGGATTCCTCGCTCGGCTTTTCCGCCCCCGGGATTTACGTCCTGCGCCTCACCGTCTCGGATGGCGCGCTGTCAGGCCACGATGAGATCCAAATCACGGTCCGACCGGGCGATAACCAGCCGCCCGCGGTGAACGTGGGCCCGGACGTCGCCCTGCCGCTAAATGGCATCCTCCATGTCGAAGCCTCGATGGTCGACGACGGCCAGCCCCTCGGCCGCACGCTGGCCTACTCTTGGCGTCAGCTCGACTTCACACCGGCCCTTTCGGGCGATCCCGCAGGCGCGGCCATGATCGCGCCCGATCCGCTCGATCCGGCCAATCCCCTCAAGCGCCAGCTCACCTTCGACCGGGCCGGCGTCTACCGTATCGAGCTTTCGGTTACGGAATGGCTGGATGGCGCTCCCGTCCGCGTCGGTTCGGCGGACTCCGCCGGTCGCGACGAGCTCACGGTCACCGTCGACGTTCCCGCCAACGCGGCGCCCTACGTCAATGTCGGCGACGACATCACCATTCCGCTCAACGCGACCCTCCGCGTCCCCGCCGTCGTGAGCAACGACGACGGCCTCCCGGCCGGAGCCGTGCTCACCGCATCCTGGTCCAAGCGCTCCGGCCCCGGCGCGGTCGAGTTCAATCCCGCCCCCGAAGCCCGCGATCAATTCGACACCGCCATCGCCTTCCGCGCCCAGGGCACCTACGTCTTGCGCCTCACGGCTTCCGACGGGGATCGCTCCGCCTACGACGAACTCACCGTCATCGTCGGCCCCGAAGGCAACGCCGCCCCCCAGGTGAGCCTCGGCGCCGACCTCGAGTTTTCACGCGACACCGTGCTCCACGCCCGCCCCGTCGTGCAAGACGACGGCCTCCCCGCCGGCGGCGCCCTCGCCTTCTCCTGGACCGAGCTCAGCGCCCCCGCCGGCGGCGCAGTGACCTTCGGCGACGCCACCAGCCGGGACACCGCGCTCTCCTTTTCAGCCATCGGCACCTACGTCGTCCGCCTCACCGCCAGCGACGGCGCCCTCTCCGGCCAGGACGAACTCACGCTCCGCGTCACCAGTCCGCTGAACCGCGCCCCTGTCGTCGCCGCAGGCGCCGACATCGCCCTCTCCGAGAACCAAACGCTCGTCCTCAACGGCGCCGCGTCCGACGACGACTTGCCGCTGAACCCCGGTCGCCTGACCTACCTCTGGCAGGTCGTGCCCGCGACGGACGCCGCCTACGTCGGCTTTGTCGACGAATCCGACCTACCGATCGCTCCCGACGGCCTGGTGCAACGCGTCCGCTTCTCCCGCTCCGGCACCTACACGCTGCGCCTCACCGCGAACGACGGCGAACTCGTCTCCGAGCCCGACGACGTCGTCGTGACCGTCGGCCCGCGCGCGAACCAGCCTCCGCGCATCAGCGCGCCCGCCGCCATCACGGTCGGCCCCGGCGTCGCCCGCGTCTTCCCCTTCTCCGTCACCGACGACGGACTTCCCGCCGGCGGCGGCCTCACCTACCGCTGGACGCAAACCGACGCCTCCGGTTTCGCCGTCGTCTTCGGCAACCGCGACGCCGCAGATTGCACGCTCCTCTTCCCCGTTCCCGGAGCTTACACCATCGCGCTCACCGTCACCGAGGGCGCCGACGGCGCCGGCGGACTCTTCGCCACTCACACCTACCAGGTCGCCGTCGAGGCGGCGCCCAACCAAGCCCCGCTCGTCGCCGCCGCGCTTGGCTCCGACTCCGCCTTTGCCGGACAACCCGCCTCGCTCGTGGCCGCCGCCCTCGATGACGGCCAGCCCGTCGGGGCACCGCTCTCCCGTGCCTGGACCCAGGTCTCCGGACCGGCTGCCGCGGCATTCGCCGACGCTTCCGCGCTCGAAACGCGCGTCACCTTCCCGGCCGCCGGCGCTTACGTGCTGCGCCTCTCCGTCTCCGACTCCCAGCTGACAGGCACGGCGGATGTCGCCGTCACCGTCTCTCCGGTCGTAAACCAGCCCCCCACCGTAAGCCTGCCGCCGCCTTTCGCCGCCGCCCTTGGCTCGGCCTCGACCGTGCGCACGGCTGTCGCCGACGATGGCCTCCCCGCCGGCTCCGCTTTGAGTTACGCTTGGAGCGTCACGTCCGACCGCTCCGACAACACCCGCGGCGTCGTCTTCGGCACCCCGTCCTCCGCCGAAACCGTCGCCACCTTCGTTCAGCCCGGCGCCTACACGCTCACCCTGACCGTCTCCGACGGCGACCTTTCGACCGCCGCCTCGACCACCGTGACCGTCGCCGGCACGCGCAACCAAGCTCCCACCTTGGTCGCGACCTTCCCGCCCACCCGCGTCATCCAAGGCTCCGACGAGCTCTACGCCGACGGCGTCGCGTCCGATCCGGATGGCGACGCCGTCGCGGTGGACTTCGTCGCCACCGGCCCCGCCCCCGCCACGGCCGAACGGCGCGTGACCGACACCACCGCGCCCTTCGTCGCCGACTTCGGCGATCTCGCCCCCGGCGCCTACACCTTCTACGCGGTCGCCCGCGACCCCCTGGGCGCCTCGGCGGAGACTCCCCGTTTTGGCGTCACCGTCATACCGGCCGACGCAAGCATCGAGGGCTCCGTCTCCATCGTCGCGCCCGTCGCAGACGACACGATCACCGCCCCCGTCGCCGTCACCGGTTTCGCGCAGGACCCCGACTTCGCCTCCTATCGTCTCCAATACCGCGCCGCCTCCGAGACCGCCGCTCCGTGGATCGACTTCGCCTCCGCCGACTCGCCGGCCGGTTCCGGCTCCACCGCCGGCGCGCTGGGCACCTTCGACCCCGGCCTTCTCCGCAACGGCCTCTACGACCTCCGCCTCGTCCTCGCCACTCGCTCCGGCACGGAATTCGTTTCCGACTCCGTGCGCGTCACCGTCGACGGCCGTCGCAAAGTCGGCGTCTTCTCCGTCGCTTTCCGTGACCTCTCCCTCCCCTTCGCCGGGATTCCGGTCGAGATCATCCGAAGCTACGACACCCGCGACCGCGCCACTCCCGGAGATTTCGGCCATGGCTGGAAACTCGGCGTCAACTCCGTGAAGGTCCGGAAAAACCGCGCGCTCGGCCGCGACTGGCTCCTCGATGTCCAGACCTTCGACGCCTTCAGCAGCACCTATTATCTCTATACGCTGGACCCCGACACGCCGCCCTTTGGCGCCCGGCCGGTCAAGCACCTCGTCACCCTCTCTTTCCCCGACGACACGCTCCAGACTTTCGAAGCCTACTTGGATGTCCAGACCGGCACCGGCGCCGACGGCACCGCCGTGCTCGCCTCCATGCTCTTCGGCCTCGATCTGGACGCCAACCAAAGCTTCACGCTCCCCATCACCCAGGCGCGCATCCGCTTCCGCCCCGCCAACGCCCGCACCCGCGGCACCCTGGAACTCGTCGACACCGCACCCGCCTGGCTCGTCGACGGCGCCGCGTCCGGTTCCGTCCAGCTCCGCGGCGACTACGATCCCGACGCGCCCGTCTTCGACGCCACCCGCTTCCGCTACACCGCCGACGACGGCACCGTCTACCTCCTCGACGAACGCGACGGCCTCGAATCCATCGCCGACCTCCAAGGCAACCGCCTCGAACTGGTGCGCGACTCCGCCACCGGCCGCGTTTCCCAAATCACCCACAAGGCCGCGGGAACGACCGACGGCGCGCCCGACCCCGCCCGAAGCGTGGTCATCAACCGCGACTCCACCGGCCGCATCGAAAGCCTGCGCGACCCCTACGGCTCCTACATCGACTACGTCTACGACCGGCACGGCGATCTCCAAGGCGTGCTCGACCGCGCCGGGGCCTTCACCTCCTACGAGTATTACACCGGCTCCATCGCGCCGGCCGACGCCCATCTCGCCCACTACTTGAAAAACATCGTCGATCCGCGCGGCACCCTCGCCCTGCGCAACGAATACGACGACGACGGCCGCCTCGTCGCGCAGTTCGACGCCACTGGCGCCGCCGTCGAATTCGTCCGCGACGAGGCCAATGTAGAAAAAATCGTCGACCGCCTCGGCAACGCCACCCGCCACCAATACGACGACCAGGGCAACGTGCTCCAAACGACGCGTCCCGACGGTTCGGTCTTGTCCTACACCTACAACGAAGCCGGCGACGTGCTCAGCCAGACCGATCCGCTCGGCCACGTCACCCGCTACACCTACGACTCCTCCGGTCGCGTGCTCACCCAGACCGATCCGCTCGGGCGCACGACCTCCACCACCTACGATGAACGCGGCAACCCGCTCATCGTCGTGGACGCCCTCGGCCACGCGACGACCAGCGAATACCACCCCGCCGACGCCTCGCGCGGCGCACGCGGCCAGCCGGCAAAGCTCATCGACGCCGGGCAAAACGAGACCCGATTCCTCTCCTACGACCCACGCGGCAACCTCCTCGTCCTTCAAGACGCCTCCGGCGTCCAGACGCACTCCACCTACGATGGGCAAGACCGCCTCCTCACTCAGACTGTCGGATACCGCTCCGCCTCCGAACCCGGCGTCACCACCACCTACGCTTACGACGATTTCGGCCGCGTGGAGAGCGAGACCCGCACCGCCACCCGCGCCGACCTGAGCATCCAGACCCTCGTCACCCGCTACGCATACGACGGCGAAGGCCGCGTCACCTTCACCTACCTTCCCGGCCACACCGACGACGCCCCGCGCTTCAGCCACACCGAATACGACGAGAACGGCAAACCCGTCACCTTCACCGACGAACTCGGCCGCGTCACCACCCACGAGTATGACGACCGCGGCGATCTGGGTCGCACCACCTACCCGCCCGTCACCATCGGCACCGATGATTCGGGAGCCCCGCTCAAGGCCGCCTACACCGAGGAATTCGCCTACGACGCCGAAAACCGCCGCATCCTCGCCAAGGACCGCGCCGGCCGTTGGACCCGCGCCTGTTACGACGTTCTCGGCCGCGTCATCGCCAGCTACCAGCTCGACGCCGACGTCGTCGACCGCGCCCTGGCCATTGCCGCCACCCCCGGTTCCGGCACGCTGCTCTCGGCGACGCGCTACGACCTCGCGGGACGGGTGACGGACAACTACGACGCGCAGGGCAACCGCACGGCCTACGCCTACGACGCCGCCGGCCGGCGCACGCGCGTCACCCCGCCCGGTGCGCTGCCCGCGCAGTTCACGGTCAACGCCGACGGCGACGCGCTCGTGTTCACCCGCGACGGCGACCTCGACTCCGCCCGCGCCACCGTCACCACCTACGACGAGGCGGGCAACGTCGCCACGGTCACCGACGCGCGCGGGAACACCACGCGCTACCTCTACGACCAGCTCAACCGCCGCACCGAGACGATCTTCCCCGACCAGACGCGCCAGCGCGAAGTCTACGACGCCCTCGGTCGACGCGTGGAAAGCGTGGACGCCGAAGGGCGCATCACCCGTTACGGCTACGATGAACTCGGCCGCCTGAAGAGCGTCACCGACGCGCGCCAGCAGACGACCAGCTACGGCTACGACGAGGCGGGGCGCCAGACCACCCAGACCGACGCGCTGGGCCGCGTCACGCGCCACGCTTACGACGAACAAGGCCGACGCGTTTCGCGCACGCTGCCGGACGGAAGCGTCGAGCGCTTCACCTACGACCTCGCCGGCAACCTGGAGACGCGAAAGGACTTCCTCGGCCGGACGACGACTTTCACCTACGACGAGCTCAACCGCCTCGTCGCGAAGACCGCCGACCCGCTGCACCCCAGCCGCGCCTACTCGCACGCCATCGTTCGCGTGGAGTATGACTACGACGCGAACGGCCGACGCGAAGCCGCCCGGACCTACAATGCGGCGGGCGACCTGCTCTACGTCGAAGACACGCCTCGCGACGAACGCGGACGTATCGACTACAAAGATACGGGCCGGGCCGTTCTCGATTATGACTACCACGCGAACGATCTGCTGAAGGAAGTCGTCTCCGACACCGAGGGCGGGATGAACGTCGGCTATCGCTACGACGCCTCCGGACGCCTCGCCTATGTAGACGACGCCTCGGGCGACCAAACAGTCCTCACCACGAGCTACGCCTACAACCCCGTCGGCAGTCTGGACAGCGTGGCGACGCCCAACGGCCTTGCCCATGCCTACGGCTACGATTCGCTCAACCGCCTCACCTCGACGACCGTCAGGCACGGCACGGCGCAGACGGTGCGCTCCTACGTCTACACCCTCACGCCGAGCGGGCGCCGCAGCAACGCGACCGAGTCCACCGGCCGCGCGGTGGCCTACGCTTACGACGCCACCTACCGCCTCACCTCGGAGACGATCAGCGGCGCCGGAGCCCAAAACGGCGCCCTTGGCTATACCTTGGACGCCGTCGGCAACCGCCTCGCTCGGACCTCCACCGTCCCGGCGCTCTCCACGACGACGAACAGCTACAGCGTCCGCGACTGGCTCAACACCGACACCTACGACGCCAACGGCAACACGACGGTAGGCCAGACCGCCGGTCTGGCGTCTTCTCCCGCCTCGCCCGATATCTACGACTTCGAGGACAGGCTGATCGTCCGCACTCGTTCCGACCTGTCGAAGGTCTACCTCGCCTACGACGCGGACGGCATCCGGATCGGCAAAACGATCCTCAACGCGTCGTCGCAGCTCGTTTCCAGCACGAGCTACCTGGTTTGCGCCAACAATCTTACCGGCTACGCGCAGGTCCTGGAGGAGACGACCACCGACTCCGATGGCACCACGATCAAGGCCTACGCTTACGGCCACGACCTCCTCTCGGTTTCGACTCAGGCTCCAGGCTCCTCGCTCCCTGCCCCCCGCTCGTTCTACGTCTACGACGGCGGCGGCAGCGTCCGCGCCCTCACCGACGAAACCGGCGCGATCACCGACACCTGGGACCACGACGCCTTCGGCAATCTGATCGGCCGCACCGGCGCGAGCGACAACGCCTACCTGTATCGGGGTGAGCAATACGACGCCGACCTCGGCCACTACTACCTCCGCGCCCGCTTCTACAACCAGGG
>CAMLQS010000143.1 GCA_946482165.1 uncultured Verrucomicrobiota bacterium | reverse complement strand
GACCGGCGAGATCTACGGCGCGCACATCATCGGCAGCGACGCCACCGAGCTCATCGCCGAATACGGCCTCGCCATCGGTCTCGAAGCCACGATCGAGGACGTGCACCAGACGATCCACGCCCATCCGACGCTTTCCGAGGCCCTGGCCGAGGCGGCGGCGGACACGACGAAAGAGGCGATCCACATCTAGGCTGCGAAAACGCCTAGCCGTAAGATCTCAGCCCGGTCGGCGTTTCGCGCCCCGACCGGGCTTTTTGTTGCGCGCGGGGGCACGTCATCCCATTGCGCATTTCGCTGTATAACAATGCAGAGGGCGACGTCTTCGTCGCCCGCGTCCGCGGCTGGCTCGTATGACGGTTATCGCCTTTGTAGATGCCGAGGATGGCGGCCCGCCAAATGCAGTGGCCGTAAAGTCATATCCGTCAATCCGGGCCGCAGGCGCCAGCGTTGACGTTGCGCGGATCCATCTCCCGCGGCGAGCGGGCGGCGCTCAGGCCTCGTCGAACTTCCGGGCGAACAGCGCGTCGAGCTCGTCGAGCATCGCGGCGGCGTCGGTCCCGGTGGCGAGAAACTTGACCTTCGAGCCCTTGCCGGCGGCGAGCATCATGAGGCCCATGATGGACTTGCCGTTCACCTGTTCCTCGTCCTTTTCGACCATGACGTCGGCTTTGAACTTGTTGGTGATGCGCACGATCATCGCGGCGGGACGGGCATGAATCCCCATCTTGTTTTGCACAACAAGCTCGCGAACGAGTTGGGCGGCGGTGTCGGTCTTTTCCATGAAGTGGCGCAAAGTCCGGCTCAGGGGCGCGGCTTGCAACCCAAAAACCGGGCGGGCAGGGTGCGGTTTCTCCGCATGACCGCATCCACCGCCATCATCGTTCCCTGCCGTCTCGAATCGACGCGCTTTCCGCGCAAGCTCTTGCACCGCGTGAAGGGCAAACCCTTGGTGCTGTGGGTCGCGGAGCGCATCCGGAGCGAGGCGCCGGAGTTTCCCTGCTGGTTTGCCGTGGATGATTTACTCCTGGCTGAACCGCTCGAAAAGGCGGGTTTCCGCACCGTGATGACGAGCGTGGAGCATCAGAGCGGCACCGACCGGATCGCCGAGGCCAACCGCACGGCGAGAGCGGGGCGGGTGATCAACGTGCAGGCCGATGAGCCGCTCGTGACCGGCGCGCAAATCCGCCGTCTCGCGGAGCTGATCGACGGCCCGGCGGCGATGGCCACGCTCGCGACGCCCTTCCAGCGCGCGGAGGACTTTTTCAACCCGAACCAGGTAAAGGTCGTCTTCGCGCCGGGCGGCGGCTGGCGCTCGCTGTATTTTTCCCGTTCGCCCATGCCCTACGCGCGCGACCTCGCGGGCAAGGTGGACGACGCCTGGGTGCGGGCCAATCCCTGCTACAAGCACCTCGGCCTCTATGCCTACAAGGCGGAGCTGCTGGAGAAGTTCGCCGCGTTGCCGCCCGGCCGCTACGAGCGGATCGAAAAGCTGGAACAGCTGCGCGTATTGGAGAATGGATACGAGATCGCCTGCGACGTGACCAAAGACCCCGGCATCGGCGTCGACACGCCGGAGGATGCGGTGAAGTTCGAGGCGGCGCTGGGCCGTGTCTCGTAAATATACCGGCGCATCGCTAAAGCTCTACGAGTGAAACGAGAAAAGGCGCTGGGCCGGCGTTGCCCTCGGCGGCACGGACCTCCGGTCCGCCTCCGCCTCGGTCGTCTTGGCCGAGCATCCTTTCTCGCTCACGCTGCTCCGGCTTATTTACGAGACACAGCCCAGGCTGAAAGCCCGCTTGGTCGCCCGCGGCCCGTCCGGCGCCGCCGTTCCGCGCCTATAAAAAGCTCTGTTGCTTTGGCGCCTGCGCCGCCTCGGCCGCGGCGCGGATCGCCGCCTGTTCCTCCGGCGTGGGATTGAGGTGGCGGGGCGGGCGGCCGGCCCGGGTGGCCACCGCGCTTTCGCGGTCGGCGACGATGCGGTCGCAGATGCCGTGGATTTGCAGGCGCAGCCATTGCGCGGTGCTGCTCTCCTGACGGTAGTCGGCGGGGCCGTAGTGATCGATGCGTCCCGAAGCGCGCAGGCGGTCGTTTTGGGCGAACTCGTCCGAACGCGCGGGGTTGTAGACGCCGTAGGCTTTGCCCCCGCCCTTCTTCGTCACCGAAAAGCTCGGCACGTCGCTCGGGCCGTCGGCGATGTAGATCATGTTCTGAAACGGCACGCGGCGATCCTCGGGCGCGACGCTGGCGTTCACGTCGATGGCGGGATTTTTGTTCGTGCCCTTGTTGATCTCGAAAAGGGCGCGGGTCTTGGTCGTGTTGTCGATGACGAGGCCGATTTGCGCGATGAGCGACTCGGTTTCGAGACCGAAATCCGCCTGCTGGAGGAAGCCGGGCTGAAGCGGGTTTTCGATAAATTCGCAGCCCCAGATGTTGTCCACGAACGGAGCGATCGCGCTGCCTCGCACCATCTCGGCCAGGCCGGTGCTGACGATGTAGTGCTCAAGCCGGATGTCGTGTTTCCGGTAGGCCTCCTTCTCGGCCGCGTAACCCTGCGCCACGCGGAAGAAATCGGGCAGGCCGGGATAAAACCTAATGTCCGCGCCGCATTCCCTCAGGATCTTGTTGCTCAGCTTGGGCATCCTGCCCGCGAGCACGTAAGTGAGGAGGTGGTTCAGGTAGGCGATCTCGGGCGAGAGGTGGTAGCCGCGCCGTTTGTAGTGGCTGACGAGGTTGTTCGTCTCGTGCCAAAACGTGTTTTCATCGATGCCGTAGCGCCGAAAAAGCGGCGACTGCATGTATTCCGGGATAAGCGTCTTGTCGAAGTCCCAGATGCAAGCGATGATGTTCTGCGTGAAGAGAGTCGTGGCCATGGCGGATCAACACCGTTAGCGGGATTTCCTGTCCCGCTGCGGCATCGCGTGTTCAACGCAAGCCGCGCGTCCCTCTCCGCGCAATCCGCAACGCGCGCGCTCCTCGCTCTCTCCCGCCTGCGTCTTCAGGTTTCAGGTCTCCGTCCCCATCCCTTTCCTTCATGGTCACTCTGCCCGACATCACCCCTTTCCGCCGCCGACTCGACGAGCTCGACGCGCAAATGCGTTCGCCTTCGTTCTACACCAACGCCCGCGCCGCGGCCGACGTCACCCGCGAACACCAGCGGCTCGGCACGCTTGTCGCCGACCATGGCGCGCTGGAGAAAGCGCATGCCGACATAGCCGAGATGAAAGCGCTGCTGCGCGATTCCTCCGGCGACCCGGAATTGCGCGAACTGGCCGAGGCCGAGCTGCCCGGCCTCGAGAAACGCGTCGAGGAGCTGCATGCTTCCGTGCTTCGCCAGATGATTCCGCCCGAGCCCACCGACTCGCGCAACACGGTGGTCGAAATCCGCGCGGGCACCGGAGGAGAGGAGGCCGCGCTCTTCGCCGCCACGCTCACCCGGATGTATCAGCGTTACTGCGACACGCGTCGCTGGACGGTCGAGCCGATGGGCAGCTCCGTCTCCGAGCGCGGCGGCTTTCGCGAGGTGAGTTTCCTCGTGCGCGGCCAGGACGTCTACAAGCAGCTCAAATTCGAGAGCGGCGTGCACCGCGTGCAGCGCATCCCGAGCACCGAGGCCAACGGGCGCATCCACACCTCGACGGTCACCGTCGCCGTGTTGCCCGAGGCCGAGGAAGTCGATGTGCAGATCGACCCGCAGGACCTCGATATCACGGTCCAGCGCGCCAGCGGACCGGGCGGCCAGGGCGTCAACACCACCGACTCGGCGGTGCGCATCATTCACAAGCCCACCGGCCTGATGGTGTTTTGCGCCGATGGACGCTCGCAGATCAAAAACAAAGCCAGCGCGATGGCCGTGCTCCGCGCCCGCCTGCTTCAGAAGAAGCAGGACGACGAGGCCGCGAAATACGCGGCGCAGCGCAAGGGCCAGATCGGCACGGGTGATCGCAGCGAGCGCATCCGCACCTACAATTTCCCTCAGAATCGGCTCACCGACCACCGCATCGGCCTTACGCTCTACAGCCTGCCGCAGGTGGTCGAAGGCGAGATCGCCCCGGTGATCGAGGCCCTGCAAAAAGCCGACCTCGAGCGAAAGCTGGCCGAGCTCACCGGCCAGCCTTACGACATGAAGCGAGCCGCGTCCGGCGACGACGAAGAAGACTAGAATTTCGAGCCGCCAAAACCGCCAAAGACCGTCAAACAGAGACGAGACGGCGTTCAGGGCAGGCTTTCCTTTAGCGAGCTTTAGCGTTCTTTAGCGGTTCTCCATGCTGTCCCTGCTCGAGATCATCACCAAAACGACCGACTTTTTCGCCTCCCGCGGGGTCGAGTCGCCGCGGCTCAATGCCGAGCAGATCGTGGGGCATGCGCTCGGTCTCAAGCGCATGCAGCTCTACATCCAATTCGAGCGCCTGCTTACCGAACCGGAACTGGACAAGATCCGCCCGCTGGTGAAACGCCGCGCCCAGCGCGAGCCGCTCCAGCACATCCTGGGCACGGTGGAGTGGGGCGGCCTCACCTTGAAGAGCGACAAACGCGCGCTCGTGCCGCGGCCGGAGACCGAAGAGCTGCTCGAACTCATTCTTGAGCGAGCGAAGCCCGCCGAGGGCGCGGTCCCGCGCGTGCTCGATCTCGGCACCGGAACCGGAGCGCTCGCGCTCGCGCTCGCGAAAGCCTGGCCGAGCGCGCAGGTGACGGCCGTCGACGCGAGTGATGATGCCCTCGCGCTCGCTCGCGAAAACGCCTCTCTCGCCGGGCTGTCCGAGCGCGTGTCGTTTTTGAAGTCGGACTGGTTTTCCGCCCTGCCCGCCGACGCCATATTCGATGTGATCGTGAGCAACCCGCCCTACCTCACCGACTCGGAGGTGGCGGAGGCGGAGCCCGAAGTGCGGGTGCATGATCCGCTTTCCGCGCTGGTGGCCCCCGACGCCGGTCTCGCCGACTTGAAGAAAATCATCGCCGGCGCGGCCGCGCGTCTCGGCGACGGCGGCTTGCTCGCTCTCGAAACCGGCGTGAAGCAGCATGCCGCGCTCCTCTCCGCGCTCGCCGAAGCGGGACTGCGCGACGGTGAGTCGCGACTGGATCTGCGTGGTCGGGAACGTTTCGTTTTCGCGCGTCGATGACCGGCTGGCGGAGGGGCTCTGGTTGCTTGTGTCGCCGGCCTCCGGGAGGCAAACTTACGCCGCCATGTGGGAAGAGGATCCGAGTTATCAACGAGCGGTCGGCCATTGGGTCATCGGCCTGATCGTGGCGGGAACGATCACACTCGCGGGAATTTGTTTCTTTGTCGGCGACCTTGAGCCAATCCGAGGATGGGTCACCGGGATTCTTCTCCTTGAGGCGGCGTGGGCGGCTGTGGCGACCGCGGTCTACGCGCTGGTCCGCGCGTGGTTTTGGTATGCTGAGCGCAGTGCGAGATCCTCCGGGCGCGGCCGGAATTCCTGACGGGTTGCCTTGCCTGGGACCGACCCGATAGTCGGCGCCCACAAGGGCATGGCATTTTCCGAACACATTCGAAATTGGTCGAGCAAGGCGCGGGCTTGGTCGCGTGCGGAATGTCTGGCGGGGGCGGCCTGCGCATTGGTGGCGGTTGGGCTTGTTGCTTGGGCCGCGCGTCTTTGGCCCGAATGGCGGACGAATCCGGATCTCTCGCACGGATTTTTTGCCCTGCCCGTCGTCTTTCTGCTTTGGCGGCGCTCGGCCGGGAACTCGCCTGGCCTTCGTCGCGGCGTGCAGATCGCGTTGATCGCGGTTTGCGGCGCCGGGCTCGCCGGGGCGTCGCTTTTTGCCACGGTGTATGCGGTGGCGATGGGCTGGTCGGCGGTGCCGACGCTGTTTTTGTTGTCGGTCGCCGCAGCCTCCGCGGCGGTCTTGGCCGGAGCGCTCGCGGCGGATCGGGAGGTTCGTTGGATACGCGCGGGTTGGCCGGCTCTGGTAATTCCCGCTGTGCTGCTGTTGAGCGCGCCCTTGCCGCCGGCGACGTATGCGCGGCTGACGATGGGCTTGCAGGAATTCATCACGGGCGGCGTGGTCGAGACGCTGCGGCTGATTGGCATCCCGGCGATGAGGGCGGGCAACGTGATCCACCTCGGCGCCACCTCGGTGGGGGTCGAGGAGGCGTGCAGCGGCGTGCGCAGTCTCGTCTCGTGCGTGCTTGCGGGGCTCGTGTTGTCGGCGCTGATGCTGCGCTCGCCGGGGCATCGCGCTGTGCTGGTGCTCGTGGCCGGACCGTTGGCGCTGCTGACCAACTTCTTCCGTTCGCTCACCCTCACGCTTCTGGCTCGCGAGGGCGTGGATATCACCGGTGCGTGGCACGATGGGCTGGGCTTCGCCGTTCTGGCCGTCACGACCGCCTTGCTCGCCTGGCTGGCCACGGTGCTAGAAGCGCGGGAAGCTTCGCTTGGCACGCACGCTTCGGACGCCCGCGTGAAGTCGGGCAACAGGGAATTGGCCAGCGTGGTCGACGCCGCTGAAGTCGGCACCGGGGCGTCCGTGGCTTCGGTGCGGGCGAGCTTGGCGCCAAGCGTCGGCGGCATGGGTTTTCTGGCGATTTCGGCGCTGTGGCTCGGCTACGTGATGGCGCGGACGGAGGGGAATGCGTCGTCGGCCGGGCCGGTGCCGGATCTCGGACGGATCGTGCCGGAGCTGGTCCCCGAAGGCTGGACCGTGCAGACGCGCGCCGACCTGTTCTATTTTTTCGACGAGCTGCAAACCGATCATCTCGTGGAGCGGACTTACCAGCGACGAGGCCCGGAGGGCGTCACGCAGGTGACCGTCTATGTCGCTTGGTGGCCCGCGGGTAGGACCTCGGTAAGCACGGTGGCGGCGCATACGCCCGAGTCCTGCTGGCCGGGCACGGGCTGGGTGATGGATGGAGCGCAAAGCGCGCGTCTAGCCTTGCCCTTGCCTGACGGGAGCATGGTCGCGGAGGCGGAGCAACGCGTGTTTCACCACGGCGCCTTTCCGCAGCGCGTCTGGTTTTGGCACTTGGTGGCCGGAGAGCCTTTTCGCGCCTTCGACCCGCTGTCGTGGCGCGACCAGTTGAGGGTGTTTTTCGAGCGGGGCGTGCGGCGAGATGAAGCCCAGGCCTTTGTGCGGATCTCGACGAATCGCGAGTGGAGCGAAATCGCGGGCGAGCCGCTGGTGGCCGAGGTGTTGGAGGGTTTTTCCGAGTTGGGCGTTCCGATTATACCTGAGCGGTAACGCTGGCGGGCCGGTTTTCATGCTCCGTCCTGGGTAGATGGTGCGCGGGTAATCACCTACCCGGATGGAAATTTTATGCGTAATCGTAGCAAGTCCGCGTCGACAACGGCCCCAAGCCGCCGGACTCTGCCTAATGAAAACCGGTGTCGAGCTGATCTTGGCGACAAAGCGATTCGCGAAGGATAACACCGCGCGAAGCTGGTGGTGCATCCTGTCGACGGGGTTTCTCCTGGTCGCCGCGTTCGGGGCGACGCTTGCGCCGATCCCGTTGCCGCTTCGGCTGGCGGCCAGCCTTCTCGCGGGGCTGCTGATCCTGCGGTTCTTCGTTATCTACCACGATCAGCAGCATCACGCCATCCTGCCGCGGTCGAAGGCGGCCGAGATTCTGATGCAGGTTTTCGGTATTCTCGCGCTCAGCCCGAGCAGCATCTGGCGCGCTTCGCACAACCATCATCATCATCACAACTCGAAGCTCCGAGGGTCGCACATCGGCTCGTTTCCGATCATGACGAAGGACCAGTTCGAGCGCAGCTCCCGGGGAAAGCGCTTTGGCTACCTGTTCGTCCGGCATCCGCTCACCATCCTCTTCGGCTACATTTTCATGTTCTTGTTCGGGATGTGTCTGAATCCGTTTTTCAACCATCCGCGAAAGCACTTCGACTGCCTGGTCGCGCTTGTCGTTCACTTCGGCATCAGCGCGGCGCTCTTTCTGCATGGCGGCTGGACGGCGCTTATCCTTACGCAGTTCATCCCGCACTTCATCACCTACGCGATCGGCTCCTACCTTTTCTACGCGCAGCACAACTTTCCGGGCGTTTCCTTCAGCGACCGCGATGGCTGGACCTACGAGAAGGCCGCGCTCGAGTCGTCCAGCTACATGCGCATGGGGCCGATCATGCAGTGGTTCAGCGCGAATATCGGCTTTCATCACATCCATCACCTAAACGACCACATCCCGTTCTACCGCTTGCCCGAGGTGATCGCGGCGATGCCCGAGTTGCAGAATCCGAAGGTCACTTCGCTGCATCCCCGCGACATCGTGCGTTGCCTGCGGCTCAAGGTGTGGGACGTGGAAACGCAGCGCATGGTCGGTTTCGGCGGCCGCTGATGGACCCGCTTTAAACCGCGGATTTCGCGGATGGGCGCGGATGTTTCGGAGGCGTGCGGTTTATCCGCGTTCATCCGCGGAATCCGCAGTTTAAATCCAGAGACCCGGTTTACGAAGTCGTCGGTATAAATTTCATCTTATGCAAATCACCACGGCCGATCTGGCCCGGCAGCTTGGCGGCGAAATCATCGGCGACGGCGACGTGGTCCTCACGGGCTTCACCTCGGCGGACCGCGCGAGGGCGGGAGATCTGACCTTCGCGGAGAAAGACACCTACTTCGCGGCGGCCGAGGCGAGCGCGGCGTCGGCCATTCTGGTTTCGGGCGCGGGCGCTTTCGCTTCCGCGACCAAAGTGCTGATCCGCGTGCCCGACGCCCGCGTGGCGGCGGCGCGGGCCTTGCCGATTTTTAATCCGCCGACGGTGTTCGCTCCCGGAATCGATGCCAGTGCGCGGATCGCGTCGACGGCGCGCGTCGACGCCACGGCGCATGTCGGGCCGCACTGCGTTGTCGGGGAAGGCGTGGTGATTGGCGCGCGCAGCGTGCTCATGGGCGGCAACCACCTCGGGGCGGATTGCCGTATCGGCGAGGACACGCGTCTCTCGCCGAATGTCGTGCTTTACGCGCGCACCGAGCTCGGCGATCGCGTCGCGATTCACGCGGGCACGGTGATCGGCTCGGACGGTTACGGCTACGTTTTCGACCAAGGCAAGCACCGCAAGATGCTCCAGGTCGGCCAGGTGATCATCCAAGACGACGTGGAGATCGGCGCCAACACGGCGATCGACCGCGGAGCGCTCGGGCCGACGATCATCGGCGAAGGCACGAAGATCGATAATCTCGTGCATATCGCGCACAACGTCGTGATCGGGCGGCATTGCCTCATCATGGGGCAGGTGGGTTTCGCCGGCAGCACGCAGCTCGGCGACTACGGCGTGATCGCCTCGCAATCCGGCATCGCTGGCCACTTGAAGCTCGGTCGCCAGTCGGTGGTCGGCGCGAAGTCCGGCGTGATGCGCGACGTGGGCGACAAGGAGACGGTCCTCGGCATTCCGGCCGCGCCGGACAAGCAGGCGAAGCGGCAATGGATCGCGGTGCAAAAACTCCCCGAGCTGATGCAGCGGATGCGCGATCTGGAGAAACAGGTGGCGGCGCTCGCCGCAGCGACTGGAATGGCTGCGGAAAAGAAGGCCGGCTGACCACGGATTGAACGGATATCGTAACGGATCGAGCGGGTTTCGATCAGGATACTTGGACCGCGGATGGCGCGGATGGGCGCGGATAAGGAAGAGTTCATCCGTGCGCATCCGCGCCATCCGCGGCGGAAAAAGGATCGTGCTCGACGGATCGTTGCAAAACGCAGTTGCGCACGGCCGCGGCGGCCTTAGCTCTGGGGCGGTCCGTTTAGCGCGCCATTAGTATATCGGCTATTATGTGTGCTTCCCAAGCATGAGAGGTCGGTTCGACTCCGACATGGCGCACCACTTCGGAGGGGCGTTCCCGGGTTTCGGGACACGCCGCGACGACGGAGCGGGAACAGCGCGCGGGAAAACGATGCCCGGGTAGTCGATTTGGTATCGCCCCGTGTTTTTGCGTGATCGCGAGCATCGGACGCCCGACCGGCGCTTCGCGGCTCCGCATGCCGCTTCGAAACTCGGGGAAGCGCAGCTCGGGTGCGAGGGTGGGGGGCGGGAGCGCCGACGTCCTCGTCGGCTTTGGGGCCGGGCCGGCGGGGACGCCGGCGCTCCCGGGGAACGCGATCCCGGAGAGCGCGAGGCTGATGATCAAGCGTTCCGGGCGGGGACGGCCGCGGCCGCACGCAACGCGATCAGAGCGCGTGGATGGCGCTCTTGCTGACGGCCATGCCGGCTTCCTTCACGGCCTCCGACATGGTCGGGTGGGCGTGGATGGTGCGCGCGAGGTCCTCGGCGCTGCCGCCGTATTCCATGTGCGTGACGATCTCGCCGATCAGTTCGCCGGCGTTTTTGCCGAGGATCTGGGCGCCGAGGATCTTGTCGGTCTTGGCGTCGGCGATGATCTTCACGAAGCCGTCGCCGGCGTCGTTCGCGAGGGCGCGGGCGTTGGCGGCGAAGTTGAACTTGCCGACGTTGACCGCGATTCCCTTGGCCTTGGCGCCATCCTCTCCGAGGCCGACGGTGGCGATCTCGGGCTCGGTGTAGATGATGGCGGGCATCAGGTCCCAGTTCACGTGGCCGTGTTTGCCGGCGATCCACTCGGCGACGGCGACGCCGTCCTCCTCGGCCTTGTGGGCGAGCATGGGACCGTCGATCACGTCGCCGATCGCCCACACGCCGGGGGCGGTGGTGCGGAGATGGGCGTCGACCTTGATGCGTTTCTTGTCGGTGAGTTCGACGCCGGCCTTCGCGAGGTCGAGACCGTCCGCGTAGGGGCGGCGGCCGACGGCGACGAGGACCTTTTCGGCGGGCACTTCGAGGACCTTGCCGTCGCGCTCGGCAAGGAGGACCTGCTTCTTGGCGTCGTAGCCGGTGACCTTGGCGTTCACCTCGATCTTGAGGCCCTGCTTTTGGAGGATGCGCGTGTAGTTGCGGACGACGTCGTCGTCGCTGGCGGCGGCGATCTTGGGCAGGAACTCGACGATGGTGACCTCGGCGCCGAGACGCGCCCAGACGGAGCCGAGCTCGAGGCCGATGGCGCCGCCGCCGACGACGGCGAGACTCTTGGGGACGGCGGGCAGCGTGAGCGCCTCGGTGCTGGAGAGGACGGTCTGGCCGTCGAACTTCAGGAAAGGCAGCTCGACCGGGGCGGAGCCGGTGGCGATGACGATGTTCTTGGCGGTGAACGTCTGGTCGCCGACCGCGACGGTGTCGCCGGAGACGAACTTCGCCTCGCCGGTGATGACGGCGACCTTGCGGGCCTTGGCGAGGGCGGCGACGCCGCCGGTGAGCTTGGCGACGATGCCGTCCTTCTTTTTTAGCATCGCGGCGACGTCGATGGAGACGCCGTCGATCTTGATGCCGTGCTCGGCGGCGTGGCCCTTGGCGAAGGCGTAGTGCTCGGAGGAGGCGAGGAGCGCCTTGCTCGGGATGCAACCGACGTTGAGGCAGGTGCCGCCGAGAGTGGCGCGTTTCTCGACGAGGGCGACCTTGAGGCCGAGCTGCGCGGCGCGAAAGGCGCACACGTAGCCGCCGGGGCCGGCGCCGATGACGATGAGGTCGAAGGACAGGGAAGACATGTGTGAAGTATGATGGATGATGTTTGATGGCTAAACGGATCGTCCATCGGACATCATCCATCAGCCATCGCACATGATCAGACGCTGAGGAGGAGGCGGGTGGGGTCCTCGATGGCCTGCTTCACCTTCACGAGGAAGGTGACGGCCTCCTTGCCGTCGACGAGGCGGTGGTCGTAGGACAAAGCCAAATACATCATCGGGCGGATGACGACCTGGCCGTTGAGCGCGATCGGGCGCTCGTTGATCGAGTGGAGGCCGAGGATGGCGCTCTGCGGGGCGTTGATGATCGGGGTCGAGAGCATCGAGCCGAAGGTGCCGCCGTTGGTGATCGTGAAGACGCCGCCGTCGAGATCGGCTAGGGTGATTTTGCCGTCGCGGGCTTTTTTGGCGATG
>CAMLQS010000142.1 GCA_946482165.1 uncultured Verrucomicrobiota bacterium | reverse complement strand
CCCGCCTCCTGTTCACCTTTCCCGCCGTGCTCGCCGCCCGCCGCCGTATTCGCAGTATCACGACACGCCGATGAGATTATTTCGCCTCGTTCCCGTTCTCCTCCTCGCGCTCGCCCTCCTCCCCGGCCTCGCGCGCGCCGCCGAACCCTACGCCGCCGAGCTCGCGCCCGCCGTCCGCTCCCGGCTGGAAACGCTCGCCCGTCCGCGCATCGTCGTCGGCGAGTTCACCGAAAGCCGTTTCACTCCGCTCAAAAAGAAACCCGTCGTCATCTCCGGCATCGTCCGCATCGACCGCGCCCGCGGCCTCAGCCTCGCCTACGACCAGCCCCGCGCGCCCGTCGTCATCCTCGACGACAAAGGTCTCCTCCTTCGCCATCCCGATGGACGCGAACAAGTCGCCCCGCCCGAGGCCGCCGACGACCTCCGCCTCCTCCACGCCCTCTTCGCATTCGACCTCGCCACCCTCGAAAAATCCTACGCGCTCGCCGCCACCGAGGGCGACGCCGGCACCTGGGCCCTCACCTTCTCCCGCCGCCCCGACGCGCCCGCAACCTACCGTGAACTCACCCTCGCCGGCGACGCCACGCGCCTCACCCGCATCGTCCTCGCCAAGACCCCCAACCTCCACACAGACATCGCCCTCGGATACACGGAGTCCGGCGGCGAATTCACGCCCGAAGACCTCGCCCGCTACTTCCGCTAAACTCCCGCCGTCATTCGCGCCCATCCGCGAAATCCGCGGCTAAATTCCGTGCCCCGCGCCCGCCTCCCACTCCTCATCCTACTCGCCTTCGCCGTCCTCTGCGGCGTCTGGTTGCTCAGCCTCGATCCGAAAACGCGCTTCACCACCGACGTCACCGAGCTCCTCCCCGCCGACGAGCGCGACCCCGAGGCCCGCCTCGCGCTCTCCCTCGTCCGCGAACGCCAGTCGCGCGTCGTCCTCGCCGTGCTCGACGCCCCCGCCGACACCCCGCCCGCCAAACTCGCCGCCGCCGCCGAGGCCCACGCGGAACGCCTGCGCGCCTCCCCCGCCTTCGCCGGCGCCTATCCCCTCGCCGACCGCTCCTGGCAACACGCCCTCGGCGCCCTCCTGCACGCCCGCCGCCTCGATCTTCTCCTCCCCGGCTGGCTCGCCGCCCAACGCCGCGCCTACGCGTCCGAGTTGCTCGCAACCGCCTCCCCTCAGGTTCCAGGCCTCGGCGCTCATCCCGCGTTCCCGTCTTGGCTCGCCCGCCGCGCCATCGCCACCCTCGACGCCCGCCTCGCCTCGCCCGAAGGATCCACCCTCGCGGAACTCGCGCCCTCCGATCCGCTGCTGCTCCTCCCCGATCTCGCCGACCGCGCTGCCTCGCTCGCGGCCGTCCCCGCCGCCACGCCCGGCCGCGCCCTCGTGTGGGCCGAGACCCGCGCCGGCCCGCTCTCCGAAGACGGACAACAACCCGTCTTCGACGCCCTCGCCGCCGCGGAAGCCGCCGCCCGCGCCCACGTTCCCGCGCTCACCGCCCGCTTCACCGGCGTGCATCGCTTCGCAGCCGCCGCCAAAGCATCGACCCGCGCCGAGATTTCGCGCCTCAACGTCATCGCGATCCTCTCCGTCCTCATCGTCTCCGCTCTCCTCGTCCGCCGCGTCTTCGGACTTCTCCACCTCATCCCGCTCGTCGTCATTTCCACGCTCGGCGCCGTCACCGCGACCACGCTCATCTTCCCTCGCGTTCACGTCCTCGTCTTCGTGCTCGGCTCGCTTCTCTCCGGCGTCGCCGTGGATTACGCTTTCCATCTCGTGCTCGCCCGTGGCGAGACCGAAACCTACGCCGCGCGCATCCGTCGCCTGCTCCTTCCCCTACTCGGCGGCGCCGGCACCACCGTGGCGGGCTTTCTCGCGCTCACCGTCTCGGAGCTCCCGCTCGTCCGCCAACTCGGCGTCTACGTCGCCGCCGGCATCGTCTTCGGGCTCGCCGCCACCCTCCTCTACTTCGCCATTTTTCCCGCGCTCGATCTCCGGCCGCGCACCTGGCGCCCCCGCGCCGACTGTCCGCGCAAGCTCCGCTCTCCGCTTCTCGTCGTTCTCGCAGCCTTCTCGATTTTCGGACTCTTTCGCGTCCGCTGGAACGACGATCTCCGCGCCCTCGAGTATCCCGCCCCCGCCCTCCGCGCCGACGACGCCGCGATCCGCGTCGCCTTCGGCGAAAACGACGAGGGCGTCTCGCTCGTCACCCGCGGCGCCTCCTTCGCCGAGGCGCGCGAGCGTTGGCAAAAGCTCGCCGACTCCGCACCCGCCGGCACGACCGTCTCCGGAATCGCCAACCTCTTCCCGCTCCCCGCCGACTACGCCGCCGCGCATTCCGCCGACACCCGCGCCGATCTCGCCCGATTCGCATCCGCGTTCCCCGTCGTCGCCGAAGAAGCCGGCTACGAACCCCACGCCTTCAAACCCTTCCTCGCCGATCTCGCCGCCCACCTTGCCCGCCCCGCTCCCGCCTACGAGACGCTGGTCGGCGACACGCTCGACGCCCTCCCCGGCCCGCTCGGCCTGCTCGCCCACGGCGACGCCGAAGGCGCCTGGTTTATCTCCCGCGCCGCGAGCGCCCTCCCGCTCGAGGCCGCCGAAGGCACGCTCTCGCTCTCCGGCATCGAGGGGTTGAACCAACTCTTCTCGCGCTACCGGGTCGCCACCGCCAGGCTCAGTTTCGTCGGCATAGCCGTGCTCGTCCTCATCTCCTGCGGCCTGCACGGCTTGCGGACCGGCCTTCGCACCGCCGCCCTGCCCCTGCTCGCCACCGCCCTCGCCTTCGCGATCCTCGCGCTGCGCGGGGAACCCTTCGGCCTTTTCCATCTGCTCGGCGCCCTGCTCGGCGTCTGCCTGGCCGACGACTACGCGCACTTCGCCCACGCCGACGACGGCTCGCCCCGCGCCCGGGCGTCCATCCGTCTCTCCGCGTTCACCACCGCCGCCTCCTTTGCCACCCTTTCATTCAGCGCCATCCCCGCCGTCGCCTCCCTCGGCGCCGCCGTCGCATTGATCGTGCTCTTCGCCCTCGTCTTCGTGGAGACCGACCTCTTCTCGCTCCGCCGCCTCGTCCACCCGGGCATTTAAGCAACATCGATCCTCGGCGTGGTTTCCGATTTCTTGCTGCATGCACCGGCGGCCCGCGCTCAGCTTCGCCTCATTCACGACGTCACCCACCTCCTTGACGCCATCCGCTCCGGCCACCCCCGAGCCGCCGCCGAGGCCATGCGGCACATCCTCATCGACCGCGCCCGCCGCCGGCTGCGCGTCCGCCGCGGCAAAAACCCCGGCCGCATTCCGCTCGACAACCTCGAGATCCTCGCACCCGAAAAAGAGGCGATCCTGCTTCAACTCGACGCCGCCCTCGCCGATCTCGCCGCCGCCTTCCCCGGAACGCGTCGAACTGGCGAAGCTGCGTTTCTTCGCCGGGTTGAACGAAGCACGGATCGCCGAGGTCTCCCGGGCGTCTCCGAACGCTCCGTGCAACGCCAGTGGAGCGACGCCCGCTCCTGGTTGTTCGCCCGGATCGAATCCCTCAAGAAAACCCGAACCCGTCCGCCGCCACCACTTTCCTCAATGCATAACCGACTTTATCCCCTCCGGCTCGCCCTGCTGCTCGCCGTCGTGTTTGGCGCCACGCTCCGATCCGAGGAAGAACTGAAACCCGCCGCCAACCTCGTCGCCGAGGGCATTCCCCCCGTGCCGATGTCCCTGGTGCGGGATGTGAACCGCTACACCGAGGCGCGCTCCGCGAATTTCTCGGGCTGGCACCCGACCCGGCTCGAGATGCTGATTTCGACTCGTTTCGGGAGCACCGCGCAAATCCACCAGGTGGCCGCTCCGCTCGGGATGCGACGGCAGCTCACATTTTTCGACGAGCCCGTGGGGGCGGCGAGCTTCGACGGCGCGACCGGCGACTACTTTGTCTTTAGCCGCGACGCCGGTGGCAGCGAGTTCGCTCAGCTCTACCGCTACGACCTCGCCGATGGCACGGTCACCCGCATCACCGACGGAGGGCGAAGCCAGAATGGCGGCGTCGTCTGGAGCCGGCGGGGTGATCGCATCGCCTACGGCTCCACGCGGCGCAACGGCGCCGATCGCGACCTCTACGTTGCGGATCCGCGCGATCCGAAAAGTGACCGCCTCCAACTGCAAGCAACAGGTGGCGGCTGGCATGTCATGGACTGGTCGCCGGATGACCGCACGCTGCTGGTGGGCGAGTATGTCTCCATCAACGAAAGCCATCTTTGGCTCGTCGACGTGGCGAGCGGAGGGAAGACGGAACTCACGCCGCGCGCGGCGAAAAACGTGGCCTATGGCGACGCGGAGTTCAGCGCGGACGGCAAGGGCGTGTATGTGACGACCGATCAGGATTTCGAGTTCAAGCGCCTTGCCTATCTCGATCTGGCCACGCGGCGCTTCACTTACCTCACCACCGGCCTGCAACACGACGTGGACGGGTTTTCTCTCTCCGACGACGGACGCGCCCTCGCCTTTGTGAGCAACGAAAACGGCCGCTCTGGCGCCTACCTGCTCGATACCGCGACGGGGACCTGCAAACCGGTGTCCGGCTTGCCGACGGGAGTGGTCGGCGTCGGCGGGTGGCACAAGGACAACAGGCACGTGGCGTTCAACGTGAGCTCACCCCGCGGCGCGTCGGATGTCTTCGTGCTCGACGCGGCCGCGGGTGCGGTCGTGCGCTGGACGGAAAGCGAGCTGGGCGGCCTCGTGGCGGAACGGCTCAGCGAGGCGGAGCTCGTGGCGTGGCGGAGTTTCGACGGACTGGAGATCGGCGGCTTCCTGTTTCGCCCCCCGGCGAAATTCACCGGCAAGCGTCCGGTGATCATCAGCATTCACGGCGGACCGGAAGGGCAGTCGCGCCCCGTGTTTCTCGGCCGGAACAACTACTTCCTGAACGAACTCGGCGTGGCGATTATCTACCCCAACGTGCGCGGCTCGACCGGCCAGGGGAAGACCTTCGTCACCCTCGACAACGGGGCGAAACGCGAGGACTCGGTGCGCGACATCGGCGCGCTCCTCGACTGGATCGCGCTCCAGCCGGAGCTGGATGCCTCGCGCGTGATGATCATGGGCGGCAGCTACGGCGGCTACATGACCCTGGCGTGCGCCTTCCACTACGACGACCGTATCCGCTGCTCCATCGACATCGTGGGCATCAGCAACTTCATCACGTTTCTGCAAAACACGGAGAGCTACCGGCGGGATCTGCGGCGCGTGGAATACGGCGACGAGCGCGATCCCGCGATGCGCGCGATTTTCGAGCGCATCTCGCCGATCAACCACGCCGCGAAAATCACCAAGCCGCTGTTCGTCATCCAAGGCGCGAACGATCCCCGCGTGCCGCGAACGGAGGCGGTGCAGATGGTCGAGGTGGTCCGCAAAAACGGCGCCGTCTGGTATCTGGAAGCCAAGGACGAAGGGCACGGTTTTCGCAAAAAGGAGAACTCCGATTTCCAGTTTTACGCGATGGTGCTCTTCATCCGCGCGCATCTGTTGGAATGACAAGGGGCGCGCCCGCCCCGGCCGCCACCGCGCCCTCCGCATCCGCGCCGGCCGGCGCGACCGACCAGAGCCGGGATCGCCGGCAGACGCCGTCCGTGCTCTCAGCCGTTTCCGGGCCCGCGCAACAGTGCGCTTCGTGGGCAACGAACGTTTCTCCTTCCGGCGCATCGGGACCATATGCTAAGGGCTCAGCTCAAGGTTTTTGCCAATGCCTAGCGCATGACCTATGTCGAGCAACCCGAGGTTTACTGCCCGGTCATGCGTCAATTTCTGCAAGGCGTGGAGCAACGCCAGGGTGTTTCTCGTAAACAACCCGGAGCAGCGCGGGCGTGAAAGTGCGCTCGGCCAAAGCGTCCGAGGCGGTGGCGGATCGGAAGTCCGTGCCTCCGCGGGCAACGCCGGCCCAGCGCCCTTTCTCGCGTCACTCGTGGGGCGTTAGCGATGCTCCGGTTTGGTTTATGTCCGAAACCCAGCCTGGGGGGGCTGCACCCTCGCCTCCGTCTGGATCGCCGCGCGCACTTCTTCACTTTAGTCTTCGATCAGGTCCGGTCGCCGCCCTTACTTCCGCCTGCATGCCCCGGCGGCAATCCCTGTCATCTCCCCTTCCCGTCACCCTCGCTTCCGTCTGGCGCGCGACCGTCGCCGCCGCGCCGGAGGGCGTGGCCCTGCATGCCGCGGATGGCGCCACCTGGACTCGCGCGGCGCTCGACGCCCTCGCCTCGGACTTCGGCGCCGCCCTTCCCGCCGCCGTCGCCCGCCAACGCGTCGCCTTCGCGATCCCCAACGGCGCCCCTTGGTTCGCCGCGTTTCTCGGCCTCCTCCGTGCCGGAGCCACGCCCGTCCCCCTCGACCCATCCGAGCCCGCCGCGCAACAACTCGCCCTCGCCGCCGCCGCCCGCGCCCCCTTCGCCTGGATTGACCACCAACTCGTCCCTGTTCCCGAGGTTCGGCTCCTTGCTCCTCGCTCCCCGCTCCCTGCTCTTTTCAAGCTCACCTCCGGCAGCACCGGCACGCCTCGCGCCCTGCCCTTCACTCACGCCCAGATGCTCGCCGACGGCCGCCAGGTTTGCGCCAGCATGGGCATCGGCCCCGACGACCGAAACCTCGCCGTCATCCCCTTCGGCCACTCCTACGGCCTCGGAAACCTCGTCGTCCCTCTCCTCGCCCAAGGCACCGCCATCGTCTGCGCCGACACGCCGCTCCCGCACTCGCTAGCCCTCACCGCCGCCCGCCATCGCCCGACGATCTTCCCCGCCGTCCCCGCCCTCCTCCGCGCGCTCGCCGAATCCGACCTGCCCGCCGACACCTTCGCCTCCGTGCGCACCGTCATCTCCGCCGGTTCGCCGCTCCCGCCCGCCACCGCGCAGGCCTTCCACGCCCGCTTCGGCCTAAAACCCCACGGCTTCTACGGCTCCACCGAGACCGGCGGCATCGCCTACGACCGCGAAGGCGACGACACCCTCGATGGCGCCGGCGTCGGCGCCGCCCTCGATGGCGTATCGATCATCCAACTACCCGGTGATCGCATCCGCGTCTCCGGTCCCGCCGTCTGCCGCACCTCGGGCCACATCCCCGCCGACCGCGCCCGCCTCGGACCCGACGGCCGCCTCGTCCTGCTCGGCCGCGCCGGCCGCATGATCAAGATCGGCGGCCGCCGCCTCGATCTCGGCGATCTCGAAGCCGCGCTTCGCCGCCTGCCCGGCGTCGCCGACGCCTTCGCCGCCCCGCACCCCGACGACCCCGAACAGCTCGCCGCCGTCCTCGCCACCACGCTCGCGCCGCTTCCCTTGCGGGCCCTGCTGCGCCAGCACCTCGCGCCGTGGAAAATCCCCCGTCGCCTCGTCGCCGTGCCCGCCTTTCCGCTCACCGCCCGCGGCAAACCCGACTCCGCCGCCCTGCGCGCCCTGCTCCGGCGATGAACCACCCCTCGCCCGAGCACGCACACGCTCATCCGCCCGCGTTCACTCTTCGCGCCCTGCACCGTCGCACCTGCGTCGACACCTGGCTCAAGGCCCTCGGCACCGCCGTCGGCATGAGCGCGTTTTTCGTCGGCTACTTCGCGCTGCTCCGCTCGCCCGCGTTTCCCGTCACCGTGATGCCCGCCACCTGGCTGGATCACCTGCTTCCCTTTCACGCCTGGGCGCTCCTTCCCTACGTTTCCCTCTGGTTCTACATCTCGCTCGTTCCGGCTTTCCTCGTGGATCGCCGCCAGCTCTGGAGCTTCGCCTTCGGCTGCGTCGGCCTCAGCCTCGCGGGCTACGCCGTCTTTTACTTTTTCCCGACCTCAGTCCCCTCGCCCGACATCGACTGGAGCCTGCACCCGTCGATCCAGTTTCTCAAAAACGCCGACCTCGCCGGCAACGCCTGCCCATCGCTCCACGTCGCCTTCGCCGTTTTCACCGCGCTCTGGTTCGAGCGCATCCTCCCCGCCCTCGGTGGCGGCCGGATCGCCGGCGCGTTCAATTTTCTCTGGGCCGTCCTGATCGTCTACTCGACCCTCGGCACCCGCCAGCATGTCGCGCTCGACGTCTTCTGGGGCGGCGCGCTCGGCGCCTGGGCCGCGTCGCTCAACTTCCTCGCCACGCCCTGCAGCGAAATCCGCTGCGCCACGCCGCGCCCGCTCTTCGCCGCCGTCGCCGTGATCAAACTCTGCTCCGTCCTGCTCTGGACCTCCGGCGTCCCGCTCGGTTGGTGCGTCGCCGTCTTCTTCTCCGGCGGCGCGCTTGTGCTCTGGCACCAATTCACGCCCGGCGCGCAAGGCCTCGTGCGCGTGGCCACCCGCTTCGTCCCCTCCGCTCCCGGCGCCCGCGAGGTCTGGCTGACGATCGACGACGGACCCGACCCCGAAGATACCCCGCGCATCCTCGACCTCCTCGATAAACACCAGGCCCGCGCCACCTTCTTCCTCGTCGGCGAACGCGCCGCCAGGCACCCCGCCCTCGTCGCCGAGATCGCCCGCCGCGGCCACGAGATCGCCCACCACACGCACACCCACCCCGTCGCCAGTTTTTGGTGCGCCTCGCCCTCGCGCCTCCGTCGCGAACTCGACCAGGCCCTCGCCGTCTTCGCCGCACCACTCCCCGCCGACGCTCCGCCGCCGCGTCGTTTTCGCGCCCCCGTCGGCATCAAAAACCTCTTCCTCGCGCCCGCCCTCGCCGCGCGCGGCCTCGAGTGCATCGGGTGGACGATTCGCAGCGGCGACACCTTTGCCCGCGACCCCGCCTCCGTCGCCTCTCGCATCGGCCGGCGGCTCGCCCCCGGCGCCATCATCCTGCTCCACGAAGGCCCGCCCCTGAGCGCTGCCGTCCGCGTCGCCGCCCTCGAGCGCGGGCTTAATCTTCTCAACGCCAGAGGCTATCGGGCGATTATCCCCGTCGCCACCCGGCTCCGTTGATCCCCTCCACCGCCTCCACGAACGCCTTCCTCGCGCGTCCTGGCGGCTCGACCACTCGGCCCCGCCGGCCGGAGTCTTAATGTTACCTTAAGATTCCGTCTGCTACCTTCGCGGGATGTCCTCGCTTCGCGTCCGCGTCCTCGCATTGGCCCTCGTCCTCGTTTCCTGCCTCGGCCTGTTCCTCTTCCTGCGCCCCGCATCAAAGCCGACGCCCGCCAAACCCGCGCCCGCCGCCGTCGCGGTCGCGACCCCCGCTTCCCCGCCCGCCCCCCTCGAAGCCGCCCCCGCCCCGGCCCTTCAGGTCTCAGGCTTGCCCGCCGGGGCGGGCCTCAAGTCTCCGCCTTCCCCTCAGGTCTCAGGTCTCAGCCCTCAGGTTTTGTTTGCCCCCGCCGAGCCCCGCGTCCGCCCCAACATCCCGCGCGACTTCCCCGGCGACGCCGACCACGACCGCATCGAGGACGCGCTCGCCGCCCGCTACCTCCGCGCCGCCTCCGCCGCCCTCGGCGATCCCGCCGCCGCCGACCTCGACGCCCTCGTCGACGTCGAATTCCTCTTCGCCCGGCAAATCACCCAGGCCCAGCTCGACGCCTTCGTCGCCGAGGGCGGCCGCATCGCCCACGTCTTCGAATCCGTCTCCTACGGCTGGACCGGCCACATCCCGCTCCGCCGCGTCCCCGGCCTCCCCGCCCGCCTCGGCGGCACCCTCCTCCAGGTCGAGCAGGCCAAGCTCGCCAAAAGCTTTCTCATGCAGGCCACCCGCAACGGCCGCGCCCGCGCCGTCTGGTCATCCACCTTCAACGGCTCCACCGGCTACGACGGCTCCTCCAACATCGCCATCGCCATCCTCGATTCCGGCGTGGACCAGTCCCACACCGACCTCAGCGGCCGCCGCGTCTATTTCGCCGACTACAGCTCCGAAGCCCTCTCCACCAGCGCCGACTACAACGGCCACGGCACCCACGTCGCCGGCATCGCCACCGGCACCGGTTCCTCCGGCGGCAGCGGCTCCGCGACGCTCTATTTCTCCGAGCACGGCGACCTCTCCAGCATTAGCTCCGGCAACTTCCTCGCCGGCCTCCTCCCCCTCACCGCCGTCTCCACCACCTGGTCCGCCACCGCCAAGTGGACCGGCGGCGGCAGCACCGCCACCAAACTCGTCTACAACACCCTCGGATCCACCTCCTTCACCGTCGCCACGACCGGATCCACCGGCACTTCCACCAGCAGCGTCTCCAGCACCTTCACCCCCAGCACCACCCGCGGCTACAGCAACGCACTCATCAGCGTCGGCGGCAGCACCGTCTCCGACTACGTCATCAGCACCTCCGTCACCAACCACGCCGGCGTCGGCGACGGGTTCAACAAGTTCCGCGGCGTCGCCCCCGGCTGCAACTGGATCGACGCCAAGGTCGCCACCGGCGACGGCACCGCCACCACCACCGCCATCGCCGCCGCCCTCGACGCCATGGTCACCCTCCGCGAGACCTACGACATCAAGGTCCTCAACCTGAGCCTCGGCCTCACCTCCGGGACCTCCGACACCATGCGCGCCAAGGTCAACACCGCCGTGGACAACGGCATCGTCGTCGTCGCCGCCGCCGGCAACGACGGCGCCACCAGCACCAACATCACCGACCCCGGCGCCGCCGCCAAGGCCATCACCGTCGGCGCCGCCAACGGCAACATCGCCCTCACCAGCTACACCAGCCTCGGCAACACCACCCTCGTCACCACCTCCGGCCAGGAAACCGACTACAAGCCCGACCTCATCGCCCCCGGCGGCTCCGCCCGCTACGGCTACATCTTCTCCACCGACACCAACACCGCCGACGGCGGCTCCGGCACCACCGCCACCTTCGCCGACCAGCGCAGCAACGACTACACCCCGCAACAGGGCACCTCCATGGCCACGCCCTTCGTCGCCGGCGTCGCCGCCCTCGTCATCGACGCCCTCGAGACCTCCGGCGCCTACACCTGGGACTTCGACTCCGACGATTCCCCCACCCTCGTCAAACTCCTCCTCAACGCCACCGCCACCGAGACCAACGCCAACCGCGAGGGCAACTCCAACAACCCCACCCTCCAGCGAGCCTCCTCCGGCCCCAACAGCTACCCCGTCGGCAAAGACCGCTACGAGGGCTACGGCATGGTCAACGCCGACGCCGCCGTCGAAGCCTACGTCCGCACCCTCGCCACCAGCGGCGGCTCCGTCGCCGAGACCTTCGACGGCACCTCCACCGGCCGCCGCGCCTTCGCCCGCAAGATCACCCTCGCCGCCCGCCGCCCCGTCACCTTCTCGCTCACCGTCCCCAGCACCGGCGACAACGACCTCTACCTCTACAGCCTCACCCCCGATACCTACGGCAAACCCATCCTCCTCGCCTCCTCCACCAACGCATCCACCGACACCGACGAATCCTTCACCTACACCCCCGAGGCCGCCGTCACCGCCATCGTCGTCGTCAAACGCGTCTCCGGCTCCGGCAGCACCACGCTCACCACCAGCTGCTCCAACGACGCCTTCGCCAACGCCTTCACCTTCTACTCCGGCACCACCGGCGACAACTTCACCTTCTCCGGCACCGCCTCCGACACCGGCACCAACTCCTCCTACACCACCGAGACCGGCGAGCCCTCCGAGATCACATCCAACAGCGGCCGCTCCGCCTGGTTCACCTGGACCTCCCCCTTCACCGGCACCGCCACCTGGACCGTCACCGGCGGCCAAAAAATCCAGCTCTACACCGGCACCGCCGTCTCCGCCCTCACCACCAAGGGCCCGAGCACCAACTCCGCCACCCAGACCCTCTCCGTCGCCGCCGGCACCACCTACCGCGTCGCCGTCTTCGGCACCGCCGGCACCTACACCGCCGGCTTCACCGCGAGCAATGTCACCGCCCTCCGGCTCACCAACGACACCGTCATCTACGGCCCCTCCGACGGCGTCGGCATGGCCGACCCCGGCCCTTCGCAGATCACCATCAGCGGCCTCAGCGG
>CAMLQS010000141.1 GCA_946482165.1 uncultured Verrucomicrobiota bacterium | reverse complement strand
CTTTTTGTGTCCGCCTCGGTCCAAACCCTCGACATTACGTAATATTTTTTACCTATAGCACCGTGATGCCGCCGCCCGACCCGACGCCGCGCCGCTACTACGCCCACACGGCCGCACGCGCCGACGGCACGCCCAATTCCGACGAATCCCGCTGGCAACCCCTCGCCGAGCACCTGCGCAACGTCGCCGACTTCGCCGTATAGCGCCGAGCGTTTCGCCGCTCCCTTCGGCGCCGCCGCCGAAGCCCGCCTCGCCGGCCTGCTGCACGACTTGGGAAAATACCGCCACGAATTCCAAGCCTACTTGAGCGGCCAGCGCACCAGCAGCGTCGAGACGCAACACGCTATCTTCGGAGCCGCGTGGGCGGCGAATTAAAACCACCCGCTCCCCTGCACCGCCCTCGTTATCGCCGGCCACCACGCCGGCCTGCATAACCAATGCGACATCGAAGGCATGTGCGCCAAACGCGGTCTTCGCATTCCGGAAACCGTCCCCGGTCTCATAGCTCTGCTCGAAAACGAACTCGGCCCGCTTCCGCCCGCACCAACCCCGCCTGCGTGGATTCAAAGCGAGCACTCCGCCGAGTTCTACGCCCGCCTCATCTTTTCCTGCGTAGTAGATGCGCACCGGCTCGACACCGCCCATTGGCCCGCCTCCCCCCTGACGACACGCCGCTCGACACCGATAGCTTGCTCGCGGACGTCCATGCCGAGCGCGCCCGCAAAGCCTCCGCCAACTCTGACAGCCCGCTAGCCGCGCTGTGTAACCGCATCTTCGACACCGCCCTCGACCGCGCCGCCCTGCCCGCCGGCTTCTTTTCCCTCACCGTCCCCACTGGTGGCGGCAAGACCCTTGCTTCGATGGCCTTCGCGCTCGCTCACGCCCGCGTCCACGGCCTCCCGTCGCATCATCGTTGTAATTCCCTATCTCTCGATCATCGAGCAGAACGCTGCCGAATACCGCCGCATCTTTGGCGACGATGTCTGGCCTGTGGCGGCGATCTCCACCGCCTGTCGCTCCGCTCACCCGAGCGGAGCGCGGATCGGAACAAAGGAGCCAGCGGCGCGGCTACAGCAAACACAGCGCCTAGCGCAGGCCGCAGGCTTTGCGCGCGCGGTCGAGCACCGGGCCGGCGATGGCGCGGGCGCGCTCGGCGCCTTCGCGAAGCACTTGGTCCACATAACCGGCATCGGCGACGAACTCGGCGCGGCGCGTGCGCGCAGCGGCGAAGTGATTCCAAACCTGCTCGAACAACGCCTTCTTCAAATCGCCGTATCCAAGGCCGCCGGCGCGGAGGCGATCTTCCATCTCCTGCGCGTAGGCCGGCTCGGCGACGACCTTGAGGAGGCGGATCGCGATGTTCTGATCCGCGTCGGGCTTGGGCTCGGCGGGCGTCCGCGAATCCATCGGGATGCCCATGATTTTTTTCTTCGTGGCCTTCTCCTCGCCGAAAAGCTCGAGGGTGTTTCCGTAGCTCTTGCTCATCTTCTGGCCGTCGAGCCCGGGCACGACGGCCGATTCGTCGCGGATGACGGACTCGGGAATGACGAAGGTCTCGCCGTAGGTGAGGTTGAACTTGATCGCCATGTCGCGCGTCATCTCGACGTGCTGCTTTTGATCGCGGCCGACGGGGACGTGCGTGGTGTCGAAGAGAAGGATGTCGGCGGCCATCAGCACCGGATAGGTAAAGAGGCCGACGTTGGCGGCGATGCCGCGGGCGGTCTTGTCCTTGTAGCTGTGGGCGCGCTCGAGGAGCCCCATCGGTGCGAGCGTGCCGAGCATCCAGGCGAGTTCGCAGACCTCGGGCACGTCGCTTTGGCGCCAGAGCACGGCCTTCTTCGGATCGAGGCCGCAGGCGAGCCAGTCGAGCGCGACGCCTCGGGTATATTCGCGGCGCTTCACCGGATCGACGAGCGAGGTCATCGAATGGTAGTCGGCGATGAAATAGTAGCAGTCGCCTTTCTCCTGCGCGGCGATGGCCGGCTGCATGGCGCCGAGGTAGTTGCCGAGGTGGAGAATGCCGGAAGGCTGGATGCCGGTAAGGGTGCGCATGGCGAAAAAAGCAGGGAACGCGGAGCTTGGAGCGAGGAGAGGGACGGACGGAAGTTTTTAAACGCGAAGCCAAGGAGCCGGCGCTGAACGAGGATTAACGCAAAGACGCGGAGGCGCGGAGGCTCACAAAGGGCGGCGAGGAACAAAGGAGTTACTCGCAAAGGCCCCTATCTAAACGCCTGTCAAAGCCTCAAAACACGCCCGGCCCTGACGGTGTTTCTCTCCGCGTCTCTGCGCCTCTGCGTTGAAACTTCGCATCCTCAATCCCGGCGCGGCAGGTGAGAGACCGCGCCCCTCTGGCGCGCGATTGTATGGGAGGGCAGGTAGCCAGTGAGAACGGTGCCGGGGGCGACGAGCGCGTATTTGCCGAGCACGCAGCCGGGGTTGAGGACGGAGTTGCACCCGACCTCGGCGGCATCACCCAGGATCGCGCCGAACTTGCGCAGACCGCTCTCGTAGCTGCGCTCGGGGGTGCGAACGACGACGGGTTTTTGATCGAGGCGAAGGTTCGAGCAGATCGCGCCCGCGCCGAGGTGCGCGCCGTTGCCGAGGATCGAATCGCCGACGTAGGAAAAATGCGGCACCTGGACCTTGTCCATGAGGAGGCAGTTCTTGAATTCGCAGGCGTTGCCCAGCACGCAGCCGGCGCCGACGATGACATTGCCGCGCACATACGCTCCCGGACGAATTTCCACGCCGGGGCCGATCCAGCAGGGGCCGATGAGCGTGCAGTAGGCGGGCAACTTCACGTCCGGCGCCAGATGCACCGCGCCTTCGATGTGAACGCCGGGCGGGAGGCCGGTCAACGGCTCGGGCTTCGGCAGGGATTTGAGGGCGACGCCGATGACTTTCAGCCAAGCCCACGGCTCGAGCTCCGGGGAAAAGAAGGAGGCGAACTCGGCAAGCGAGGGCGGGAGCGTGAAAAATTCGGCGGCTTTCATGGCGTCACAGAGGTGAACCATAGTTCACATGGAGGCGCACAGAAAAATCCAAGAGCGGAAGTTTAACGCAGAGGCGCGAAGAGCCCCAAAGACAAAATCGATCGGCGGCAATGATTCCCCGCCTCATGCCATTTTGCATTCAAACGTATAAAAATGCGGCTCCGATGTAGGCCCGACCGCTGGTCGGGCAGCCAGACCAACGGTCTGGCCTACAGGTCGCGATCATCGAGTTTTGTTACGACGGAACGCGAAATGGTATCAGAAGGCGGTCGTGAATTGGAACGAGATAGGCGACCCCGCTCGTCCCCGCGTCTCTGCGCCTCTGCGTTGAAAATCAGCCCACGGCCGCCGCCTGCCTCGCGGCGTGGGCCTTGGCCACCTCGACGTATTTTTCGGCAAGGCGGCGGCCGGTGCCGATCTCCTCGGGCTTCAGCGGACGCACCACCTTGGCGGGGCGGCCCATCACCATGGAGTCGGGCGGGCATTCGAAGCCCATCGTCACGAGCGATCCCGCGCCGACGATGCTGCCGGCGCCGATGCGCGCCCCGTCCAGGATGATCGAGCCCATCCCGATCAGGCAGCCATCTTCGACGGTGCAGCCGTGCAGCGTGACGGCGTGGCCGACCGTGACGTAATCGCCGACGACGGTGCCGTAGGCGTCGGAGAGATGGACGATGGCGTTGTCCTGGATATTCGAGCCTTTGCCGATGCGGATGATGTTGATGTCGCCGCGCAGCACGGCGCCGTAAAACACGCTGGCGTCAAAACCGAGGACGACGTCGCCGTTGATCGCGGAGTTCGCGGCGATGAAAGCCGCGCCTTCGAGGGCGGGTGTGCAGGCGAGGTGCTTTTGAAGTCTTTCGGTGACGCTCATGCGAAAAGGATGTGGGTCCAAACTCGCCCTAGACGAGGCCTGCGACAAGCTCCGGCCTCCCTCGCCTATTGCCGGACGCTGCCCATCCCTTGCCGTGCGTGCGGTTTGTCCAACATCGTCTCGGTTGGCGTTCAGGTCGGCGGGCTGGGAGCCGTCTCCCCGTAGGGCTCAAGCGACGGGCCGAGTTATTTACAAGACACGGCCGAAGCAGACGTGTTTTAACGCAGAGACGCAGAGGCGGGGATAATGGAATAACCAAACCCGCCTGACACGGAGGGCGGGTTAGATACCGCCCCCTGCCATCTTCGCCGCGTCTCCGCGTCTCCGCCCCTCTGCGTTAAAAGATCGCTTTCTTCGTGACCTCAGAGCCCGCCCATGTCGGCGAAGGTCTCGGTCTGGGCGCGCTCGGTGCCGTCCGGCCAGAGGATCATGCCGGCGCCGACGGTCGAGTTGGTGAACTCGTCGACGAGGATGAAACTGCCGGTGCTGCGGTTGCGCTTGTAGGGATCGATCATGAGCGGCACGGCGGTGCGCACGTGGATGCGGCCGATGTCGTTCATGCCGATGGTCAGGTCGTCCTCCTTTTTGTGGAGCGTGTTGATGTCGACCTTGTAGCGGACGGCCTTCACGACGGCCTTGGTCTCGCGGGTGGTGTGGCGGAGGATGTATTTGCCGCCCGGATTCAAAGGCTTCGGGTTGAACCAGCAGACCATGGCCTCGATGTCCTGCGTGACGGCGGGCTGGTTGTTGGGCTTGGCGAAGAGATCGCCTCGCGAGCTGTCGACCTCGCGGTCGAGCGTGATGGCGACCGACATGGGCGCGAAGGCTTCCTGGAGTTCTCCTTGCGGGCCATGGATCGACTTGATCTTGGCGGGCAGGCCGGAGGGCAGCGTGACGATCTCGTCGCCGGGCTTGAAGACGCCGCCGGCGATGCGGCCCGCGAAGCCGCGGAAATCGTGGTGCGCGTCGCTGTTGGGCCGGATGACGGTTTGGAGCGGGAAGCGCGGGTCGATGTGGTTGGTGTCGCTGCCGATGTAGACGGTCTCGAGCGTGTAGAGGAGCGCGCCGCCCTGATACCACGGGGTGCGCTCGGACTTCTCGACGACGTTGTCGCCATGGAGCGCGCTGATCGGGATGAACTTGATGTCGGGGATGTTCAGCCGCGAGGCGAAGTCGGAGTATTGCGCGACGATCTCCTGGAAACGGGCCTCGGAGAAGTCGACGAGGTCCATCTTGTTGACCGCGACGACGACGTGCGGGATGCCGAGGAGCGAAGCGATGAAGGAGTGGCGGCAGGTCTGCTCGATGACGCCCTTGCGCGCGTCGATGAGGATGATGGCGAGGTTGGCCGTGGAGGCGCCCGTCACCATGTTGCGCGTGTATTGGATGTGGCCGGGGGTGTCGGCGATGATGAACTTGCGCTTGGGCGTGGCGAAGTAGCGGTAGGCGACGTCGATGGTGATGCCCTGCTCGCGCTCGGCGCGGAGGCCGTCGGTGAGGAGCGCGAGGTTGAGGTTCTCCTCGCCGCGCTGGGCGGTGACGCGCTCGAGGTTTTCGAGGGTGTCCTCGAAGATGGCCTTGGAGTCGTAGAGGAGGCGGCCGATGAGGGTCGACTTGCCGTCGTCCACGGAGCCCGCGGTGGTGAAGCGCAGGAGGTCCATGGAGAGGTATTGTTCGTCGGAGTGAACGGGATCGGAGGCGGGAGCGGTCATTTTAGAAAATGAAAAAGAGGTTTTGATTAACGCAGAGGCGCGGAGACGCGGAGTGGGCGAGGGTCAGAGGCCATTGACGATCCGGTGAACGCCATCCTTCACGAAGCGGTCTCCAAAGTTGATCACCAAGCCTACCTTCATCCCGGTGAGTCGAAGATAGGTGAGCATCTGGGCATCGAAGATTTTATTGTATTCGGCCACCGCCTTTGGATCGACGATGACGAGACCGTTCACGCGGAGATCGAGACGCAGCGGCGTGGAGAGAAGCTTGCCCTTGTAGCGGATGGGAACCTGTTGCTGCCGCTCGACCGAAAGGCCACGCATCGTGAGTTCCTCCACCAACGCCTCTTCATAGACGCTTTCCAGTAAACCAGGACCGCCCAGTTCGCGATGCACCTCAATGGCGGCGTCGATAGCGATACCACTGACTTGATTGATCGTTTGGGGGCTCATTCTCCGCGTCTCTGCGCCTCTGCGTTTAAAATCAGAAATAGCCCGCCTTCTTGCGGTCCTCCATGGCGGACTCGGAGCGCTTGTCGTCGGCGCGGGTGCCGCGCTCGGTGACGCGGGCGCTGGCTACTTCCTGGATGATCTCGGTGAGATTGGCGGCGGGCGACTCGACGGCGCCGGTGCAGGTGCTGTCGCCGACGGTGCGGTAGCGCACGGTGCGCGTCTCGTAGCTCTCGCCTTCGAGAAGCGTGATGTAGGGCGACTCGGCGAGGAGCACGCCGTTGCGATTCACGATGCGGCGCTGGTGGCTGAAATAGATCGACGGGATCTTGAGGCCCTCGCGAGCGATGTATTGCCAGACGTCCATCTCGGTCCAGTTGGAGAGCGGGAAAACGCGGAAGTGTTCGCCCAGATTTTTGCGTCCGTTGAAAAGGTTCCAGAGCTCGGGGCGCTGGTTCTTCGGGTCCCATTGGCCGAACTCGTCGCGGTGAGAGAAGAAACGCTCCTTGGCGCGCGCCTTTTCCTCGTCGCGGCGGGCGCCGCCGAGGCAGGCGTCGAATTTGAATTCCTCGATGGTGTCGAGAAGCGTCACCGTTTGCAGACCGTTGCGAGAGGGATTCGGCCCCTTCTCCTCCTGGCAACGGCCGGCCTTGATGGAATCGGCGACGTAGCGGACGACGAGGCGGGCGCCGATGTCGGCGGCGAACCAATCGCGATATTCGATGGCCTCGTCGAAGTTGTGGCCGGTGTCGATGTGGACGAGAGGGAAGGGAATTTTGGCAGGCGCGAAGGCCTTTTGCGCGAGGCGCGCCATGACGATCGAATCCTTGCCACCGGAGAAGAGAAGCGCCGGGCGCTCGAACTGCGCGGCGACTTCACGGAGCACGAAGATCGCCTCGTGCTCGAGCTGGGCCAGATGGGTGAGGTTGTAGGAACTCATGTCGGAAGTGGGAAATTTAACGCAGAGACGCGAAGACTCGGAGAGGAGGAAAATTCAAAATCTCCGCGGCTCCGCGTCTCTGCGTTTATGGCTTTGAAAATCGGATGCGCGGCAAAACCGCCGCATGGAGCGCGTCGAGGCAGGCCTCGGACGACGCGGCCTCGGTGTCGATCAGGAGCGTCTCGGCCTCTCCGCCGGCGGAGGCTTCGGCTGGATTCGCGGACGCGGATCCAGGCGCGATCATTTGCGGCTCCTCGAAGGCGGAGTCTTTGCCGGTGAACTGCCCCACCCCGCCGGCCGCGGCCTTCGCGTAAAGCCCCTTCGGATCGCGCTGGGCGCAGGTGGCGAAACTGGCCTTCACATAAACCTCAAGCAGATCGGCCGGACCGATGATGTCGCGAGCAAGCGCCCGAAGCGAACGCAGAGGGGTGATGAACGAGCAAAGCGTGACCAGGCCGGCGTGGGCATGGAGCTTGGCCACTTCCGCAATGCGCCGGATGTTTTCCGCGCGGTCCGCATCGGAGAAACCGAGCCCTCGGTTGAGTCCGGCGCGGATGTTGTCCCCGTCCAAAAGCTGGGTGGCGAAACCTTCCGCGTGCAGGCGCCGCTCCAACGCGATCGCGAGCGTGCTTTTGCCGGAACCGGAAAGACCGTAGAGCCAGATCACCTGGCCGCGTTGCCGAAGCCGCGCCTCTTTGTCGGCGCGCGGCAGAACGCGGTCAAAGATCGGGTGAATGTTGGCGTCGGCACTCATTTGTTGAGTAAGTTGGTCAACTCGCCAAGGATTGAGCATGCCGGCAAGTTAATTCCCCAAATGGAAGGGGAATTACTCCACGTAGAGCGGAGAGGACTCCCGCAGTGCGGGACGGGGCGCGCTCCTTTGCACAAGCGGTCGGCTACTCGCGAAAGCGCAACGCCGTCGGAATATTCAGCTCGCCCTCGAGTTCACGGATGCGTTCCAGAACGACCGGAGCCTGGGCCATGTCATCGTTCTTGGGGAGCGTCGGATACAGCTTCTTCAGGAAGTCGTAGGCTTCCGGCAATCGCTCAAGCCTGCGGAGCAACTCGGCGTAAATCCGTGCCGCATAGTAGGGGGCGTCCGGCTGCTTCGATGCTTCAAGGTAGTAGCGGGCGGCGGTTTCGACATCCTTCAGGCGGTTCAGGTGAATGTTGCCGATCTCGAGGATGAGCAGCGGCTCGTTCGGATGAAACCCTAGCGCACCTTCCAAGTATTTAATCGCGATGGAGGACTGCTCCTCATCGAAGCGACGCTTGACCGCTTCGGGGACGGCCTCCCAACCCCCGGCCTTGTCGATCCGCCAGTTGGGCATGTCGTAGGCGATCATGCGGCTGCCGTTGAGCCAAAAATAGAGCGGTCTCGGGTCGATGGCCGTGACGAGCTTGATCGAGGTCTGCGTCCCAGGGAGGTCGTTTTTCTCCCAAATCGAGTTGGTGCGTATCCAGAAGAAGTCCGCCACGATGGCGCGGAAGCCTCCGAAAAGCCCCACGGTTATGCCTTGGCCGAGCGCATCCTTGAGGGATTCGAGGCGCAGCGCCGGCTGTTTGGCGCGAACCTCCTCCCATGCGGATGCCTCCAGCGGACGCAACGCGATCCCCGCGCCAAGCAGACCCAGCGCGACAAGCAACCCGGTGCGGAGGGGACGAAAAGCGGCGAGGTTAAATCTCACGGTTGCGAAAGCTGTAGACGGCGAGGCCGCCGATGACGGCGATGTAGGCGAGTCCGTAGCCGGCGACACGGAGGGCGACCGCGCCGGAGACGCCGCCCCCCTGCCCGATCTCGTCGGCGAGGTTGAAGAGTTGGAAGTTCGGGAACATCAACCCGAGGACGCGGACCGCGCCAGACAGGACGGGGTTGTCCACGTTGCTCCACTGGTCGCGGGCGAGGTATTGCAGATGGCAGATCACGAGAACGAAGAACCCTGTGACGACCGTAAAGAGGTTGGTGTTGGAGAAGCTCGCGATCAGAAGGACAATCGCGGTGAGCACGCCGAATTTGATCCACTGGAGCAGGCCCACGATGAGCAAGTCGCCATAGGCGATGATCCGGCCTCCGGCGAAATCCTCGGGCCTCACCTCCATGAGCTGGCCCTCGCGATGGTAAAGCAGCGCGAGCATCAGGCCGATGGTGAGCGCGCAGAAGACGCCGATCACGGCGAACACGCCGAGAAACTTTCCGAAAACGAACTCGGCGCGCCAAAGCGGCTTGGCGAGAAGCGTCAGCGCGGTGCGGTTTTCGATCTCCGAGAAAAACAGCTGCGCGGTCGTGGTGATCGTCAGGGCGGATCCGAAGAAGATGAGCGCGCCAAAGCCGAAGTCGGCGATGAATTTCAGCTCCGAGGAGCCAAAGTTGAACTCGCGAAAAAACAGCGCGCTCGCGACCAGGCCCGCGGCGAGCAGAAGCAGAAAGAGAAACAGTTTCTGCCGCACCGCTTCGAGGAAGGTGTTCCCGGCGATGAGGCCGAGGCGGTTGAAGGAAAAGGGAACGGATTCGGCTGACATTGTTAAAGCGGGGAGAATGGAGCGTGGAGCAAGGGGCTGACGCGGAGAACGGAGTTAAACGAACGAAACGCGGGATGCGTGCGACTCAGGGTTTGGCATTCAGCGGCACCTCGTTGGAGCCGACTCCCGCCGAAGGACCGCCCGGGCGGCCGGGGCGGGCCACCTTGCTCAGGAAAAGCTGATCGAGGCGAGCGCGAGGCTGCTCCACCGAGGCGAGCGTGTGCCCGCGCGCCGCGAGCCACGACTTCAACGCCTCGAGTTCGGCCGGCGGCAGCGGATCGACGATCAAGGCCTGGCGGTCACGCTGGCCGACAAGATCATTGAGCGCGCCTTCGACGATCAACTTTCCGCGGTCGAGAATCGCGACCCGGTCGCAAACGTCTTCGATCTGGGCCAGCAAATGGGACGTGATCAGGACCGTTTTGCCCTGCTGCTTGAGCTTCATGATCAACTCGCACATCTCCGCCGAGCCCACGGGGTCCACGCCCGCGGTCGGTTCGTCGAGCACGATGAGCTTGGGATCATGCACCAGCGCCTGGGCGAGGCCGATGCGCTGGAGCATGCCCTTCGAATAAGTGCCGACGCGGCGGTCGGCCGCGCCGGAAAGCCCCACCCAGGCGATGACTTCGTCCACGCGCGACTTCAGGCTGCCGGCCGACACGCCGCACACCCGGGCATAAAAGCGCACCAGCTCCCGCCCGCTCAGGTAACGGTAGAAGTAAGGAGCCTCGGGAAGGTAACCGACGTTGCGCCGCGCCTGAACCTTATTGGAGGGCACGCCAAAAACCCGCACATCGCCCACCGTCGCCTCGAGCAAGCCAAGGATGATTTTGATCGTCGTGGACTTGCCCGAGCCGTTCGGCCCCAGCAGCCCGTAGACCTGGCCTTCGGCCACCTCGAGGTTGAGCGAATCGACGGCGCGCAGCTTCACTCCCCGTAAAGTCACGGCGAAGTCTTTGGTCAGTCCTTTGATCGAAATGGCGGGAACGGCAGGGCTCATCGTATAAAGGGTGGAAAGCGGAATCGGAAAACGCGAGGCGCTGGGACAGGACCAGGGTGGAGTGGGTTTCAACGAATTTCGAAGCCCTGGAACACGGGCGGCCGTTTTTGTTGCGCGCGCTCGGTCTTGCGCACGTGGCCATGCATCCGCTCCGTCACGGCCGCGACGAACGCGTCCACCACCTGCGCACGCCCCTCCGCCTCGAGCAAAACGCGTCCGTCCGGGAGATTTTGCACGTAGCCCGACACGTCGAATTCCTTCGCGACCTGCAGCGTCGAATAGCGGAAGCCGACGCCTTGGACGTGGCCGGAAAAATAAACCGTCGCGTGGAGCACGGGATCGTTCATGCGGGGGCGAAATAGAAAGAGGGAGGTGTGAACGAAGCTAAGCCGCTGCCCGATTTCAACCTGTAAGCCGGCCTCGAGCTCAAAGCCGGTGCGCGCCTATCGAGGAGCCCTCGGAAACGGACTTCGGGAGTGGTTTTTCCCGTTGCGTTCCCCCCCCTTCGGAACAGGGTGTTCGCACGGGTCGCACGACCCCTACAACCAATGGGCAACACCAATTCCGAAAACCCCTCCGACAACGAGTGGGAAGATCGCGGAGAGCTCGTCTGGAACGAATTTGATTGGGAACGTTATCTTCGGAGCCAAGACGAGATCGTCCTTCGCTATCTCGCTTTCTACGAACAGCTGAAAGGCTCGCCGGAGCGTCTCGACGAATCCGCGCGCCTCATGGGCTGGGGCGTCGACGATTGGACCTCCGACAACAGCGACGAGGACGATGACGAGGAACAGGACGAGGAGAACGACGCCGTCGAAGTCGACATGGGCGAGGAGGACGATCCCTACACTCTCCATAAGAATCCGATCTACGTCGCGACTCGCGCTTTGTTTTTCAGCCTGAAGCGCACTTGGGAGCAAACCGCCGACGACCCCGCCAAGGTCCCGCAGAGACTGGCGCTCGCCCACTACGCCGCCCTTTCGCGGACCGAAGACCAGGCTATGCAAGCGATCTCGGCCCTCGACTTTGGCGATTACGCGATGGCGATCAGTCTCTTCAAACGCGCCCTGCGCGACCTGAACCTGACCATGTCGACGCTCGCCCCCGAGGCCTGCACGCTTAGCCGGGCGCTATCCCACTACCGCGAAGAAGCCGTTCCCCGCCTCTTTGACCTTCGCGAGGTCTGGCTCCGCGTGATGGGCGAATGCCGCGAGGAACTGGCCCGCCCCTCCGAAGACGGCGACGAAGACGACGAGGATTGATCCACCGCAGTCGACCGCCATCCGTTCCGACACTCCTTCCAATAGTTACAACAGCCGCGCTCTCAAAAAAGCGCGGCTTTTTGCCGCCCCTTCGCCACCGACATTCCGGGGCACAAAAAAGCCGCAACCTATTCCTAGGCAGCGGCTAAAATGGTGGACCTTACTGGACTCGAACCAGTGACCTCTTCCATGTCAAGGAAACGCTCTAACCAACTGAGCTAA
>CAMLQS010000140.1 GCA_946482165.1 uncultured Verrucomicrobiota bacterium | reverse complement strand
CAAAGCCTCTCGCATGGCCTACAAACTTTAGCTCATTAGGTTAATGCCTATGGGCAGCATGCCCGTGCCATGCGGCGGCATGGGCGGCTCAGAACTCCGCGACCGGCGCGCCGTTTTCGCGCCAGACGGCCATGTTGAGCACGAGGTAGTTCCAGTTTTGGAAGCCGCGGTTGAGGACGGGTTCGCCGCTGTCGGGCAGGTAGTATTCGTGAAGGGCGCCGAAGCGCTCGAAGTCGCGCGCGAAGAGGCGGATGGTCTTGTCGGCGAGTTCGCGGGCCTCGGTGTCGTGGCCGTATTTCACGAGGCCGCGAAAGACGAGGTAGTTGGAGACGCCCCAGATGGGGCCGGTCCAGAGGGAGGGGTTTCCCGAGGCGCGGACGTTATACATTTTCTCCAGCTTGGAGAGGGTGCGCACGCCGTAGGGGGCGTTGAAGGTGCGCTCGTCCTTGAAGCGCGCGACCATGCGGCGCGCCTGCTCGGGGGTGGCGATCTCGGCCCACATCGGCAGGAAGCCGGACCAGACGTCGATGCGCTGGATGAGGCAGTCGTAGTCGCGCGGATAGCCGGCGTGGAGGCGCATGGAGGGCGAGGCGGAGAAGGGTTTGCCCTCGTAGGGAAGGAGGTTGAGGTCGACGCTGTAGAAGAAGCCGTCGCGCTCGTCCCAGCAGTGTTGTTGCACGGCGGCCTTGAGGTCGCCGGCGTCGCGTCGGTAGAGGACCGCGATCTCTTCCTGGCCGAGCCGCTCGCAAAGGTAGGCGAGGGCGAGGAGCTCCCGATACATGAGGCAATTCAGGAAGATGGAGCCCGAGCTCCTGGGCGGGCGCATGAAGGTGGAGGGATCGTTGTCGACGCCGATGGCCGCGTCGTCGTTCCAGAAGTAGAGCCCGGTGGCGGGGTGGCGCTGGTGGTTCTTGTAGCGGTTAACGAAGGACTGGAGTCGATACATGCTCTCGCGCATCCACTCGGCGTCGCCGCCGTCGAGCCGGGTGAGGAAGGCGGCGTGCTGCGCGAGGCAGGGCTTGTGCATGTTGGTGGCGTGGGTGTCGCCCGCCTGCGTCATGAGCTCTTTGCGCGTGCCGGAGTTGCGTTTGAGGATGATGGGCACCCAGCCGTCGGAGCCGCCGTAGGCGAGGTAGTTGAGGACGCTGCCTTGCTCGTGGCGGAGGGCCTTGGCCTTTTCCTCGGGCGTGGCCTTTTCGGCGAGGATCTGGCGGAGGGCGACATTGCTCAGCCAGGAATCCCAGTCCCAGAGGATGTCGGCATACTGGGCGCTGCCCGGGGTGATGAAGGGATGTTTGAACGCGCCGCCCTCGTCGCGAAGCATGCCGGCGTAGTCCTTGTGGACGTGTTGCCGGATGAGGGCGATGTCGGCGGCGGGCGTCGGAACGGATTCGGCGGCGAGCGCGCGGGCGGGGAGGCAGCCCAGCAGAGCGCCCAAAAGGGCGAGGGTAACGCGGGTGAGCATCCGCCGAGAGAAGCCGGCGCGGCGCCGCGGCTCAAGGGCGCGGCGGGCGTCGGGTTCGAAAAAAACAGTCGCGCGGGCGGGGCGGGCTCAGCCGAGGACGGCGGAGTTTATAATCGGCCCCTTCGACCTCATCCCGGAGCGGCAACCTTCTCCGCATGCGTCACGCCGGACGCAAGGTCATGGCGGGAGATACTGCGCAATTGCGCCTGAGCTGCTTGGGTGCGCAACGTGCTCTATGCGCCAGCCCTTCGCATTCCTCCTTAGGCGACAAACTTTCGGCCTGCTTTTCATCTCATTCCTCGGGTTCCTGTTTTTCAGCGCCCCAAAGGCGCGGTGCCAGCCTGCCATCGATCACTCCTCGCCACGCGTCTTCGGCGATTCGCTGACGCCGCCCGCCTTTGCCGTCGCCGCCACCGGCGCCGCTCCGCTTTCCTATCAATGGTATCGCGGCCGGCCCGGCGACACCACCGCGCCGGTCGTCGGTGCGACCTCGGAAACCTACGCGCCCCCCGTCTCCACCGAAAGTCTGGAAGTCTTCTGGGTTCGTGTCTCCGACTCCGTGGGCGACACCGATTCCGCACCTTATAGCATCGCCCGTGTCGGCCGGCGGATCTCCGCGGGCGGCAGCCACAGCCTTTTTCTCCACGATGGCGGACTCGCCCGGGCCTCGGGGTCGAACAGCTCGGGCCAGCTCGGAGACGGCTCTGGCATCCTCCGTTTCTCCGCCGTCGATGTCGCCAGCGGAGTGGACGCGGTCTCCGCCGGTGGCCGGCACAGCCTTTTTTTGAAGACCGACGGCACGGTCTGGACCTCGGGTGAAAACGGCGAAGGCCAGCTCGGCGACGGCACCACGGAAAACCGCGCGACGCCCGTCCACGTCATGTCGGAGGTGGTTTCGGTCGCCGCCGGCGGCCGGCACAGCCTCTTTCTCAAAACCGACGGAACACTGTGGGTCGCGGGCTCTAACGCCTATGGCCAGCTCGGCGACGGCACCACCGTCCCGAATCGCACCGTTCCCGTGCAAATCATGTCCGATGTCGTCGCGATCTCCGCCGGGGATACGCACAGCATCGTCATCAAGAACGACGGCTCCGCATGGACCTTCGGTCGGAATAATAAGGGACAGCTCGGCGACGGCACCACCACCGACCGCGGGGTCCCCGGCCTGGTCATGAGCGGCGCGGCGATGGCCGCGGCCGGCGGAGAGCACAGCGTCTTCCTCCGATCCGACGGCTTTCTCTTCGCCGCCGGCAACAACTATTGGGGGCAGTTGGGCATCGGCACGACCGTGGACCAAACGGTTCCGGCCCTCGTCACGACCGGGGCCGCCGCCGTCTCCGCCGGTGGCAATCAAACGCTCATCCTCCTTTCCTCCGGAGAGGCGCAGCTGGCCGGCTACCTGGATCTGGATCTCATCGGATATGGCTACTCCACCCCGGTCCAGGTCGCCACCGACGTCGTCGCGGTCTCCGCGGGAGGCGATCACAACCTCTACCTTAAATCGGACGGCACGCTCCTGGCCCAAGGCGCCAACCTTCAGGGCCAGCTCGGAGACCTGGACAGCGGGGCGCGCTTCAGCCCGGTTCCCGTCCTCGCCGAGGTGAAGGATTTTTCCGCCGGCGACGCGCACAGTCTTTTTCTCAAAAACGACGGTTCCGTCTGGGCCACCGGTTACAACATCTACGGCCAGCTCGGCTTCGGATCCACCTCCAGCTGCCAGACCCCCGTCCAGGTCGTGACCGGGGCGTCCGCCGTCTCCGCCGGCAACGCGCACAGTCTTTTTCTCAAAAACGACGGCTCCGTCTGGGCCACCGGCTACAACGCCTACGGCCAGCTCGGCACCGGCAACACCACGCTTCGATCAACCCCCATTCAGGTCATGACCGGTGTGACCGCCATTTCCGCCGGCGGGTATCACAGCCTCTTCCTCAAGTCCGACGGCTCCGTCTGGGGCGCGGGCTACAACGCCTACGGCCAGCTCGGCATCGGCTTCACCACCAACCGCCCGAATCCCGTCCAGATCATGACCGGCGTCACCGCGATCGCCGCCGGCGCCTACCAAAGCTATTTCCTCAAGACCGACGGCTCCGTCTGGGTCTCGGGATCCTACGCCTCCGTCAATCGCACCACGCCGCTCAATATTTTTTCCGGAGCCACGGCCATTTCCCCCGATCTCTTTCTCAAGGACGACGGCTCCGCATGGAGAAACGGGGACGCCATCCTAAACGGCGTCGCCGCCATTTCCAACGGCCTCTCCGGCTCCCACTACCTCTGTCTCAAGACTGACGGCACCGTGTGGGGCGCTGGCGACAATTCTCGCGGGGCGCTGGCCGACGACACCGGCATCGGCTACCGCGACACCGTGGCGCGGGTCGGCACGCTCGGCGCCGTCAGGAAAATCCACGCAGGCTCCCAGTTCAGCCTCTTCCTCACACGCGATGGTCTCGCGTGGGCCGCTGGCAGCAACTCCCACGGCCAGCTTGGCAACGGCCAGCTCAGCTATCGCCAAGCCGCGACTCCCGTCGCCAACCTCCGCGCGACGCTGGCGCAAACCATCGATTTCTCGAACCCCGGCCCCCGTGTTTTCGGCGGGCCGGCTGTAAACCTTGCACCTATCGCGTCCTCCGGCCTCCCCGTCTCGCTCCGGCTCGTGGCCGGCCCCGCCGTGCTCTCCGGCTCCACCCTCACGCCCACCGGTCCGGGCGCCATCGTGTTGCGGGCCACCCAGGCGGGCGACAGCCGGTATCTCGCCGCGCCGCCGGTCGACGTTTCCATTCTCGTGGGTTCACCGCCCGTTTTCACGAGCGCCCCCCTTTCCTTCAGCCCTTCCGTCGGGGACGCCTACTTCACCATGATCGGCGCCTCCGGCTACCCGGATCCCGCCTACGCCGTCGCCTCGGGCGCGCTGCCGCCCGGTCTGACACTGGATCCGGAGACGGGCAGCATCTCGGGCCGCATCAGCGGCTCGGGCGTTTTCACCGGAACCTTCTCGGCCACCACTTTCGCGGGAGTCGCCACCCAGGATTTCTCGATCACCGTGCGGCCTACGATCACCCCCGCCGCCACGCGCATCACAGCCAATCCATCCACCCCGCCGGTTTTCACGGTCTCCGCCTCCGGCAGCCTCGGGCTCACCTATCAATGGTATCGCGGCCAACCTGGCGACACCTCCACGCCGATGCCCGGGGCGACGTCCGCCAGCTACTCGCCTCCGCCCTCCGACCGCTCTCTCGAGGTCTTCTGGGTGCGAGTGCATAGCGACGGCGCGAGCACGGACTCCGCAGCCTACGGCGTCGCCCGCACCGGACACCGCCTCGCGGCCGGCGCCTCGCACACCCTCTTTCTCAAGGCCGACGGCTCCCTCTGGGCCTCCGGTCGCAACAACTTCGGCCAGCTCGGCGACGGGACCAACTTTGATCGTTGTCCGCCCGTGCTGATCGCCACCGAGGTCGCCTCCGTTTCCGCAGGGCTCTCCCATACGCTATTCCTGAAAACCGACGGCACCGCCTGGGCCGCGGGACGCAACCATTACGGCCAGCTTGGCATCGGATCGACCGCCGATCGTTCCACGCCGGTCCAGATCATGTCCGGCGTGGCGGCCCTCTCCGCCGGCGATCTGCACAGTCTGTTCCTGAAAACCGACGGCTCCGTCTGGGCGGTCGGTGGAAATGGCAGCGGACAGCTCGGCACCGGCAACGCCGTCGACCGCTCCACGCCCGTCCAGGTCCTGACCGGGGTCGTCGCCCTTTCCGCCGGCGGCTATCACAGTTTATTCCTCAAGGCCGATGGCTCCGTCTGGGGCACCGGCGGCAACAACTTCGGCCAACTGGGCGACAACACGACAACCACCCGCTACACGGCGGCCCAGACCATGACCGGCGTCGCCTCCATCCACGCCGCGGCCAGCCATAGCTTCTTCCTCAAGCCTGACGGCGTCGTCTGGGCCTCCGGCTACAACCCCAACGGCGAACTCGGCGACGGATCGAGCGGCACCCACCGCAACACCCCCGCGCAGGTCATGACCGAGGTCGCCACCCTCTCCGCCAGCCCCGTCCAGACCCTGTTTCTCAAAATCGACGGCTCCGTCTGGGCCTGCGGCATCAACGCCTCCGGACAGTATTCGGGTGGCGGCCCCGGGCTGAACTACACCTATCCCACCCCGGTGCAGGTCATGACAGGGGCCGTCGCCGTCGCCGCGGGCTCGGATTGCAGCCTTTTCCTCCGCGCCGACGATTCCGTTCTGTCCGTGGGCTACAACATCTACGGACAGCTCGGCGGCGCGCTCACCGGAAACCGCGCCCGCCCTGTGCAGGTCATGGGGGACGTCGCGGCCATCTCCGCCGGCGACTCGTGCAGCCTGTTTCTCAAAACCGACGGCTCCGTCTGGGCCGCGGGGGGCAACGGCTACGGCAACTTCGGAAACGGCACGACCACCCCGAGCCTGACTCCCGTGCAAGTCATGACCGGCGTCGCCGCCATCGCCGCCGGAGACTATCACAACTTGTTCCTCAAAACCGACGGCTCCGCTTGGGGGGCGGGGCGCAACAACTACGGACAGCTCGGCACCGGAAACACCTCCATGAGCGTCGCCACCCCCGCCCGTATCCTGACCGGCGTCTCGGCCATCGCGGCCGGCGCCGACCACAGCCTGTTTCTCACAACCAACGGCATCGCCTGCGCGACCGGTTACAACTACTACGGCCAACTCGGCACCGGCTCCACCCTCAACCGCCTCGCTCCGATCCAGGTCATGACGGGCGTGTCGTCGATCGCCGCCGGCCAATATCACAGCGCCTTTCTCACCTCGACCGGCGCCCTTTACGCCACCGGCCGAAACGAATCCGGGCAGCTCGGCGACGGCTCCGTCGCGACCCGCACCGTTCCCGTCCCCGTCTCGACCGACGTCACCGCGCTCTTCGGAGGCGGCTCCCAGACCTACTTCCTCAAGGCCGGCGATACACTGTGGGCCTCGGGCCTGAACAACCTCGGGCAACTCGGCGACGGCCTCGCCGTCAATCGCCTCACACCCGGTCCGACCATGTCGGGGATCTCCGCGGCGTGCTCCGCTTCCGGCCAAGGCTTCTTCTTGAAAACCGACGGCACCCTGTGGTCGGCCGGCTCCAACACCTACGGTCAACTTGGCGACGGCACGAGCGTCGATCGCGCCTCCCCCCGGCAAATCATGAGCGGCGTCAAAGCCGTCTCCGCCAAACGCAACCACACCCTCGTGCTCAAACTCGACGGCACCGCCTGGTCGTTCGGCCGCAACTCGTCCGGCCAACTCGGAACCGGCGATACCGACTACCGCTCCACTCCCCTGCGGACCTTCAGCACCCTGCCCCGCGCAGGCCAGGCGATCACCTTTGCCAACCCCGGCCCGCGCCGCTCCGGCGACGCGCCCTTCACCCTCGCGCCCGTCGCCTCCTCCGGCCTGCCCGTGGCTCTCGCGGTCGTCTCCGGCCCTGCCACCGTCTCCGGCTCCACCCTCACGATCACCGGCATCGGCTCCGTCGTGCTGCGCGCCACCCAGGCCGGCGACGCCGATCATCTCGCCGCCTCCCCGGTCGAGCAAACCGTCGAAATCCTTCCCTCCTGGCCCGCCGACACCCAGGCTGACCTCGACGCCGACGGCTTGCCTGCCCTGCTCGAATACGCTCTCGGCACCGCCGACGACATCCCTGGCGCGTCGCCCGTCGCCATCGCCCAAAACGGTCTCCGCCTCGGTCTCTCCTTTGTCCGCGTCTCCGACCCCGCCCTCGTCTACGCCGTTGAAGCCACGAGTTCGCCCGACACCACGTGGACCGTGATCTGGACCTCCTCCGGCCCGGCAAACGTCGCCGGCCCGGTCACGGTCGCCGACACCGTCGACATCGAGCCCGAGACCACGCCCCGCCGATTCCTCCGTCTCCGCGTCACCGCCCCCTGAAACATCCGTTCCCCGCGCTCCTCGTGAGGAGCCGGGCCGAAGGGGGCGGGGCTTTGTTTATCCGCGGTTAAACCCGATCGCGCGATTTAGGATCATGCGATTTGAGGGCGAAGCGATGTCAGCCGGGGGCGGCGAGGTTCTGCAGCCGGGCGACGAGGGCGGGGAGTTCGCGGATCGACGTGAGCGTGAAAAAACGGTCCGGCGCGTGGGGGAGCTCGGCGAGTTTCTCGTGTTCCCAAGTGAGCGGGTAGGGAACATGGGCGGCGAGGCCGCCGAGGCGCAAGACGGGGGCGATGTCGGAGCGGAGGGAATTGCCGACCATGAGGAAGCGTCCGGGCGCGACTCCGTGGCGGCGGAGGACGCGGGCGTAGGTGGCTTCGTCCTTTTCCGAGACCACCTCGGTCGCGAGAAAATGAGAGGCGAGTCCGGAGGCGGCGATCTTGCTCTCCTGGTGGCGGAGGTCGCCCTTGGTGATGAGGATCATGCGGTGGCCGTCGGCGGCGAGGGCGGCCAGGGTGTCGGGGACGGCTTCGAGGAGCTCGACGGGGTGGGCGAGGATGTCTCGGCCGAGGGCGATGAGGTCGCGTAGTTCATTGCTCGATACGCGGCCTTCGGTGAGCTCGATGGCGGTCTCGATGGCGGAGAGGGTGAAGCCCTTGGCGCCGTAGCCGTAGAGGGGGAGGTTGCGCAGCTCGGTGGCGTAGAGGGCCCGCTCGACGGTCTCGGGGTCGTGGTGGGCGGCGAGGAGGGAGTGGAACTTCGCGTGCGCGGCGGCGAAGAGGGTCTCGTTGTGCCAGAGCGTGTCATCGGCGTCGAAACCGAGGACGAGCGGCCCGGGCTCGCTGGCTGCGGCGGAAGCGGAAGAGGGATTCGCGGGCGTGGCGGTCATGCGGCGGCGGAGATGGCCGCAAAAAGACGCAAGAGGCGCAAAGGCAGAAAGGAGGGGGATGGCGTTTCCCTTCGATTCCCGGAGGCCCGCGGTGTTTGCGGCACGGCCGCGCGGACGCGAATGTTCGTATTACGAACATCCGTTGCTCCGCCGCGTCGGCCGGGACCTCCCTAAACGAGCTCCGGAGGGCGTGCGGAGTGCGTCGCTGCCGGGCAGGCCGCGGCCTCCGAAGCCTTGCGCGACGCGAGGGAGCCCGATGCCTGGGGGGACGTGGCGGGCGCGGGGTCTTGCACGATGCGCAACGCGCGGCGGAGGGCGGTCAACCAGGGCGGGGGCGTGTCGGCGGCCGGGCGTGGCGAGGGGAAATTCCAATAGAGGGTGTGGCTGAAGAAATTCCCGCGCAGGGTGGTCTCGACGGGGACGTCTTTCACGCCCGGACCGAAGGCGGGCGCGACGGGACCCCCGATGAAGTCTCCCCATAATAAGCGCCGGCAAGGGAAGTAGAGATTGGTCCAGCGCGTGGCGGCGAAGGCGGCCGCGTGATGCGGGATGCGCAGCTCGGCGCTGGGGAAACTGAAGCGCGGCTCTCCGCGAATCATCTCGAACGCGGGCGGGCAGGCGGGGAATTCACGCTCGGCGATTTTGCGGAGCAACTCGTCCTCGCCGTGGGCGAGGAGGTAGGAGGCGTGGGCGAGCGGACTGCCCAAGGTGACGAAGTCGCTGACCAGCCAAGGGTGGCCCCGACGGCGGAGCGCCTCGAGGTAGTCCGACTGGGAGCGCTGGTAGGCGTCGACGTCGAAGCGGGCGGGATCGCTTCGGGCGAGCGCGGCGAGTTCCTCGAGTTTTTCGACGGAGAACCGTTCCTCGAAGGCGCTTTGGCCGGTGCCGCCCGGGTGATTGTGCACGCGGGCCCAGTAGTGCGTCAGCAGGTCGTAGCCGATGACGCTGCCGAGGCTGTGGCCGACGAGGATGATGCGGTCGTATTCGCCGGAGTCGTGCAGGCGGTGAAGGAGGGAGAGGCCGGCCTGGCGGATCTGGCGGCGGACCTCGATGTTGTCGGGCGCGACATGCAGGTAGCGGGCGGCGTCGCCGGCCACGCGCAGGACGAGGGCGATGAGCGTGCCGCCGGCGACAAACCAGATTGCGCCAAGCGCACCGAGCAGAACGGGTGGAAACCGAAAAAATCCGGTGACGTGCGCGAGGGCGCCGACCGCGGCGGAGACGAGAAGGCCGACGACGAGGCACCATAGGCCGCGGAGTTGCGGGGGGACGCGCCGAGGCGAGCGGAAGAGGAGCACGCGCAGCCAGGCGCGGACGTGGCCCCAGGTGGTCTGCCGCATGAGGTGGGCCCAGTAGAACTCGAAGAAATCGGTGCGTCGGCGCTCTCGATTTTCGGCGGTGGTGATGCGCCGCAGTTCGAGGTCGCCGGACATGGTGTCGGGCTTGCTCCAGACGGTGGAGGGAACCTTGGGACGGCGGAGGGAAGGATCGTCGCTCCAGACGGCTTCGACAAAGCCGCGGAGGGTGTCCATGGGAATCTGTTCACCCACGCCGTGAATGAGGACGACGGCTTGTTTCACGAGGGGGAAAGCAAGTCGGCGGCGGGGAGAGTGGGGCGGCGACGGGCGGCCGCGTCAGGGCGCGATCTCGACGTCGGCTTCGGCGAGCGGTTCGGTGAAGGTGGGCGCGGGCCGGTCAAACCACGCGGCCCAGGCGCCTTGGTCCGGCGTGGCGGCGTCGGCGGCGGGCATCCACGCGATCAGGCTGACGCGGCGGTTGCACTGTTTGTTGACGAAGTCGCGCAGCCGCTCGAAGCGGTCGCGGTTGGGCGACGGGTTGTTTTCGGCGAGATCCGGGGCGCGAAGCGTGGCGACGGCGGGCATGGCGGGAGCGGGTTAACGAGGGGCGAGCTGGGAGACGACGTAGAGGTAGGCGGCGACGACGTCGCGGTGGGTGGTGAGTTGCTGGCGGAGGCGTTCGAGGCGGAGGCCGTCCTGGAGCTGGGCGTCGCTCAGCCCGGCGCGGACGGTCCCGGCGAGAGGCGCGGGGGGCGTCGCGGCGGAGGCGTCGCGGAAGTTCACGGTCTTGCCGGCGGCGAGGGCGTCTTGCGTGAGGCGCAGGGCCGCGAGGTTGCTTTCGAGCTGGGCCAGGTAGGAGGTGTAGTCGTGGAACTCCCAGACGGCGGCGTCGACGGGTTGCCCGGCCCAGGGGCGGCGGGTCAGAAGAGCGGAGGCCGCGTCGTAACTGTAGGTGACGAGCGGCGCGGCGGGGTGATCGATGCCGGCGAGCGAATCGAGCCGGGAGCGGTAGGACGCGGCGACGGGGTCGGAACCGGAGGCGGCGAGATTGTCGATGAGGGTGTCGACCGAGACGAGGGCGTCGGCGAGGACGGTGGCGCCGAGGCGGAGGCGGAAGCTCGGGTCCATGCGCGTGAGCATGGCTTCGCGCACGGCGGGTTGGAGGGCGAGGTTGGTGGCGGCTTTGCCCGTGGCGAAATACTGCACCGCGCGGGACTCGGTGCCGTCGCGGCCGGCGCGGACATCGTGGTCGATCGTGGCGAGAAAGGACGGGCTCTTGAGCGTGACTTTGCCGGTGGAGGGGTCTTTCGGCGTCTTGCTGATGGGAGCCCAGGCGAATTCCTTGCGGTTGAAACCCGCCTTCACGGAGTCGGGGATCGTGCCGGAGCCGGTCCATCCGATCTTGAAGCCGAGGAGCGTGTCGGTCGCGAAGAGAAAGGGGCGCACGGCGGATGGCTCGGGTATCCTTTGCCAGCGGAAGCGGGCTTCGGGCTCGGTGACGGCGATGCCGGAATCGTAATCGGCCTCGGCGGTTTTGGCGGAGCCGGCGACGGGCTGGTCGTAGAGCTGCGTCATGGCGAGGGCGGCGTCGCCTCCGGCGAAGGTCTGGTCCACGCCGAAGAAAAAGCTTTCGAAGCCGTTGCCGGTGCCGGCGTGGGGCTTGAAACTGGCGACGACGGGCGGGGTTTGTCCGCCTTCGAAGCTCGGAGCGATGACGCCTTCCTTGCGCGATATGGTGATTTCGGTGGTGGGCGGCGTGGCGTCGAAGTCGAGACCGGCGTTGGATTTGGTGACGAAAACCGTGCCGTTGTAGCCGACGCACCCGGCGCCGAGGGCGGCGAAACCGAGGGCGGGGAGGACGCGAAGAACCAGGCGGGAGGCGGGCCGGAGGGCGGGTGTCATGGGGAGATGGATACGGGAGTCGGGGACGCCGGCGCGGCGGCGGGGGCGTCGGCGGGAAAGGGAGGCGCGGAGCCGACGCGGACATCGAAGAGCCGAGAGGTCGGCCATTCGAGGGAGAGAGCGGTGTCGTCGGGCGCGAGGAGGCGCGTGCGGCGATCCCAGCCGAGGCTGAGGCCCGAATCGGCGCCGGGCGCGCCGTTTCCAAAATGGAGGCCGAGGCCGAAGGTATCGACCTGGGTGGCGACGGCGGGGGGCGGCGCCGGAGCGGCGGGGAGGCCGGGGGGGCCCTCGATCAAGGCGACGCGCATTTTCACGTGGGCGAGGCCCCAGACGTGTTCTGTGCCCGTTTTGGCGTCATGGTAGTGGATGGCGCAGCCGAATTGCAGAAAGATAGGCAGGCCCAAAACGGGAGCCACGCGGCGAAGCGTGGAGCGGCAAGGCGCATGCGAAGCGCGAACGGGTTGCTTAATACCCTTCACGGGAGGAGCTAGGCGCTTGCTTCAGTTTCCTGGCAACAAGCCGGTTTGTAAAAAAATACTAAT
>CAMLQS010000139.1 GCA_946482165.1 uncultured Verrucomicrobiota bacterium | reverse complement strand
CTCCACTACTGGGACATGCTCCCCGCCGCCGCCGACTCCTCCGTCGAGGTCGTGCGCGTGAACAAAAAGAAGAACGCCCTCCCCGCCGGCCAGGAGCCCACGGTCAAGGACATCCCCGGCCTCTATCCGCCCGGCTCAGAGATCGTCATCCAGGTCACCAAGGGCCCCATCGGCACCAAGGGCCCCCGCACCACCACCAATCTCTCGCTCCCCGGCCGCTACCTCGTCCTCACCCCCTTCAGCGACTCCTGCGGCATCTCCCGCAAGATCGAGGACCCCAAGGAGCGCCAGCGCCTCCGCACGATGGTCAACGGCCTGACCATCCCCGAGGGCATGGGCGTCATCGTGCGCACCGCCGGCGAAGGCAAACGCTCCGTCTACTTCGTCCGCGACCTCCACATCCTCCTCAAAACCTGGGCCCAGATTCAGGAGAAGATCAAAAACGAGCGCGCCCCCGTCTGCGTCTACCAGGAGCCCGACATCGTCGAGCGCACCGTGCGCGACTTCCTCACCGAGGACGTCGACCGCGTCCTCATCGACAACGTCGAGGACCACGCCCGCTGCCAGGCCTCCGTCGCCCAGATCAGCCAGCGCTCCAAGGGCAAGATCGCCGTCTACAAGGACAGCATCCCTATCTTCGAGCGCTTCAACATCGAGCGCCAGATCGAGCAGACCTTCCAGCGCAAGGTCGGCCTCCCCTCCGGCGGCGAGATCATCATCGACGAAACCGAGGCGCTCATCGCCATCGACGTGAACACCGGCTCGCACAAGAACAAGGCGAGCGACGAGAAAAACGTCATCTACTCGGTGAACCTCGAGGCCGCCGTCGAGGCCGCCCGCCAGATCCGCCTCCGCAATCTCGGCGGCCTGATCATCATCGACTTCATCGACATGAAGGAGCGCCGCCACCGCAACGGCGTCTACGAGAAGCTCTGCGAGGCCATGGCCGAGGACAAGGCGAAGAACCACATCCTCCCGATCTCGCAGCTCGGCATCCTCCAGATGACGCGCCAGCGCCAGCAGGAGTCGCTCACGAGCAACCTCTACACCGACTGCCCCTATTGCCGCGGCCGCGGCATCGTGAAGAGCGCGACGACCATGAGCGTCGAGCTCCAGCGCAAGCTCAGCTCGGTGATCCGCCGCCTCGTCGCCCGCAAGGACGGCAAGGAATACAACCTCCGCGTCATGGTGCATCCCGGCATCCTCGAACGCCTCCGCAGCGAGGACGCGAACCTGCTGGTCCGCATGGAGCGCGAGTATGGAGTCAAGTTGGCCTTCCGCGCCGACCCCGCCTACCACGTCGAAAACTTCAAGATCATCAACGCCCTCACCGGCGAAGAGTATCGCTGAGCAGGAGACGCGTCTCCCCGGATACCGAATCGACATCCGCATCCGCCCGCGCGAAGCCCGCCCTCCCAAGGGGCGGGCTTCGTCGTTTCCATCCCCCTGCGTTTTGAACCCAAAACCGCGCTTGCTCGCCGCGATCGCGAGGCTCCCCGGTATAGCGCACCGGGAGGCGCGGACAGGGGTCGCGCGTTTGGCATTGGCTCCGAACGCCCCGCGGCCGCGCGCACCTGGTGTATTGACGGACCCATGACACTCCGCACTGTCCCCGGAAGCGCTTCGCCCCGCGCGCCGCCCCACGCCCCCTTCGCCCCGCCCCAAGGGCTCTCCACGCCTCCATGCCAGAGCCGGCCTCCCGCCCTCCCACCATGTCCGACATCGCCCGCAAGGTCGGGCTCGGGCGCTCGACCGTCTCCATGGCTTTGCGCAACCACCCGGAGATCGCCGCCGCCACCCGGGAGCGCGTGCTCCGGGCCGCGCGCGAGCTGGGCTATCAACCCAACCCCCTGATCTCGCTCCTCATGTCGCGGTTGCACGAGGAGACCTCCACCCGCCGCGACACCGTCCTCGCGGTGATCAACGAACCCGAGGCGCACTGGAGCTGGCGCGACTTTCCGATCTTCCGGACCATGTGGTCCGGCATGGAGGAGCAGGCCCGGCTACGCGGATACCTGATCGAGGAATTCAAGACCGGCCCCCACGGCCTGCCGCCCGCCCGCCTCCGCCAAATCCTCGCCGCCCGGGGCATCCCAGGCGTCATCCTCGCCCCCAAGCTCGAAACGGGACCGAGTCTCTTCGCCGGCTGGGAGGATTTTGCGGCGGTCACCCTGAACTGGTCCATCACCACGCCCGGGCTGTCGCGAGCCTGCGTCGATTGCATCCACAACTTCAACCGAGCCTGGGCGGCGCTGGAGGCCCGGGGCTACCGCCGCATCGGCTTCTTCAACAACCCCGGCCTGAGCATCCGCCTCGCCCACCAGTATCTCGCGGCGAATCTGGCGCAGCTCTACCTTCTTCCCCCGGAGCGCCGCGTAAACCCGCTGTCCCCTCCGCCGGACCAAGTGACGCTCGAGGACGTGCGCGCGTGGCTGCGCCGCGAGCGGCCGGACGCGGTCCTGCTCGCCGACGCCGGCCACGGAACCCACTTCATGCGCCAGGCGGCCTCGGTGCCCGGCGAGCTCGGCGTGGCCGCGCTCGAGCTCGGCAACGCCCCCGCGGGCATGTCGGGCATCGACGAACGCGTCGGCGCGATCGGGGCCGCCGCCGTCGACCTTCTGATCGGCCGGCTCCAACGCAACGAGCGCGGGCCGGTCGAGGCGCCCCGCCTGCTTCACGTCGCGGGCGCCTGGCGGGACGGCGATAGCACGCGGCCTCTCCAGACATGAAAAAGCGCGGACGCCGCAAAGCCTCCGCGCCACGCCTGGCTTGTCGTCACGTCGGCTTCGCCGAATTCGCGACGGGCCGGATCACTGCCAGAGGTTGTAACGGGTGAACTTGAACTCGGCGCGGTTGGTCGAGGAGCTGCCGGCGGCGGTGATCTCGAAGCCGTGCTGCACGTCGCCCACCGTGATGTCGCCGAACCATCCTTTGCTCTTAACCCAGTTCAAGATGGCGCGGGTGTCCACGTAGGCGCTGTTCGTCTTCGAGGTGCGCAGGAACGACGTCACGTTGATGGTGCCGTTTTTGCCCCGGAAAACGTTCCAGGTGCTGCCGCCGACGGATACGTTGGTGGCGACCGGCCTGGCGTTGCCGCTCGCGTCCCAGGACGAGGAAATGGGCTTTACGTTTCCGCCGCCGGTGGACGTGCCAGTGTAATTGAACCAGAGCATCACTTCCTCGCTCTTGGAGGTGTTCCAAATGTCATAGGTCACGGCCCAGGCGCCGCCCGAGGGCGTGACGGCGGTGAAGTTGCCGTCGAGCTTGGAGATGGAGGAGAGCCTTTTCCCGATGTATTTGCTGACGTTCGGATACGACTTGATTCCGCCGCCGGTGTGGTAGGCCTTCACGCCCCAGTTGTTGTAGGCGTAAACCCACAGCTCCTGCGGACCCGCGTTGGAGCCCCAGACGTTGTTGTAGATGGTGAAGCCGTTGGTGCTCACGCTGGCGTATTTGTCGCTGCTGCGCAGCAGCTGGGCGGAGGCGCTCTGCGCGGTGAAGAGCGCGGCGAGGACAAGGAGTCCGGCGGAAAGCAGCCGGGCGGGGATGAGATGACGTAGCATGGTGTTTGGGTGTGTTTGGGGTGCTTCCGTCCCGCGAGGGGTTCGCGGGACGCGAAGGCGAGGGGTTCGCCTCCAAGGGAGAAGCCGCGCCGGATGGCGCAGAAAAAACGGAGCCACTTTCACGTCCGACAGGAATCCCGCCCCACCCGTCATCGTTCAGAAACCGGGCAAATCATCTGCGCGGACACACGAACTGGCGCACGCGTCCCGCCGAGATGCCCCGCCCGCCCGTCTCGAGACAAACTCGCCCGGCTCGCTTGCGACGCCGGGCCGACAAAACGCGCGATCTGAACGATGCCAAGGCGCGGTGATTGGCCCTCGGCGCCCCCCGAAGCCCCAATGCAATCCCCTATGCCATCGATCCTGCCGTCCGTGCTTGGCCGCGCCGCCTGCCGACTTCTCTTTGCCTCCGCGGCCACTACCCAGGGATACGCCGACCCGCGCCCGGTCGCGGCAACCCCCGCAACCGAGAGGCTCTATCTTTCCGGCACCGACAAAGACCACACCCTGCCCTGGGACTTCCGCGTCTCCGCCGGCCGCCGCGCCGGCGACTGGGCCTCCGTGCCGGTGCCCGGCTGCTGGGAAATGCACGGCTTCGGCACCTATCGCTACGGCTCCTGGGGACCCGAGGACGAGTTCGGCGAGTATCGCAAAAACTTCGACGCGCCCGCCGCCTGGGCGGGCAAACGCGTCTTCCTCGTGTTCGAGGGGGCGATGACCGAAACGGAAACCCGGATCAACGGTCTCCCCGCCGGCGGCGTCGCGGGTGGCAACATTCACCGCGGCGGCTTCTACGAGTTCAGTCACGAAATCACCGGCCAGCTGAGGCCCGGCTCTCCGAATCTCCTCGAGATCACCGTGCGGAAAATTTCCGCCGACGCCGCGCTCAACACCGCCGAGCGCAAGGGCGACTATTGGAACTTCGGCGGGCTCTTCCGCCCCGTCTACCTCGAGGCGCGGCCCGCCGCCCACCTGGAGCGCATCGCGGTCGACGCCCGTCACGACGGCGCCCTCGTCGTCGATCTGTTCCCGTCCGGCCTGGACCGCGCCGCCCTCGCCGTCGCGCGCGTCAGCACCCTCTCGGGCGAGCCCGTCGGCGCCGAGTTCTCCGCCCCGATCCCCGCCGGCGCCTCCTCCGTCCGCCTCGCCGCGACGATCCCCGGCGTCACTCCATGGTCGGACGAGTTTCCCCGCCTCTACCGCCTGCGCGTGGAGCTTCGCGACGCCGTAACGGAAACCCCACTACACACGGCCGCGGAGACCATCGGTTTTCGCACCGTGTCTTTCGTGAAGGGCGAGGGTTTCCGCCTCAACGGCCGGCGCGTGCGCCTCCGGGGCACCTCGCACCACGAGTTCTGGCCCACCACCGGGCGCACCGCCAGCCGCGCCCAGCACGCGGCCGACCTCGAGCTGATGAAGACGATGAACATGAACGTCGTCCGCCGCGCCCACTACCCCGCCTCGCGGGAGTTCTACGAGGAGGCGGACCGCATGGGCATCCTCGTCATCGACGAACTCGGCGGCTGGCAGAACAAATACGGCGACGCCGACGCCGCCCGCCTTTGCCGCGAACTGGTCGTGCGCGATGTCAACCACCCCTGCGTGATCGCCTGGAGCAACGGCAACGAAGGCGGCTGGAACACCACCGTCGACGACGACTTCGCCCGCTGGGATCCGCAGGCCCGCATCGTCATCCATCCCGCCAACTGGGACCACGAGATGAGCGGGCTGAAAACCCACCACTACTCCGACTACAAGCAGGTCCGCGCCTACCTCGGCGCCGGCAAGGCCGCCTTCTTGTCCACGGAAAACCTCCACGCCCTCTACGACGGCGGCGGCGGCGCCGGCCTGCGCGATTACTGGGATGCGATCCTCGCCGCGCCCAACGGCGCCGGCCTCCTCATCTGGGGTTTCCTCGACGAGGCGCTCGTCCGCGACGACTGGGGCGGCAAGCTCTTCGGCGTCGGCGACGCCGCCCCCGACGGCATTGTCGGTCCCTTCCGCGAGAAAGAGGCGAGCTTCGCTACCATCCGCGCCCTCTGGAACCCCGTGCAAATCACCGCGCCCGGCCTGGCCGACGGCGCCGGAGCCTCCGCCCCCGGATTCACCGTCGAGAACCGCTTCGTCTTCACCGACCTCTCGCAATGCGCCTTCCGCTGGCAGCTCGGCCGCTTCCCCGGTCCCGAAACCTACGAAGACGCCCCTGCTCCCGACTTCGTCGCGGAGGCGGATTCCGGCCCCTTTGCCGGTCCCGCCCTCGCGCCCGGCTCGAGCGGCCCGCTCGACCTCCGTCTGCCCTCCGGCTGGCGCGAGCACGACGCCCTCCGCCTCACCGTGAGCGATCCGCATGGCCGCGAACTCCACGCATGGACCTGGCCCTTGCGCTCCGCCCGCGAGACCGACGCGCGGCTCGTGCCCGACGATCCCGCCAACACCGTCCCCGTCGTGGCCACCGCGGCGGACGACACGCTCACCGTTGTCGCCGGCGACCGCGCCTTCGATTTCGATCTCGCCACGGGCCGCCTCCTCGGCGCCTCCGTCTCCGGACGCCGCGCCCCCCTCGCAAACGGCCCCCGCCCCGTCGTCGGCGAGTGGAGCGTCGCCCATGTCGCCCACGGTCTCGAAGGCGCCGACTATGTCGTCTCCGTCAACCCCGCGCCCGACTCGCCCGACGCCTTCCGCTGGCGGGTGCGTCCCGACGGATGGCTGCGCCTCGACTACCACTACACCCTGCACGGCGAGCAGCCCTGGCTCGGCGTCACCTTCGACTATCCCGAGGACGACGTGCTCGCGATGCGCTGGCTCGGACGCGGACCCGGGCGAGTCTGGAAAAACCGCCTCGCGGGTCCCGGCTTCGGCGTGCATCGGAAAACCGCCAACAACACCCGCACCGCGGACGAAGACTGGGTTTACCCGGAATTTCGCGGCTACCACGCCGACCTTCGCTGGGCCCTCATCGAGACCAGGGGCGAGCCCCTCCTGCTCGTGACGCCGACGCCCGGACTCTTCCTTCGCATGCTCGGCTGGCCCGACGCCTCCGATTCCCGCCCGGGGCTCAATGTCGCCCGCCCGCCCGGCGACATTTCCCTGCTGCACGGCATCAACGGCATGGGCCACAAATTCGGCGACGCCGCCTCCCTCGGGCCCGAGGGCCTCCCCAACATCGCCCAAGGTCGCTACTCCGGCGCCGTCGATCTCCGGTTCGGCGTCCCGCCCGCCGACTCCGCCACTCGCTGAAGAATTCCCCGCGCCTTGCCCCAACAGCCGGCCAACATTCGCCTTTCGGCGCGCGAAGCGTCATCGATCCCGCACGGCATCCTCTCCTCCCGGTGAAACCCGTCTCCCGACTTCTTATCCCGCTGCTCCTCGTCGCGCTCGTCGGCAGCGTGGCTTGGAACGTCGCACTGCGCACGCGCCTCCACGCCGAGATCGCGCGCGCCTCCGCCCTCGCCGCGGCGCTCGACGCCGAGCGTGCCCGCCCCGCCGCCCCGCTTCCCGTATCCTTCGCGCCCGTCGTCCCGCCCGAGGCCAAAGCGGCAAGCGCTGGCGAGAGTGGTCCCGCGTCGCCCGGCTTCGGCCCTGAACTCCTCGACCAACCCGTCGTCCTCGACCTCCTCGCCTCGGCGGTCCACGACTCGCTCGATCCGCGCTACGGATCATTTTTCCGCCAGCTCCAGCTCGCGCCCCGCCAACTGGAGCACCTCAAAAACCTGCTCGTCGAGCGACAGATGAGCGCCCTCGACGTCGTGCGCGCCGCCCAGGCGCGGGGGCTGCCCGCCGCCGAGGCGGAGACCGTGCTGGCCGAATCGGCCGACATGCTCGACTCAAACATCCGTTCGCTCCTCGGGCAGCCCGGCTTCGAACAATTCAAAGCCTACGAACGCGACATCGACGCCCACGGCCTGCTGAACCAGTTGGAAACGCGGATCGGCTTCGGCGCGCCTCCGCTCAGCCCGGAGCAATCGGCCGCCGTGCTGCGCGTCCTCGCGGAGACGACGGAGCCCGCCTCCGGACCGGCCGATGATCGCGCCAATCCGCTCGCTCGCACCCTGCAAAGCATGGGCGTGAGCTCACCCTTGGTCGCGTCGACGGGCCGGCGCATCACGGAACGCACCCTCGCCGCCGCCCGCTCGGTGTTGAACGAAGCGCAACTCGAGGCGCTCGCGCAACTCCGCGCGGAGCAGGACACGTCGCCCGCCGCCTCGGACAGGTGGCGTTGATCGCCAAGCAACGGCTTCATGGTCCCAGAACTGCCCGCGGCCCAAGCGCTCGATCACACCGAGCCCTCGCCCCGTGCAAGTGCCGCGCGTTCATCCTGCCTCGCTGGATCCCACCTGCCCGCCGCTCGCGCTTGCGAAGCCGCCGCGCGCGTCTACACCACGCGGGCATGATCATCCTCGTGGTCGAAGACGAACGGGCCCTCGCGCGACACATCGTCGCCGCCCTCCGTCGCGAAGGCCACGACGTGCGCGTCCGCCACGACGGCGAGGAGGCCGTCCGCGCCGCCCTCGCCGAAACCCACGATCTCGTCGTCCTCGACCTCAACCTCCCCTCCCTCGACGGCCTCGGCGTGCTCGCCCGCCTTCGCGCCGCCCACTGCCCCTCGCGCGTGCTCATCCTCACCTCGCGCAACGAGCTCGAGGACCGCGTCGCCGGCCTCCGCTCCGGCGCCGACGACTACCTCGCCAAACCCTTCGCCGTCGAGGAACTGCTCGCGCGGGTCCACGCCCTCGGACGCCGCTCCGGAGCCCTCTCCACCACCGACCTGCTCACCGTCGGCGACCTGCACGCCGACATCGCCAACCGCCGCGTCACCCGCGCCGGCGCGCCCATCGCCCTCACCCCGCGCGAATTCGAGCTGCTCCACCTGTTCCTGCGCGAGCCGGGTCGCGTGTTCTCCCGCGGCGAGATCTGCGAACGCATCTGGCAGCGCGACCACCGCTACGAGACGCGCACCGTCGAGGTCTTCGTCGCCCGCCTGCGCCGCAAACTCGACCCCGACGACTCCGCGCCCTTGCTGCACACCGTGCGCGCGCTTGGCTACGTGCTGCAGGCCCAGCCCCCCGACGCCTGAAAGATCCGCCGCCCCCGCCTCCTCGCCGTGACCACCCCTTGCCGCATCCTTCGACTCCTCCTCGCCGCCGGCCTTCTCGCGGCCCTCGCCCGAGCCGAGTCTCCCGCGCCGACCGAGCCCGCGTCCGCCACCCTCCCCGCCCCGGTCCCCACGGCCTCCGTCGCCGCCGCGCGCATCGAGGGCCGCGTGGCCTTGCCGAAGGCCACCGCGCTGCCGCGCCACGGCCAGCCCTACGAGCTTCTGGTCGAGTCCGACCTCGTCCGCACCAATCCCCCCCTCGCCGTAGTTTACCTGGAAGGCGAGTTCCCGCCCACGGCTCCCGCGGCGTCCGATTCCGCCTCCACCGGCCCCGCCGCTCCCGTCGCCCGCATCGTCCAGCGCGATCTGACCTTCGTTCCCGGCCTCCTGCCCGTCCGCACCGGCACGCGCGTCGAGTTCCCCAACGAGGACGCGACCTACCACAACGTCTTCTCGTTCTCGCCCGCCAAGCGCTTCGACCTCGGCCGCTACCGCGCCGAAGAGACACCCCCGCCCTCGCAACTCTTCGACCGGCCCGGGCTGGTCACCCTGCGCTGCGACATTCACAAGCACATGCGCGCGGCCATCCTCGTGCTCGACACGCCCCACTTCGTCGTCACCGACCCCGACGGGAGTTTTCAACTCCCCGCCCTCCCTCCGGGCCGCTACACGCTCAAGGCTTGGATCGACAGCCGCACCACGCTCTCCCGCCCCGTTGAAATCGCCCCCGGCCAAACCCTCCGCGTCGAGCTTCCCTGACGCGGCCCCGAGCCCGGCGGCGCGGCACGAGACCCGGCGCTTCGCGCGCCGTCTGCTCGCCGCCATGGGCGTCATCGTGGCTCTTCTCTGCCTCGCCGGCATCGTTCTCGCGCGCCGCCAGCTCCAGGAAAGCCAGGCCGCCGAAGCCCGTCGCGCCTTCGCCGCCGAGTTCGCCGCCGCCCGCTCGCTTCGCCAGCTCCGCATCGGCACCCTCGCCGACCGCGCCGCGGTTCTCGCCTCCCTCCCTCGCATCCACGCCGCGCTCGAAGACGACGCCCTCGATCTGCTCTACCTCGCCGCCGCCGACGAGCTGCGCGATCTGCTCTCGCCCGAGGTGTCCGGCGGCCGAGCCCGCTTCTATCGTTTCCTCGACGCGTCCGGCCGCCTCATCCCACCCGAGCCACCCGCCGATTCCGGCGAAGCGGGCCCCGCCGAGCTGGCCGCCCTCGCCCCCGAGCGACTGGAGAACGCCCCCGCACACGGCGTTGTCATCTCCTCCGGCGCCGACGGTTCCATCCGTGCCACCGAGCTCCTCGCGCAACCCATCCGCTCGCGCGACGACGGCCGCCGCATCGGCATCCTCGTCCTCGGCTTCGACGCCGCGTCCGCTTCCGCCCCGTCGTTCGATCCCCCCGACACCTCGTCCGTCGCCGCGCTCTGGGCCGATGGCCGGCTTTACGCGCCCGACCTCTCTCCCGCCGCCCGCGCCGAGCTGGCCCGCGCCCTCTCCGGCAAGCTCGCCGCCACCTCCGCCGCCGAGCCCCCCGACCATGAGGAGTTGGCGCTCGATGGCCATGCTTACCGCGTCGCCCTTCACCTCCTCAACCCCGGCCAAGCCTACCCTCCGGTCCATGAGGTGAGGCTCTCGCCGCTCGACGCCCTCCGCGCCCGCCAGCGCGCGGTCACTTGGCAAATCACCGCCGCCGGCGCCTTCCTTCTTTTTGCCGGCATCGGCGTCAGCGGCCTGCTCACCGCGGGGTTCTCCGGCTGGTTCGGCCGTTTCGCCCGCGACTCCGAAGCCCAGCGAGCCCTCCGCGCCGAGGCAGAGACACGACTCGACCAAACCACCGCCGAGCTCGAGCGCGCCGCGCGCTTCGCCGCCGACGCCTCCCACCAACTCAAAACCCCCGTCGCCGTGCTCCGCCTCGGCCTTCAGGAACTCTCCGCCGCGCCCGGTTTTCCCGAGGCCCAACGCGGCGAGGTCGACGAACTCGTGCGTCAAACCGATCGGCTCGCCCACATCCTCGAGACGTTGCTCCTTCTCGCCAAACTCGACGCCGGTCTCGTGCGCCCGACGATCGCCGTCCTCGATCTCGCCCACCTCGCCGCCGCCGCCCTGGACGATATCGGCGCCCTGCCGTCGGCCGAGACGCTCACGCTCGAAAACACCCTCGCCGCCCCGCTCCTCGTCCGGGGCGAAGCCCGCCAGCTCGCGCTCGTTCTGCAAAACCTCCTGGAGAACGCCGCCAAATACAACAGCCCCGCCGGCTTGGTGCGGATCTCCGCCGAGACGAGCCCGGAGGAGATTCGGCTCCTCGTCGCCAACACCGCGCCCGTGCCCGTGCGCCCCGAGGCGCGGGAACACGTCTTCGAGCGCTTCCACCGCGGCGCCGCCGCCGGCGACGTGCCCGGCTACGGCCTCGGCCTGAACCTCGCGCGCCACCTCGCCCGCCTGCACGGCGGCGACGTCCGCCTCGTCCGCTCCGACGGGGAACTCACCGTTTTCGCCCTCGTGCTCCCGCGAGGCTGAACGGCCCCCAAAGAGCGCCGCGCCGCCACCCCGTCTCCGCTTCCGCGCCAATAGTGACAAAACTGTTACCTTTGGAGAGTGGGCCTGGGTGCGTGTATTCACTAAGCCTCGACCCGGCGACCTCCGCCGCGCTCCGGGTCGGTTCCCGAAACCGGTCGCGCGTCGTGTCCCGATCAACCTCCAAACCCATCGCCCTCATGAACGTCTCCGCCCTTCGCTCCGACGCCTCCGCATCCCGCGCCGTCCGTCGTGTCTCGTTCGCGCTCCTGCTCCTCGCCGCCCCCGCCGCCGCCCACGCGACCCTCTTCAGCTTCGATCTCCTCGGCAAAGGCGGGGCCGGCCTTCTCTCCGGCAACGAAAACGGCACCATCAACGGAACCCCCGGCACCGGCGGCGAATTCGGCGCCGGCATCACCTACGACGACGTCACCAATCTGCTCACCATCAACGTGGCCTGGGGCTCGGGCAACGGCTTCACCGATCTGTCCTCCGCCGCCTCCGCCGCCCACGTCCACGGCCCCACCACCAGCGGCGGCGTCGCCTCCTTCACTGAAAACGCCGGGGTGCTCTTCGGCATCACCAGCGCGCCATTCACCTTCAACAACAGCGCAACCGGCGGCTTCGTCACCGGGACCTCCAACGCCCTCTCCGAGGCCGGCGAGACCGCGCTCTTCGCCGGACAACTCTACATCAACGTCCACACCGCCACCAATCCCGGCGGCGAGATCCGCGGCAATCTGGTCAACCCCGTCGTCATCCCCGAACCGGCCAGCTACGCCGCGCTCGGCGGCGTGGCCGTCCTCGGTCTCGCCCTCCTGCGCCGGCGTCGCGCCTCCTGATCCGCCTCGGCGCGCGTCCGC
>CAMLQS010000138.1 GCA_946482165.1 uncultured Verrucomicrobiota bacterium | reverse complement strand
ATCGCGCCGGCATCGACTTCCGGCTCTGGCATCATTGGAAGCACCGGCACGGCATTTACTTCATCTCGCGCGTGAAGGAAAACATGCGTCTGGAGGTCGTCGGCCAGTCCCGGCCCGACCCCGCCCATGTCATGCACAACCAAGGCGTGCTGGCCGACGAACTGGTCCAAACCAGCCAACATGTGATGGTGCGGCGCGTGCGCTACCTGCCCGCCCCCGGTCAGAGCCGCCAGAGCGAACCGCTGGAGTTCACCACCTGTTTTGATCTGCCCGCCGGACTCATCGCCTGGCTCTACGCCCGCCGGTGGGAACTGGAAAAAGTTTTCGACCAGCTCAAAAACAAGCTCGAGGAGGGCAAGACATGGGCCAGCAGCCCGGAGGCCAAACGCACGCAGGCCCACTTCCTGTGCCTGACCCACAACTTGATGGAACTGCTGTCGCGACGCCTGGCACTCGAGCAGGACCTGCGGCACGAAGCCGGCATAAAGCGGGCCGCCCGGCGCCGCGAGCGCCTTGCCGAGGCCGACGCCCTCAGGCCGCTGCAATTGAGCGTGAAGTTAGTGCGCTGGCTGCATGCCTATTGGCTTTCTTCGTGCCCGCTATCCCACGTCCTCGGCCATCTGCGCGTCCTCTACGCCAGACTGTAGTATCCAAACTTTGGACACCGTTGCATCGGCTTCCTCATGAAGAGGATTTCCCGCTGTTCTTGGCCATTGCGGGCCCTTCGGCGGAGCCACCGACCGTGAAGGGGACGGCACTGCTACCATCAGGCTCCGCATCCAGCTCTTGATGCAACGTCGCCCGGACAATTCGTCTCAGCTTTCTGGACGAAATCCGGATATGCGCGGGCGAACGCCAGAATCCGCGATTGGCGGGATGGTGCGCGAACTCTTCGGATTCATAAGAAAACTCTCGATAACGGCGCAAGCGGGCCACGCTCCGGACAAAGTCCAAATCGGAGGCAAAGTGCTGCGGCCAAAGAAACTCCACGATCGGCGCAAATAGTCGCGCGTGAGGATAAAGCGCGTGGCGCATAACGACGCCGTCATACTTCTCGGCGCTTAGGCCGCGCTTTTCACAGAACAGTTCGGAAAAGGTCTTCTCAGTCATCGGGGTAGGCTGACGGGGCAAATGCTCTTCAACGCGAAGGGTCGCGGAAGGACGGGAGAAATCCCTATCCAAGCCCCATGCGACTCACAATCCCAACCGCCTAAGCATATATCCCCAACGCGTATCACGCGATCTTATCGCCGTGCGCCCCACAACTGCTCGAGAACAGAGCGCAAATCCTCGCCGGGCCGGGGTTCCCCTCGGCGCGTCTCGATCAGCTTTCTGCCACGGTTGGCACGCAGCAGCTCGGTATCGACTTTTTCGATACGAACCTCCCCCCGCCGCCACCCTGAAATCTCAGTCTCCCCAAGCCGTCGCCAGTGCAGCGGCACTCCTGTCGCGCTGAAAGCGACCTCCCAGCCCGCGCCGCCCGCAGCCGACGGCGCCACCAGACTGGGATAACGACGCACAAAATCCGGCTCCGCTGGCTCGGCGATCCGCAGAGTCAGCGCCTGCGGAGTCGCAGCGAAAATTTCATCGAGAGAATGCAACCCGCCTGCCCGGCTGCGGGCGAAAAACGCCAGGGGATCGAGCCCCATCAAGTTCATCCCATTCCAAAGGCCGTGCTCATTGGGGCTCCCGAAGCCCCTCGCCTTATACCACTCGTGAAAACGATCAGTTACCCGCACACCGATCTCGAAATGGAGATGCGCGCGCTGCTTCGGAATCGTGTAACCGCCTGCGCTTCGCCCCATCGTCCCAATGGACTCGCCCGCATTCACCCCTTGGCCAACGCGTAAAGTTGGCGAGATCCTGGAAAGGTGGGCGTAAAGAGAATATACCGGGGGAGATTGCTCGGGATGTTCAAGCACCACGTAACGGCCATAGCTGCTCGCCCCCTCTCGAGCACTGATGTGCCTCACCACGCCAGCCATGGCGGCGAAAACCGGATCGACCGGCTCGCCTTTGCGATCCCTCTCCAACGGGAAGAGATCCAGCCCCTCGTGAAACTGGCGCCCGCCGCTGCGCACACTGCCGAACATACCCGAGAGAAGCACTCCCGACTCCGTTGGCTGCACGAAACGCTCCAGACCCTCGCCGGACAGATAGGCATTGTTGGGGGTGGGCCAGACAAGATCAACCCGCGCCGGGACCTTCGCGGCCGAAGCCGACGACGCCTTCGGTAAACCGCCCTCTTTGCCCTGCGGCGGCTCCGCCGCGTCTTCGCATCCCGCAAGTTGGCAGGCGGCGATTGCGAGCGCGAGCAGCGCGGGCCTCGCTCCCTGCCGGCCCGTCATTGCGATTTTTCAAGCTCCTCGCGAAGATCTTTCGAGGTGCGCGCGATGTTTTTCGCGAGCTCCTCAAGCTCGGATTCCGGCACTTCCACATAAGTCACGATATAGCCTTGGGAAAGCGCTCCATCGATCCGGCGCGCGCCGATGGGCTGGCCGTTCATGATCATGACGAGGCGCTTGCCTTGATTGGGGATGCTCGTCTTCAGCAGGTCCCGCGTAGCCTCGCGGGTCAGTTTGAAAGCCAGCGACTTGCCCAGCTCATTGTCTGCGACTTCACAGCCCTCGATGTCGTATTCGGTAAAATAGGCCTTCGGCTCAACTTGGATGGTCACGCCGCTTTTTGGCAGGCGCGCCACTCCGCCCGCGTCCTGGTTGTTGGTCGCCTCAAGAAAGAACCGCACCACGCTGACCGGATAATTTTTCTTTTTCGACTTCGAGGCGCAGCCCCCGACGGCAAGTAGTCCCAGGCACAAGAAGGGAAGAACCAAGAATCGTATGAGGCGCATGAACGCATTCATGTCGCGCCACCTTGGCCGCTGGCAAGCCGCGAGCGCCGCTCAGGCCTCCATATCCGGCAACCGCTCACGGTAACGATTGAGAATCGGGGCGAGTCGGAGCGCTTGCCAGCAGCGTCGCCAAAACTTGCGGGGGCTCGAAAGCAGCCGGAGCAACCAGCCAAGCACAAGACGGTCCGCCCACGGCGGGATGCCGACTTGTCCGCCCGTGAGAAAGGCGATCGCCGCCCCGAGGCAGAGGATGCCTGGACGATAGGAGAGGCTCCCGCGCAGGCCAAGTCCCAGCCGCTCCTGAACGCCTCCGCCGATCGCGAGCATGACCACCCGGGGACGCCGCGCCTCGATTCGCTCCACCAGTTCGCGATCATGAATCGGCCCGGGAGTGTAGTGAGGAGCCAAATACGTGTCGGCCTCCGTGGTCGCAAAACCCTGTTCGCGCAGCCAGGCAAGGTTGCGCGCGGACTCCTCCGCCGACGGCATCACCCAAAAAATCGCGCCCGGCGACTTGAGGTCATCCCGCGCCAGCACCGCTCGAATGAGCTTCAGCCCGGAATGCCGCGGCAGGCGCTCCCCGGCGAGAAGACGCCACAAGATGACCATGTAGCCCGAATCCGTGATCGCGAGATCCGCCGTCGTGAGCGCCTCGCGATAGGATGCCGATTTGAGCAAATCCACCGCCAGGCCCGGTGCGGACGGCGCCACGACCAGACCACCCGACACGGCGCGCTCCGTGGCTTGCCCGATGGTGCCGACAAAAAAGTTCACTCCCAGAATCCGCCGAGTTGAATGGAACTCGGCCGAGGGCGACGAAGGCTGCGACGACGCAAGCGTGGACATGCGGAACACCTTGGAACGCCAGTGCATGGTCCGTAAACGTAGAATACCACTCACACCCCCTGCCCTTGATCCCCCCTGCGCATCCGCCTCCGCGGCAACTTTAGGCAGCTACATCGAGGTCGGCGCCCACTGGCAAGAATCGTCGCCGCATTGGCCTAGCTGTCTTCAAAATAAACCGGCGCTTTGCTAGCGCCCTGCGGGCGCGGCGGAACCCAAGCTGGGCCGGCGTTGACCTCGGCGGCACGGACCGCTGGTCCGCCTCCGCCTCGGCCGCCTTGGCCGCGCTCGGTTTCCACCTCACGAAGCATCGGTTTATTTTGAAGACAGCGCCTAATCTTCGAGGAGGCCCAGCTGCGCAGGGTCCAGACGCGCGGAAAGCAGCTTGCGCAAAAAAGTTTCGCGATGCTCCAGACAACGGCCGAGGCGCAACACTGCTTCACGATGCTCCTCGGTGCCGTAGCCTTTGTGCTGCGCGAAGCCGTATCCCGGATGCAGCACGTCGAGTTCCGTCATGATCCGATCCCGCTGCACCTTCGCGATAATGGAGGCCATCGCGATACACAGTGAACGTCCGTCTCCCTGGACGATGCCATGATGCGGATACGGGAAATTCTTGAGTGGCAAACCGTCGATCAGGATGCGGGCCTGCGCCGGCGGGCGGAAGGCCGCGATCTCCTCCGGAGAGGAAAACAGATCCGGCTCGCGCGGCAGGGGAGCGAAGGCCGCCGGCGGATAAATGCCCTCGAGCGCCCGTCTCATTGCGATCTTCGTCGCCCCAAGGATGTTCTCCACCTCGATCTCGGCGACCGAGGCCGCGCCAAACTGCGCGTGGATATGCCCCTCCGCCGCCAACGCCTCGAAATCAAAATAGAGCGCGTCCCGCTCCGCCGGGGTGAGTTGTTTGGAGTCGTTGATCCGACGCGCGTTCTCATCGGCCCAGCGGCTTTCGAGAAACGAGCGGGTCACCAGCACCGCCGCCGCCACCACCGGTCCCGCCAAAGCGCCGCGACCAGCCTCGTCCACCCCGATCAGCTCGGGGTGCTCCTGAAGTTGCTTCAGATCGAAGCCGCGGAGCTGGCGACGTTTTGCGGACATGATTGAAATTCTGAGGCTAAGGACGGGCTTGGATCAAGCGACCGCGCTCGCGGCCATCCTCAGGGCGCGCTCGCGCTCATCCACCCCACTCCATCTTCGGCGGCGGGGGCTTCAGCGGCAACTCGTCGAGTTTGCCCGCCTCGCTCACCACTTCGTAAGCCGTGCGGAAATGCAGCTTCGCGTAATCGCGCAAAGCATCGGCCCCGAAGCGGCGGATGATTTCGTGCGCCTGCGTTTTCACCGCGGAGCTCGCGCCTTTCTGGAGCTTGCCCCCGAAGCGCTGGGACAGCGCGTGCATCTGCCGGACATACTCCGCGCGCGCCACGATGGAAGCCGCCGCGACCACCGGGTCCTCCTCCGCCTTCGTCCGCATGCGCAGCTCAAAACCGGTCACCCCGAGCTTCGTCAACTCGCGCTGCACCAGAGGATCCTCGGTAAATTGGTCGAGCAGGCCCCAAGGCACGCGCTTCTCGGACAACGCATCCTGCAAGGCGCGCGCGTGCTGGAAGGCGAGGATCTGATTCTGGCTGCGAAAACGCGTCCCCATCAGGCCGTTGTATTGGCGCATATCCCTCGCCTGTATTAACTTTACCACCACGCCAGGCGTGGTGCGAATGATCCGGTCGAGCTCGAGAATGCGCGACTCCGTCATTTTCTTCGAATCCTGCGCCCCGGCCGCCCGCCATTTCTCGATCATGCCGCGGGAGCCGATCACGGTCGCCGCGATAAGCGGCCCGAAAAAATCGCCCTTGCCCGATTCATCGCAGCCCGCGTGGTCCTCGAACCAATCGGGATGCAACACCTCGTCGTAGCCGAGCTTCGGCGCGCCGGTGATCTCGGGTTCGATCACCATGGACACAAACTCCTCCGTGCCCTTGCCCGCGACGACCACCTTCTTGCTCTCGTAGCCGGTCACATTGACCTTCGCCGCATCGTTGCGGAAGGCGTAGCGCGCGTAGGCGACGTCGAAACGTTCCCAGCCGCGACCAGCCAGGAGCTTTCCCAGCTTGTCGAGCTGCTCCTCGGTGACCTTGAGCGTGTAGCTGGCAAGCTTCTTGGGCGCGTCGGGATCGGCGGCGGATTTCTTGGGCATTCGAGAAAGGCGCGGATTTGGCCACGGAAGCCCCCGCGAGCACAAAACGAATCTCGCTTTGTCGCCGGCTATTTTCTGTGCCTTCTGTCCCGCCGCCCGTGGCCGCCAAACAACTCATCGCCTCCGCTCCCGAATTTCAAACCGCCCTTCTCGGCTGGTATCGCGTTCACCGGCGGCGCCTCCCTTGGCGCGAAGAGCCTTCGCTCTACAAGACCGTGGTGAGCGAATTCATGCTCCAGCAAACGCAGGTGAAAACCATGCTGCCCTACTTCGCGCGCTGGTTGGCCGCCCTGCCCGATTTCGCCGCGCTCGCCTCAGGCTCGGAAGGCGAAGTCGTGAAGCTATGGGAAGGCCTCGGCTACTACACCAGGGCTCGCAACCTTCATAAACTTGCCCGCGCCGTCGCGGCCCTGCCCGAGATGCCGCGCACGCGCGAAGCCTGGCTCGAGTTGCCCGGCATCGGCCCCTACACCTCCGCCGCCATCACGAGCATCGCTTTCGGCGCGCCGGCCGCCGTCGTCGACGGCAATGTCGTCCGCATCCTCTCCCGCCTCGCCGCGGACGGCACCGCCTGGCGCGACACCGCCACCGCCGGCAAGGCCCTCGCTCCGCTCGCCGACGCGTTGCTCAACCACACCGAGCCCGGCGACCACAACCAGGCGATGATGGAGCTCGGCGCCACGGTATGCACTCGCCACAACCCTCTCTGCACCGTGTGCCCGGTCCGCGCCTTCTGCGCCGCCTGCCGTGCGGGAGAACCCGAGGCCTATCCGCGCCTCGCCGCCAAAGTCATCGAGGCTCGAACTGTCGTCCGAGCGTGGTGCCGACGATCTTCGGATGACGCGCTGCTTTTGCACCAAACCGATGCCGCCGCTCGCCGGCTGGCCGGACAACATGAGCTGCCTTCGTTTGAGCAACTCGGTCTCGAACCCGGCCTTGTCACAAAAAAGGAAACCCTCATCGCCGTGAAAAAACGCGGCATCACCCGCTTCGCGTTCACCGAGCCGATCCACCTGATCGATCCCAAGCAGCTGCCTCGCGCGTTACCGGCGAGTCTCGTCTGGGTGACGCCCGATCAGCTCGAGAACGTGCTAATGTCCGGCCCTCATCGCCGGTGGGTGCGCGAGTTGCTCAGCCGACCGCACCGCGCCGATTCGCCGTCCTCCTGATCGTTCCTCGTTATCCGAAGCGTTTGGCCATCAGCGCTTCGACGCGAACCTTCGACGCCGCGACATCCTCGGTGGAAACCCGCGGGCTGAGCTCGAGAGTAAGCAACTGCTCCGGACGCCAAAACTCGCTGATCATCTCAAAATCGATCCGCCCGGCGCCGACCGGTTGGTGATCCTTTCCTGCGGCGGAAACGTCGTGGAGATGGAATCCAAGGAGACGGCTGGCATTGCGCTCCAACTGGACGCGGTGGTTGATCAGCCCAAGACCCTCCTTAATGGCGGCATGGCCTGTATCGTGCCAATAGCCGCAAGGAGTGTCCGCCGGCAGCCCTTCGAAAAACGAAGGGAAATCGTCGTCGAGCGGAAGCTCCTCAAACTTCTCGCGGTTTTCACAGCCAAGGGAAATTCCGCGCTCACGCGCATAGGCGGACACCTCGCTCAGGCTTTTCTGAACCTGCCTCCAGAATGGGCCCATGCGCCCGCGCAGTTTCTCGCAAGACTTCCGAAGCACGCTCTGATAACGCGCGTCGGTGGCGACCGCCGTGTCCGGCGCCTTGCTCAAGTAGGCGTGAACTTTCCGTCCAGGAGGAAAGAGCCAAAACTTCACGCTGCCGAGATGTAGCACGATTACCCGCGCCTTGACCTGAGCCGCAAAATCGATCGAGCGCTTGGTATGCCGCAGCCACTGATCATGCTCGCGGCGCTCTTCCTGCGAAGGTTCGAACAAGTTCGGCGCCGCCTGCGTGACCCCCGCCGGCAAAGGGCAGAAATTGTGGGTCGAACTGATCTTGATAACCCCCTCCTCCACCGCCCGCAGTATCCCGGGCACCAGCACGATCCGGATGCCATGGCTCAGCTCGGCGTGGGTGAAGCCCAACGCCGCGATTTCATGCAACATCGCGTAGCCGTCGTGGTGACGGAAGGAATTCCAACAGGTCGAGAGGGCGAGGATCGGCTTCAAGGGGACGGCGAGCGAATAAGGGCGTGCAACGCAAACGTCAGGCGTTGCTCTCGCAACAGGTAAAATAAAAAACCGCGCGAGCAAATTACGCTGGCGCGGTCGTTAAGACCAACTGGGCAGGCCTCGCGGCCGGCGGCGCAGAGGGCTTACTCGGCGTAGCGGCGGCGGAGCATCTGGGTGAAGGCCTGGACCTTCTCCTTGCGACGACGGCGCTCGGTGGGCTTCTCGTAGTAGCGCTTCGCGCGAACGTCTTTGATGATGTTCTCACGCTCGAGCTTCTTCTTCAAACGGCGCAGGGCGCGGTCGACGGGCTCGTTTTTGCGGATTTTGATCTCGATGGGCATGATGAAAGGGAGGGCTCGGAGTTGGAAAAAGTTGAGAAGCAACCGGCCGCGTCCGCCCCCGTCAACGGCTTTTTTGACCTCTTCGCATATCCGCAGCGTCCGCGCTTGCGGGAGCCGGACACGCCCCTCTCTTTCACGCCATCGTGTCGATCGCCGCCTCAGACTTCGTCCACCTCCACGTCCACACCGATTACAGCCTCCTCGACGGCGCCTGCAAAATCGACCGCCTGATGAAGCGCACCGTCGAGCTCGGGCAGCCCGCCGTCGCGCTCACCGACCATGGCAACATGTTCGGCGCCATTGAGTTCTTCAACGCCGCAAAATCCAACAACCTCAAGCCCTTGGTCGGCTGCGAACTCTACGTCGCCCCCGGTTCGCGCCTCGAAAAATCCGGCAAATCCGAGGACGGCAAAAGCTACTACCACCTCGGCGTCCTCGCCAAGAATCTCGAGGGCTACCAGAACCTCCTCAAGCTGGTCTCCGACTCGCACCTGCAAGGCTTCTATTACAAGCCCCGCACCGACCTCCCCACCCTCGCGAAATACGCCAAGGGCCTGATCGGCTTCACCGGCTGCCTCGCCTCCGAGGTTTGCCAACACCTCATGCGCGGCCGCGAAGAAGAGGCCGATGTCGCCTGCGCCCGCTACGTCGAGATTTTCGGCCGCGAAAACTACTTCGTCGAACTCCAGGACCACGGTATCCCGGAGCAGCGCCAAATCATCCCCGGCCTCCTCCGCCTCGCCGAGAAATATCAGCTCAAGACGATTTGCTCGAACGACGTCCACTACGTCAAAGAGACCGACGCCTCCTCGCACGACACCCTCCTCTGCATCCAGACCGGCTCCAAGGTCGCCGAGACGAACCGCATGAAGTTCGACTCGTCCGCCTTCTACCTGAAGTCCGCCGACGAGATGTTGAAGCTCTTCGGCGAGATCCCCGAGTCGCTCACCAACACCCGCCTCGTCGCCGAAATGTGCGAGGTCAAAATCCCCTTCCCCAAGGGCTCCGAGCGCTACCCGCGCTACCCGCTCCCGCCCGAGATCAAGGCCCGCAATCCCGAGCACCGCATCGCCGCGCACTCCTACCTGCTAGACCTCTGCGTCAAGGGCCTCAACCACCGCTACGGCCACGACTACCACGCCGTCGCCGCCCACCCGATCGTCGCCGAGCGCCTCGCGAAACTCCAGAACCTCGCTCCCGGCCAAAAGCCCGCCCCGCCCGACTACTCCGGCCTCGCCGCCGACGAGTTACTCGTCCTCCGAACCGGCTACGAGCTCTCCATCATCCACGTCACCGGCTTCGACGACTACTTCCTCGTCGTCTGGGACTTCATCAACTGGGCCCGCGAGCACGACATCCCCGTCGGACCGGGCCGCGGCTCCGGCGCCGGTTGCCTCGTCGCGTTTCTCCTCGGCATCACCGACATCGACCCGATCCGCTTCGGCCTCCTTTTCGAGCGTTTCCTCAACCCCGAGCGCGTCTCGCCGCCCGACTTCGACATCGACTTCTGCATGCGCCGCCGCGTCGAGGTCATCGACTACGTCCGCGACAAATACGGCCGCGACTGCGTCGCCAACATCATCACCTACGGCACCCTAGGCGCCAAAATGGTCGTCCGCGACGTCTCCCGCGTCCACGATCTCCCCTTCGCCGAGGCCGACCGCCTGGCCAAGATGATCCCCGACGAGCTCAACATCTCGCTCGAGGACTCCCTCGCCAAATCCGCGGAGTTGAAATCCGAATACGACCGCAACCCCGTCGCCAAAAAGATCATCGACCAAGGGCTCGTTCTCGAGGGCATGGTGCGCAACACCGGCAAACACGCCGCCGGCATCATCATCACCGAGCAGCCGCTCGACGAGTTCGTTCCGCTCACCTCGCAGGAAGGCGACGTCACCGTGCAGTTCGACATGGGCGCCGTCGGCAAGCTCGGCCTGCTCAAAATGGACTTCCTTGGCCTCAAGACCCTCACGGTCATCTCCGACGCCGTCGAAAACGTCCGCCGCACCGCCAAGCCCGACTTCGAGCTGGATTCCCGCGACCTCAACGACCCCAAGACCTACGAGCTTCTCAACGCCGGCAAGACCATCGGCGTCTTCCAGCTCGAATCCGGCGGCATGCAAAGCGCCTCCCGCCAGGTCGGCATCTCCACCATCGACGACATCAACGCCATCTCCGCGCTCTACCGCCCGGGCCCGATGGCGTTCATCCCTGACTACGCCCGCGGCAAAAAAGACCCTTCGTCCATCGTCTATCCGCACCCGCTCCTCGAGCCCGTGCTGAAGGAAACCTTCGGCATCATCGTCTACCAGGAGCAGGTGATGGAGTGCGCCAAGGTCATCGGCGGCTACACCCTCGGCGGCGCCGACATGCTTCGTCGCGCCATGGGCAAGAAGGACGCCGACGCCATGGCCAAGGAGCGGGTCAAATTCGTCGAGGGCGCGGAGCGCCTGCACAAGATCCCCGCATCCAAGGCCAACGAGATCTTCGACCTCCTCAACAAGTTCGCCCAATACGGCTTCAATAAATCGCACTCCGCCGCCTACGCCGTCGTCGCCTACCACACCGCGTATCTAAAGGCCAACTACCCGGTGCAGTTCATGGCGGCCGTGCTCACCGCCGAGCTCGGCAACGCGGAAAAGGTTTCCCATTTCATCGCCGAGTCCGAGGCCATGGGCATCACCGTGCTGGGGCCGGACGTGAACGAGTCCCGCGAGGCCTTCACGCCGGTGTTCAAGAAGAGCGCCCAGCACGGAATGACGAATGACCAATGCCCAATGACCAATGGTCAGAACCCGGCGAACGGCGCGGCGCCCGCACCCGCCGCCGACTCATTCGACATTCGTCATTCGTCATTGGACATTCCGTCGCCGCAAAGCGGCGACGGCGTCATTCGTTTCGGACTCGCCGGCATCAAGGGCGTCGGCGAGCAGGCCGGACAAAAGATCATCGCCGAGCGCGACGCCAACGGTCCGTTCAAGGACTTCCGCGATTTCCTCCTCCGCGTCGACAGCCGCGCCCTCAACAAACGCGTCCTCGAATGCCTCGTCGCCACCGGCGCCTTCGACTTCTCCGGCGCCGACCGCGAGGAACTCTACAACCTCATCGACGCCCACCTCGAGGCCCTCGCCGACCTCGTCCGCAAATACCCCACGCTCCGCAAAAACGACGCTCCCGCCAAGCCCGTCGACACCGCCCCCAAGGCCGAGACCATCTCCTTCGACTTCGGCGTTGAGCTCGACGCGCCCCAACCGCCGCCGCCGCTCGACAAACTCCGCCGCGAACTCGACGACGCCCTCCGCCACCGCCGCTCCGCCCCGCCCGTCGCCGCGTCGCCGCAACTCGCACCGCCCGCTCGCAACGGTGCCGCCGCCGCCAAACCCGCCGCGCCCGCACCCGCGATGCACGCCGACATGTTCGCCGCCCCGGTAGCCCCCGGCGCCCCGACCGCCGTCCAGGCCGCCACCGCGAAAAACAAGGGCCCTACCACCACCCTCGCCTTCAACGCCTCCACCCTTCTCCAGTTCGAGAAGGAACTCCTCGGCTTCTACGTCTCCGGCCACCCGCTCGACGCCTACGCCGGCCTCGTCGAAGCGCTCGACACCTACCCGGTCACCGAGCTTCTCGAACAGGACGACCGCACCGAGTTCCGCCTCTGCGGCATCGCCGGTTCGCTCCAGAAGAAACTCGCGAA
>CAMLQS010000137.1 GCA_946482165.1 uncultured Verrucomicrobiota bacterium | reverse complement strand
CGTCAGTCGGCGGCGGGGCCGAAATAGCTCGGGCGGACCTCGCCGGTGTGGACGACGATTTTCTGGAGGACGAGGCCCGGATCGACCATCCAGACCTTGAGCGTGCGGATGCCGGGGGTGGCGACCTCGTGGGTGGAGGGGAGGGTGATGGCGTTGTTGCGCACCCAGTCGTGCCAGCCGCGGATGGCGGGGGAGGATTTGTCGCCGCGTTTGTTCGGGTCGGCGAAACGCTGATCGCCGAAGACGTCGAGGACCTGCGGAGGCTCGTCATCGAACGAGACGGCGACGCGCACGCCGCGGCCGGGGAAGGCGTCGAGCGCCACGCCGGAGACGAGGTCCACGCGAATCTTGCCGGCGCGGGGCACGAGCACGCGATATTCGAGGCGGGGCGAGTTTTTCGGCGGCTCGACGCTGGGCGCGGTGACGGGGAAAACGCTTACGCCGGAGGGGCCGCGGCCGTAGTCGGGAATGGTTTCCCAACGCGCGGCGGCGGCGGGGATGTTGGCGGTGGCGCGAGCGGCCACGATGGCGACCGGGCCGCTGAGATCGCCGAAGAAAGGGGCGGCGTCGGCGGGAACCAGAGAGTCGTCGCGGAGCGCGTCGAGGCGGACGCGCACGGGCTCGCAACCGGGGCAGGCGACGGTGACATAGGCCTCGTGGCGGCCGGCGGGGACGGCGGACCAGTCGAGCTCGACCCAGAGGCGGCGGTCGCGTTCGAGAGAGCCGGACGCGGCGTCGATCTTCACCCAGGGCTGGCTGGCGGAGGCGGTGAAATCGCAGGGTCCGGAGCCGCGGCGGAAGACCTCAATCCAGCGTCGCTGGCGCCCGACGGAATCGAAGGGAGGGAGAACGGCCGCTTTTTCGGAGCCCGGCCAGGCGGAGCCCGAACCCTCGACGGCGACGCCGAGCGACGGGGTGGCGTCGGGCGTTACCTCGTCGAGCCGGGGGAGAATGTTTGTCTTGGGATCGCTCCAGGTGGTGTAGCCGATGCGGGTCTGGGCCATCATGTGGTTCCACTTGCCGCCGCCGAGGCGGTGGTAGGCGTCGGTGAGCTCCTGGTCGCGGCGGAAGAGCTCGCGGGCGAGTTCGGCGGCGTCGGCGGCGCTGGCGCGGCCCTGCGAGGCGTAGAGGCGGTTGCGGCCGGCGGCGAGGTGAAGGCGGGCGACGGTGGCGGAGGCGACGACGGGATACTCGACGAGCTGGAAGTAGGCGTCGCGCCGGGCCTCCGGGATGCGGTCGCGGAGGCGGAGGGCGCGGGTTTCAAGGTCGGACCAGGCGGCTTCGACGCGGTCCGCCTCGCCGTAGTTGACGAAACTGAAGGTCTCCGGGGCGAGCAGCTCGGGTTTACGCCAGGCGTTGTATTTGGCGTAGGAGGAGACGAGGTCGGCGATCTCGGCGGCGTGTTCGGGGCCGAACTCGCGGGCGGCCCAGCGGCGGGTCCACCCGGCGATGTTCTCCTTGCGGATGGCGGAGGGGTTCCAGGCCATGCGCAGGAAGAACTCGATGGGGAGCTCCATGGGCTTGAGGTCGCCGACATTCACGATCCAGACGCGGGTCGCCTCGTATTCGGCGGCGAGGTTCATCTGTTCCCAGATCTTGGGAAGCGGATTGGTGTTGGTCCATTTGTAGGAGCGCGGGCTGCCGACGTAGTCGAAGTGGTAATACACGCCGGCGCCGCCGGAACGGGCGCGCTCGGCGGGAGTGGGGAGGCGGCGGATGTTGCCCCAGTTGTCGTCGCACCAGAGGAGGGTGACGTCGTCGGGGACGCGCATGCCGTGGGCGTAGTAGTCGGCGACCTCCTTGTAGAGGGACCAGACCTGGGGAATGCGCGCGGGCTCGCGCTTCAGGACGTCGGAAAGAATCCCGCGCTGGTCGGCGACGACCTTTTCGAGGAGGGCGATGTTGGCGGGCATGTCGTCGCCGGCCATGGGCTCGTCGCCGTCGCCGCGCATGCCGATGGTGACGAGGTTCTCGTAGTTCCTAGTGCGCTCGACGCCTTCGCGGAAGAATTTGCGCAGACCTTCCGTGTTGGTGGCGTAGTTCCACTGGCCGTTGCCGATTTCCTTGCGGCGGCGGCTCCAGTCCTTGTGGGCGCGCATCATCGGCTCGTGGTGGGAGGTGCCCATGACGATGCCGTATTCGTCGGCGAGGCGGGCGCTCTCGGGGTCGTCCTCGTAGATGGATTTGCCCCACATGGCGGGCCAGAGGTAGTTGCCGCGGAGGCGGAGCAGCAGCTCATACATGTGGACATACATCTTGGAGTTCACGCCGCCGAACTTCTCGCGCGACCAGCCGCCGAGGGCGGGGTCCTCGTCGTTGATGAAGATGCCGCGGTATTTGACGACGGGCTCGCCGGAGGCGTGGCGGCCGGCGGCGACGTAGGCGGCGGCGCGTTTTCTGGCGGGGACGTCGGCCCACCAATGCCAGGGGGAGACGCCGAGCTGGGCGGAGAGCTCGTAGACGCCGTAGATGGCGCCGCGTTTGTCGGAGCCTGCGACGACGAGGGCGCGCTCGATGCCGGGGGCGGGGGCGTCGACGGTGGTGATGACGAAGCTCTCCCATTTTCCGGAGAGGTCGGAGGCGTCGAGTTTGCCGGAGGCGACGAGGCTGTCGATAAGCCGGCTTTTGCCGAGGGTGCCGATGATGACGGGCGGGGCGGATTCGGGACGGGATGTGGCGAGGGCGGGGCGGCGGCCGGTGACGCGTTCGATATCGTCACGGAGGTCGCCGATGGCGCGAAGGAGGCCCGGGTGGTCCGAGGCGTCGTGCCACAGCGGAGCGGCGCGTTCGTCCGCGACGAGGGGAAACGCGCCGGGGGAGGCGGGCATGTCGGTGATGATCGTCACCGGGAGGCCAAGGCTCGTTTCTTCCGGACCGGCGGCGAATCCTCGGAAGGAGAAGAGGAACAAGAGGCAGAAGGCGACCGAGGGGAATTTCATGATAAAACGGAGCGAGGGCAGGCGGGCTGGGTTTCAACGGACAGGATGGCGCAGGCGCAGGGCGTCGCCGGAAACCGGAGAGACGTGATTCGCCGCGTGAGCCGCTGACGGAGCGTCGAAGATTTGGAAGCGGCCGGAGGCTTGGAGGAGGCCGAGGACGGTGAGGAGACCATCGTAGTAGCGCCATTTGCCGGTCGGGAGCGGCTGGTCCCAAAGGCGTTGGAGAAAATAACGGGCCGCCTCGCGATCGCTCGCGGCGACACCGGCGGCGGCGGCCATGGCGACGAGGCCGGGGGAGGAGTGTTTGCCGAGAGGCGTGCCGTCGAGTTTGTAGCGGTTCGTCAGGGCGTCGCCCTGGGAGTGCAGGAAGCGCAGGACGCGGTCGGTTTGCTCCACCTGCCACGGATCGTCGGAACCCCAGGCGTGGTCGAGGGCGACGAAGGCGAGGGTGCGCCAGGAGTCGAAGGCGAACTCGTCGCGACCGTCGCCGTGGTGGTCCTTTTCGTAGGGGCGACCGTCGAAGTGGGCGTATTCGGACATGAGTCCGGTGACGGGATGGGCGTGACGTTTGAAAAAGGCGCGGCTCTCGGCGGCGGCCTCGGCCCAGAAGGCGCGGTCGGCGGGGTCGCGGGCCCAGCGGGCCCAGAGGGTGTAGAAGTGGGGCAGGTGGTAGGAGGGATCGGTGAACGTGGCGGCGTCGCCGATGGGGCAGAAGACGACCTGGCGTTGTTTGCGGTCGAAGATGGGCGTGAGTTTGCCGATGGGATCCCTGTGCAGCATGGCCCGGAGCAGGTCCTGCCCGTGGCGGGAGTAGGCGAGCACGCCCTCGCCGTCGCCCCAGCGGTGCGAGGCGAAGAAGAGCGCGGTGGCGATCCACTCTTCGCCGTCGCTGGCGGAGTTCGGGTCCATGACCGTGCCGTCGTAGGCGCATTGCCAGGCGAAGTAGCCGCGATGGAGGCCGCGGCGGTGGAGCATGTGCGCCTGGGTCCACTTCCAGAAGCGGTCGAACTGGTCCTTCCGGTCGAGGAGCACGGCGATCATCATGCCGTAGGACATGCCTTCGGAGCGCACGTCGCGGGCGCCGACATTGGCGAGGTAGGCGGTGCCGTCGGGCGCGTCGAAGCAGAGGCGTTCGGTGGCGGGGTCGCCGGAGCTGTAGCGGTCCCAGGCGGAATCGATGCGCGCGCTTACCTCGGCCTCGGTTTTGCCGAGCAACTCAACGAAGAGGTTGCGTGGCGCCGAGGCCGAGGCGCTCGTCGCGGTGAACACCGCGACGAGCAGGAGCGCGAGAGATGCACGGAGCATGGGGGACGCGGGAAAAACGATCACTCGACGGCGCGCTGTTCGGCGAGGGGAGCCGCGGCGGGCGCGGAGGCGTAGCGGGCGCGGCGTTCGGCGAGTTCGCGGCCGATGCGATCATTGAGTTCCTTGGTGATCGGGTAGCGAAGGAGGACGGCGACGGCGAAGGCGGTGCAGATGGCGGGATAGACCGCGGCGGTCATGCGGATGCCGAGCATGCTGGAGGCGGCGCTTTCCATGCCCTCGGCGAAGCCGTGGGCGGCGAGGACCTGACCGCCGATGAAGCCTCCGACGCCGAGGCCGGCCTTGAGGGCGAAGACGACGCCGGCGAAGACGAAGCCGGTGGCGCGACGGCCGGTCTTCCATTCGCCGTAGTCGGCGGCGTCGGCGATCATCGACCAGAGGAGCGGGATGGTCGGGCCGTAGGCGGCGGACCAGACGAGGCCTTGGAGGAGCTGGGTGCCGATGGCGTCGCCGGGGATGAAGAAAAGCCAGAGCGTGGCGGCGGCGGTGGCCGAGAGGCAGACGGTGAAGACGCAGCGTTTGCCGAAGCGTTCGGAGAGGGGCTTGGAGAGGAGCACGCCGACGATGGTGACGACGCTGCCGAGCATCGCGAAGAGGCCGAAGCCCACCGCGGGGACGTTGGAAAGATCGGGTTTCACCAGATAGCCGACGGTGTCGAGGACGGCTTGCCAGCCGGTCGCCTGGGCTCCCGCCGCGAGGACGAAGCCATGTTCGGCGAGGAAGCTTCCGAGGGCGGCCTTGTCGACGATGTATTGGGTGAACAGGGGCAGGGAGCCGCCGCGCACGGCGAGCATGACGAAGATGGACAGGGTGGCGAAGAAGAGGACCACCCAAGGGCGGTTGGCGAAGGCGTCGCGGAGATCCTGGCGCACGGAGCTTTGTTGCGCGGGGTCGGGCTGCACGCGTTCCTTGGCGGAGAAGAAGGCGACGACAAAGCAGACGACGGTGATCGCGGCGAAGAGGCCCATGGTGATGGACCAGCCCTTGGCGTCGTCGCCGCCGCCGAACTTGGCGACGAGGGGCCAGGTCATGCCGGAGACGATGAAGCCGACGACCATGACGGCGAAGAAACGGTAGGCGCCGAGGCTGGTGCGCTCGTTGCTGTCGGCGGTCATGACGCCTTGAAGGGCGCAGTAGGGGACGTTGTTGAGCGTGTAGACGGCCATGAGACCGAGGTAGGCGAGCCAAGCGTAGAGGAGTTTGCCCTGAGGCCCGAGGTCGGGCGTGGTGAAGGCGGCCCAGAACACCAACGCGAAGGGGATGGCCGACCAGAGGAGCCAAGGCCGGAAGCGGCCCCAGCGGCTCTTGGTGCGGTCGGCGATAATGCCCATGAGGGGATCGGTGACGGCGTCGAAGAGACGTCCGATGAGGAAGAGCCAGCTGGCGGCGGCCACGCTGATGCCAAAGACCTTTGAATAGAAGGTCATTTGGAAGACCATCAGGGTCTGGAAAACGAAGTTCGCTCCGGCGTCGCCGAGCGCGTAGCCGGCTTTTTCACGGAAGGACAACTTGGCGGGGTGTTTCATTGAAGGGGAAAAGGGGGCGCCTCGCGGGCGGGCCGCCGAGGTCGGGAGGTGGCGGGGGAGCGTGCGAAGAGAGGGCGGCGGGGCGGCGCGAAAGAGCCTACTCCGTCAGCCAAAGCCAAGCGGTGACGCCGCGGGGATAATAGCGGCTGCCGCAGCTCTCGCCGGTGGTGCTGATGATCTGGTCGCACATGGCGTCGCGGCCGCAACCGGGCCGGCGCTGCCAGTCGGCGTGCACGCGGTCGCCGGCGCGCGCGGACTCGTTCAGGGATTCGGGGAAGAGGCGACGCACGACGTGCTGGGCGATGGCGATTTTGCTAAACCAAGTGTTGTTGCTGGTGCTGCTGATTTTCCAGCCGCCGGAGACCGGATCGATGCAGACGCCCGGGCGGAGGGCTTGGGAGACGTGGCGACGGAGCAGTGCGAGCAGTTCTCCGAAGCGCCCGGCGGGGTCGAGGACATCGTCGTAGCCGAGATAGAGCGGATAGACGAAACCCTCGACGGCGGGAAGGATGCGGGAGCGGTTGCCCTTCTCGAAGACGGCGGGGAAAAAACCGGTGTCGGCCTCGAACTTGGCCGCGATGGAGCGCGCCAGCAGATTGGCGGTGGCGCGTGCGTCCGACTCGGGCGCTTTCAGGCGAAGGCGTGCGAAGGCTTTTTCGAGAAGCACCCAGGCGCCCAGGGTTTTCACGGCGAGGTAAAGATTGTTGCGGGCCTGGCCGAGACTGACGTCGAGGCTGTCGTAGGTGGTGATTTCCGAGCCCCCGGGGCCGCAGCGGCTGGAGTCGTGCTTGAGGATGCCGTCGCGCTTGTCGGGATGGGGGTGATCGCGGCGGTGGAGGCTTTCGGCGCAGGCGAGGAGAGTGTCGCGGCGGCGGCGCAACCAGGCGATGTCGCCGGTTTTTTCCGCGTAAGCGACGGCGCAAAGAACCCAGTTGAGGAGCTGCTCCATCGTCATGTGACCGAAACAGCCATCGAGCCCGTCGCATTCGTAGCTGGAGCGGCCGGAGGGCGTGAAATGGTTCATCACGCCCATGTCGTGGGTGAAGGAGATGCCGCCCGGGAGAAGCTTGGGCGAGCCGTTGCGCAGGCGGTCGACGTAGGAGTAGCGCTCGGCGAAAAGGTCCAGCGTGTCGCGCACCGCCCACCGGTGCCATTCCAGCTCGAAGAAGAGGTGGTCGACCGTGAGGTCGAAGGTGTTTATCATCCGGTATTCGCCTTCGTTCACCACCCAGAGCGGGCCGTCCTTGTTCCAGAGCAGCTGCGTGGAACCCTGGTAGCTGTGGATCGACTGCGCGAGGAGGAACCGCTGGTCCGGATCGAGCTGGCTGCGCTCCAGCTCGAGGTCGCGCAGGGTCGCGAGGCGTTCGTAGTGCGGATAGTTGGCGAGCCCGTGCTCAAGCACGTCCTCCAGGTCGGCGAACCACCGCGTGTAAGCGTAGCGGGCGGGGAGCCCCGTGGTTGCGACGCCGTCGTGGAAGAACCCGAGCGCGAGGGGAAACCGTTTTCGTTTTCCGGCGGGCACGGTGAAGACCAGCGCGGTTTCGCCGCCGATGACATGGAGCCCGCGGTGATCTTGAAACTTCGGGGAAAACACATCGAAGCCCTGCCGCAGCTGGACGTCGCGACCGGCGCGGGTGGCGTAGCCGTGGGCGGTGCCCGAGCTGAAGCCCGCCAGCGTGGAGCCCGAGTCCGCCAAGGGGCGAAGCGGGCGCTCGGAATCGCCGACCCCGAAGATGAGCTGCACCGGCGCGCGGCCGGCGCGGTTGTCATACTCGATCCATCCGCTCACAAGCGGCGCGAGGTGGTGACGCGCCTCCAGCTGGGTCAAGGTGCGCGGGTCCGGCACGCGATCAAACGGCGTGAGAAGGGCGAAGCCAAAGCGCTCCGAGTCGGCACGCCACACGTCGCTGGCCGCGCCGAGGCGGCGCTCGTAGTCCGCGGGGTTTAGGAGCTCCCACGGCGCCTCGCCGGGTGCGGGAGGAGGCGGGACGTTTTCTCCGAGGAAGGCGGCTTCCGCGGCCTGCGGCGGATTCAGGAAAGGCAACAGATTCCAGCGCCGGTTTCGCGCCGCGCCGCCGCGGCCGCCATTGCGGCTGCCCGCGGAGTCGGCCTGCCGGTATCCGACGTAGACGTTCTGCTTCGCCTGGCGCGGGCGGCTGAGCGATTGCCCGAAGCCGCCCGGACTGCCCACCAGCCCGACGGTGAACGAGGCGAAGGCGCCGAAGGGAGAATGGTGGGAATGGAAACTCGGAGAATGCACGAGGACCGGACGCGCCGGGATGCCAGGCGCGGAGGGGAGGGGAATGGAGAGGGAGGAACCGGAGACCATAGGGAAGTGGCTCGAACGCGGGGGGCTCTCAACCCGAGAAACGCACTAACAATAGACTTGAGTTCGGGCGCCGGACATTCCTGATGCCGCCAATGGAGCCTTCGCGTCGCGTTACCCTCGCCGATATTGCCCGCGTGGCGGGCGTCCATGTCACCACGGTTTCCCTCGCGATGAGGAATCATCCCCGCATCCCCGCGGCCACCCGTGATCGTCTGCGGGCGCTGGCCGCGAAAATGGGCTACGCGCCGGACCCCTTGATGCAGGCGCTCGTATCGTATCGTTCGAAGAACACGGTGCGACGGAACCTTCCGACCCTGGCCTACCTCACGAACTGGAAGACGCGCTTTGGCTGGAAAAAGACGACGGCGCACGGGGAGTTTTATTCCGGCGCGGAGGCGAAGGCGCGGGAGCTCGGTTACAAGCTCGATCACTTCTGGCTGCGCGAGCCCGACCTTACGCAGGAGCGGTTGAACGCGGTCTTGAAGAACCGCGGCATCACCGGGCTGATCATTGCCTCGCATGGCCGCGAGATGGGAGATGCGCTCCGGCTCGATTGGGAGCGCTTCAGCGCGGTGAAGATCGACTACTTTCCGCATCACCCGCTGCTCCACAACGTGACCAACCACCAGTGCGACATCGTGCGCCTTGCCATGCAAAAGGTCGTCGCGGCCGGCTACCGGAGGCCGGGTTTTGTGATGCATCGCGGCTGGGACCACGCGGTGGACCATTACTGGACGGCTGGCTTTCTGTGCGAGCAGCAGCATCTGGCGGCGAAAAACCAGGTGCCGTCGCACATTTTCCCGGCGCCGGAGCCCGTCGACGCCTGGTTCAACGAGCACAACGCTCCGGTCGCGGTGGATACGGCGGAGTTTGGCGCCTGGTATCAGAAGCACCGTCCGGACGTGATCATCAGTAAGGCCTCCTTTGTGCTTCCCGCGCTCAAGGAGCTGGGACTGCGGATACCGGAAGACGTCGCCTTCGTGGACGTGTTTCTCGACGAATTTTCCGGCAAAGTCGCCGGCGTGCGGCAAAATCACGAGGCGGTGGGCGCCTTGGCCATTGAGCTGCTGGCGAGTCAGCTGCAGCACAACAAATACGGCATACCGCCCATCCCGACGACCACCTTTGTCGAAGGCACCTGGTTTAACGGCGCGACTTGTCCGCGCGTCTCCGCGCCAAGCGGCGTGCGTTGACGGCCGGGCTGAAGCGAGGGCTTTTGGCGGTGACTCGGTCGCCAGTCGTTCAGATCTGAATCTCGGAAGCCCTTGGCAACACGTCGCGGAATTCAATTCCGCGCGACTGGTCCCCTTTGGGGATAACGGGTTTTCTCACGAACTGAAAAATGGCGGAGAGGGTGGGATTCGAACCCACGTTAGCCTTTCAGCTAAACCGCATTTCGAGTGCGGCGCGATCGACCACTCTGCCACCTCTCCGGTTGCAGGACGGCAGACCGTAGGGTCGGAACGGCCGAACGGAAGCCGAAAGTTTGAACTTTGCGCGACGAGGCGGAGAAACAAAAACGCGAGGCCCGGCGCGGGCCTCGCGTTTTCCTCCGTGAATGCAACGGGGACGGACGGATTACGGGCTGGCCGGCGGGGTCTTTCCCGCGCCGGCGGGCTTTGCGCCCGCGGGCCTGGCGCCGGAGGCGGGCTTGGGAGGCGGTGGCGCGAACTCCTTGGGCGTGAGCTGGCCATCGGCATTCCTGTCGAGGCCGGCGAGCGCGGCGGCGGCCGCGGCGATCTCTTCGGCCGAGAGAGAGCCGTCCTTGTCGGTGTCGAGCGCGACCATCAGGGGCGGGGGCGGCGGACTGGGCTTCTTGCTCCCGGGCGTGGGTTTGCCGCCGGCAGGCTTGGTGGCGGAGCCGCTGGACGAGGCGGCAGGCGGCGGCGGGGGCGGGGTGATGATCAACTCGTCCGGGGTGAGACGGCCGTCGTCGTTCAGGTCGAGATCGAGAAGGCTCACGGGGGCGGCGGCGATTTCGGCGGCGGAGATCAGGCGGTCGTCATCGGCATCCAGCGCAAGGACCAGCGAATCGGGCGGAGGCGGCGGGGGAGTCCGGGACTGTCCGGAGGCGGCGCCGGACTCGGGTTTTGCGGGGGCGGCCCAGAGGGCGGGGGCGGCAAAGGCGAGGGCGAGCAGGATCTTTGAGTTCATCGTTGGGGGGATGATCGCGGGTTTCGTCGCTCATCGCCGCGTCGGTGGCGCGGCTGGGAGGTGGCGGCGAGGCCTCGGATCGTGGACAGAGTAAACCACGACTCGGTAAAGCCCATGTGTGCGCTCACCGGGAAAATTGTTAAGTTCGGGTTAGGCTGTGTCTCGTAAATAAACCGGCGCATCGCTAAAGCTCTACGAGTGAAACGAGAAAAGACGCTGGGCCGGCGTTGCCCTCGGCGGCACGGACCTCCGGTCCGCCTCCGCCTCGGTCGTCTTGGCCGAGCATCCTTTCTCGCTCACGCTGCTCCGGCTTATTTACGAGACACAGCCTAATCGGGCGGCGGGCCGTGGCTTGAACGGCGTCGGGCGCGTTTTTTGGGGTTGGTCTGCCCGCGCGCAGGCGCAAGCGTCGTGCACCATGAAGATCGTCCATGCGGCGAGTGAACTGTTCCCTTACGTCAAGACCGGCGGTCTGGCCGACGCGGTGGCTTCGCTCGCGGGCGCCTTGGCCGGGCGGGGGCATGAGGTGGCGGTGTTCGTGCCGGGCTATCGCAGCGTGGTGGAGCATCCGGACGCGGCCGAGGCGGAGACCCTGCTCCGTCCGAAGATCGAGATGGGCGACGTTTTCATGAGCGGGGAAATCCGCGCGTTTTCGCCGCGCGAGGGCGTCACCGTGTATCTGGTTTGTCGCGACGAGTTTTTCGACCGGCGCAACCCCTACGGCACGGGCGAGCGCGACTTCGAGGACAATCACCACCGATTCATTTTTTTCTGCAAGGGCGTGGTCGAGACGATGCGCCTGCTGCGGATGAACGCCGACGCGGTGCATTGCCACGACTGGCAGACAGGATTGCTCCCTCTGCTCCTGCGCCACGCGGAGCAACGCCACGGCGACATCCTCGCGATGCGCACGGTGTTCACGATTCACAACCTCGCGTTTCAGGGGGTGTTCCCGATGCGATCCTTCTACCGGACGAATCTCCCGGAGGAGCTGATGGGCATCGATGGCGTCGAGTTCTACGGACAGATGAGCATGATCAAGGCGGGCATCCTTTTTTCCGATCGCGTGACCACGGTGAGCCCGACTTACGCGCAGGAGATTCAAACGCCGGAATACGGCTGCGGGCTCGAAGGGGTGGTGGCCGCCCGCGCCGACGATTTGCGCGGCCTGCTCAACGGCGTGGACAAAAAAATCTGGAACCCCGCCACGGACGCCCTCCTTCCGGCGACCTACACGATGGAGAAGCTGAAGGGTAAATGGACCTGCCGCGAGGAGTTGCTGCGGCGCCATGGCTTCGACCCCGACTTCGGCGGCCCGATTTTTGGCATGGTGTGCCGGCTGACGGCGCAGAAGGGCGTCGACCTGGTGCTGGCCAACCGCGAATTCTTCAAGCGGGAGAACGTCCGGCTGGTCGTGCTCGGACGGGGCGATGCGGAACTGGAGAAAGGCCTGCGCGAACTCGCCCAGGCCATGCCAAAGCGCGTGGCGCTCTGCGCCAAGCTGGACGAGACGATGAGCCACCTCGTCACCGCGGGCAGCGACTTTTTCCTGATGCCCTCGCGCTTCGAGCCCTGCGGGCTGAGCCAGATGTATTCCCAGATCTATGGCACGATCCCGATCGTGACCCGGGTGGGCGGACTGGCGGACACGGTGGTGGACTTCGACGAGGAGCCGAAGCACGGAACGGGCATCCAGGTCCCGGTCACGCCGGAGGGGCTGTTGTCCGGCTTGGAGCGCGCGCTACGGCTGCACCGGAACGTGAAGAAGCTGGTCGACGTGCAACTGCGCGGCATGCAGCGCGATTTTGGCTGGGAAGAGACGGTCCGCGCCTATGAGACGCTCTACGCGGACGAGGAGTGAGGCCGGCGGCAGGTAGCCTTTGGATTCCGGTGGACGG
>CAMLQS010000136.1 GCA_946482165.1 uncultured Verrucomicrobiota bacterium | reverse complement strand
TGAAAACCAAGCGGAAGTGGTCTGCCGCGGTCCAAGAGCCTGTCACAATCTTTGCGTCCGGATCGTCTTCAGGGGGTATGAACACTCCCACCTCTTACCTCTCTCTCGATCCGTTGGCGGCGTCGCGTCAGGCGCTTCAGGAGTTTGGACGGCATTTCGATTATGATGTCAGCTACCTCCTGGAATTGGCGGACGCGTCGCCGGAGGCGCTTCGCGCTTTCGAGGCGGCGATGCCGATGTCGCGCGTGAGAAAGGTCGCGCCGGTCGAGGCGGTCCAGATCGCGAAAATCGCGGGCATGCGGGCGCAGGATTGCGGGCCGTGCACCGAGTTGTGCCTCAAGATCGCGCGCGAGGCGGGCGTGACGGAGATGGTGATCCAAGGCGCGTTGCGCGGAGGAAAGGGTCTCAACGCCGAGCAGCGGGACATCCACGACTACGCGCGCGCGGTGGCGCTCAACGAGGAGATGGATCCTGAATTGTTGCCGCGATTGGAAGCGCGCTTGGGCAAGGCGGCGCTTGCGGAGATCGCGGTGAACCTGGTCGGAGTGCGAATCTACCCGACCTTGAAGCGGGCGCTTGGTCATGCGAAGAGCTGCTCATTCTTCCCCGCTCTGCAATGATGTCCGCCGCCGATCCGCGCGCCGCCGAATTTGAAACCCATCGCGATGTGCTGATGGGGGTCGCCTACCGCATGCTCGGCTCGGTGAGCGACGCGGAGGACATCGTGCAAGACGCCTGGCTGAGGTGGCGCGACGCGCGCGACGTGGAGTCGCCGCGCGGCTGGCTGGTGCGCGTGGCGAGCCGGCTTTGCCTGGATCGGCTGAAGTCGGCTCGCGTGCGGCGGGAGCAGTATTTCGGCACCTGGCTGCCGGAGCCGTTGGTGGACGGCTTTGCCGAGAGTCCGGCGCGCGGAGCGGAGGTGGATGAAAGCGTGTCGATCGCGCTGATGCTGGTCATGGAGAAACTTTCTCCGGCGGAGCGCGCGGGCTTTTTGCTGCACGACGTGTTCGGCTACGGCTTTGCGGAGATCGCCGGGATTCTGGAGAAATCCGAGCCCGCCTGCCGCAAGCTGGTGTCGCGCGCGCGGGAGCGGGTGCGGGCGGAGCGGCCGCGTTTTTCGGCCAGCCGCGCGGAACACGAGGAGCTGTTGCAGCGGTTTCTGGCGACGTGCCGCGGCGGGGAGATCGAGCCATTGCTGAATCTGTTCGGCGACGGCGTGGCGCTTTATTCGGATGGCGGCGGCAAGGCGACGGCGGTGCCGAAGGTGCTCACGGAACGCGAGGTCATCGCGAAATTTTTCATCGGCGTCGTGCGCAAGCTCGAGGCGGAGCGGCATGAGATTCGCGCCACCTGGTTCAATGGCGCGCCCGGCGTATTGTTTCTCGTGGGCGGAGTGGTTGTCACCGCGCTCTCGCTGGACGTGCGCGAGGGGAAAATCGTGGCGATTTTCGGGCACCGGAATCCCGACAAGCTGCGGGAGTTTGCCGCGGACCACGGAAGAACGTGAAAAGGAGGCGGCGCTGTTGACATTGTTCAAATGGGATGAAATTTATCCCATATGAGCAAGGCGACCGCACTCTCACTCCATGAAGCGGAGGCGAAGCCCCGGGTTCGTTCGAAGACCGCAGGGGTGGGCCGGGCGCAGACCGTGGAGATCGTGCGGCGCGGCGCGGCGACGCCTGCGGTGGTGCATTCCGCTATTTTGGACGGGTTTCAGATCCGGGAAGTGAAGAAGGTGGCGACGGGTTTGGGGATCAGCGCGGAGGACATGGCCGCCCGCCTCGGCATCAGTCGGACGACCTACCATCGCCATCTGGAGGCGGAGAGAACGCTTGATCCGTTGCAATCCGACGTGCTCGCGAAATACACCGTGCTCCTGACCAAGGCGGCGGACACGTTCGATGGAGACGAGGAGGCGGCCCGCGAATGGCTCAAGACGCCTCAGCCGGGGCTCGGCGAAGAGGTGCCGATCGAGCTCGCGCGCACAACGGTCGGGTTCCGCGAGGTGGAAAAGCTCCTGACCCGGATCGATCACGGCGTGTATGCCTAAGCCCGGCATCGAAGCTTGGCGCATCGACAAGGAGAAGTGGAAGGACGCGTCCTTCGACGGCAGCGGCGCCGCGCGCGAGGGCGGACGGTGGAACTCCGCCGGCGTGCGGGTGGTGTATGCGAGCGAGCACCTCGCGATGGCGTCGCTGGAGAAATATGTGCATCTGCCGAAGCCGGTGCCTGCGACGATGCGGTTTGTCCGCTTTCGGATCGAGTTGGGCGAGGTGGCGATCCGTCGGTTGGCGATTTCGGATTTGCCGGGGGATTGGCAGGTTTCACCGCCATCGGACAGCACGCAGAAGATCGGGGACGCGTGGGTGGGCGCGGGCGAGACGGCGGTTCTCGCGGTGCCGAGCGCGCTGATTCCGGAGGAGACGAATTTCCTGCTCAACCCGGCGCATCCGGATTTCAAGAGGATCGTGGTGCATCCGTGCGAGGCATTCGCCTACAGCCTACGGGTGGCGCGCTTGATCGAGCCCGCGAAGAAGTAGCGGCGCGGATTTTGGTCAGGTGCCGAAGAGGCGGTCGCCGAAATCGCCGAGGCCGGGGAGAATGTATTTCCTGGCGTTCAACCCGCGGTCGAGGGCGGCGGTGAAGATCGGGACCGTTGGGTGAGCGGCGTGGATGGCGGCCACGCCTTCGGGGGAGGCGACGATGACGACGAGGGAGAGGTCGGCGGCGCCGGCGTCGCGGAGGAGGTTCAACGCGGTGATGGCACTGCCGCCGGTGGCGAGCATGGGGTCGACGCAGAGCACGCGTTTGCCGGTTAGGGGAGGAAGTTTGCAGTAATAGCTGCGGGCTTGCGCGGTGGCGTGGTCGCGCTCGAGTCCGACGTAGCCGACGCTCACATCGGGGAAGAGGTCGAGATAGGGCTGCACCATGCCGAGACCGGCGCGGAGGATGGGCACGATCACGAGGCCCTCCGCGAGCACTTGGCCGGTATGGGGTTCGAGCGGCGTGTTGACCGCGTGGCCGCGCGAGGGGAGATCGCGCGTCGCCTCGAGCGCGAGCATGAGGCCGAGCTGGTGTGCGAGGGTGCGGAAGGTGGCGGGTTTGGTGGTGTGGTCCCGCAGGTGGGTGAGCGCGTGGTCGGCGAGCGGGTGGCGGAGGACGTGGAGCATGGGGAAATGACCAACGACCAATGTCCAATGACCAACGAAAAACCGTCGGCGTTGATCCGCCGAGGGCGCGTTAGAGCAGGTCGCGCTGCACTTTGCGCTCGAGGAGGTGCTCGAGTTCCTTGCGGAGTTTTTTCGCGTTGCCGCGGAGGCCGGGCATGAGGGCGAGCCATTGGTAGACTTCCTCGCGAAGGTGTTTGGGCATGGCGGGTTCGAGGCGGGAGGCTTTGTCGAAGGCGCGCACGACCTGCGCGGCGATTTGCTCGCACATGGTCTGGGCGGTGGCGGAGCTGTGCTGGCCGGCGAGTCGGGTAAGGTCGTCCAGGGACGCGCGACGCGCGGCGGCGTAGGCCCTCTTGTAGAGCGCGATGCTGTTGACCGAGACCGAGACGGTGCGCGGATAAAAACTCGCCATGAGGTTCCACGGATCGCGGCCGGCGCCCTGGTCTCCGGCGGAGCGGAAGTCGGTGCGAAGGATGACGCAGGGGATGTCGGCGAACTTGGCGAACATGAACTCGACGACGGTGCCGCTATCGAGCTCGGGTCCGTCGAAGTTGAAGAGGGCGAGATCGCAGGCGAGGAGGGCGCGGATGTCGGCGTCGCGGATGAGGTGCGGGTGCTGGCCGCGCACCTCGATGTCTTGCGGGAGGCGGCACAGGTAGCGGCCGTGCGAGGCGGCGTGGACGGCCTCGGCGAGGTAGGCGTTGCCCACGAGATGCTTCGCGGAGAAGAGCTCGCCGGCGAAATAGACGGCGCGGGATTTCTTCGGCTTGGCGGCGAGGCGGGGACGGGGGGAGGTCATGCGAGCGGGGAGCAGGGGCGAGGGGCGCTGGGCGTGGCCAATGACCAATGACCAATGACCAATGACCAATGACCAATGACCAATGATTAGGGGGCGCTTAGCAAAGGGCGGGCCATGGGGGAAGGATGAGGCGCGGAAACCTGAGACCTGAAGGAGGCAGGCGAGGGGGCTGCGCTAATTTCAAATCCAGCGGCGGCGGCGGAGCCAGATGAGGAGGGAGCCGGTGATGACGAGGGTCGAGAGCAGCGCGAGCGGGTAGGCCCAGGGCGGGGCGAGTTCGGGCATGCGGCTGAAGTTCATGCCGAACCAGCCTCCGATGATCAGGGAGGGGGTGGTGGCGGCGGTGAGCGCGGTGAGAACCTTGATGCCCTCGTTGGCCTCGTGGGAGGATTTGTTGAGGTAGACGCGGAAGCCGAGGATGAGTTGGTCGCCCCAGGCGGCGGCCTGCGTCTCGATGCGCGCGAAGTCTTCGGCGAGGTCGCGCAGGTAGGGGAGAATCGACGGGCGGATGAAGCCGGGTTTGCCCGCGGCGAGCTCGGCGGCGACGGCGCGCTGGGGGCGCACGATCTGGCGGAGGTTGGCGAGGTCCTTGCGGAGGGCGACGACCTGCGGGAAGAGGGTTTGGGGCGCGGCCTGCCCGAGGACGGATTCCTCGATTTTTTCGAGGTCGCGGCGGAGCTCGGCGAGGGCGGGCTTGTAGGCTTCGACGAGCTGGTCGAGGAGGGTGTGGGCGAAGCGGTCGGGGCCGCGGACGGGCGCGGCGCCGGGTCCGCCGCGCCCGTAGCGTTCGAGGACCTGTTGCACGAGGCGCAGGGGCTGGCGGTGGAAGGTGAGGAGGAATCCCTTGCCGAGGATGAGGTCGAGGTCGGTGGTGGTGAACTTGTCGGTCTTCGAATAGTCGACCGCGTGCATGACGATGTGCAGGTAATCGTCGAAGGCGTCGATTTTCGGAAAGGGGGAGTCGGTGGTGCAGTCCTCGACGACGACCGGGTGGACGGCGAAAAGTTTTTCGAGGATGGTCGTCGTCTCTTCCGGCGTGGGAGCGCTGAGGTCGATCCAGAGCAGAACGCCGGGTTCGGCGCGGAGGCCGGCGAGCGATTCGAGCGGCGGGTTGAGCGCCGAGAAGCGATGGTCGCGGTAGACGAGAGCGGTCAGCATCGGATGAGATGGCCAATGACCAAGGACCAATGACCAATGGAGTGGCTGACGAGTGGCGGAGTGACGTTCGCGAGGGCCCGGCGGCGCGCCCGGCGGTCGCGCCCTACCTTATGGAGACGAATGGGAAGCTCATTGGTCATTGGACATTGGTCCTTGGTCATTTCTGAGCGGCGGGGCGGCGCGCCGCTCAGATGAGTCCGCGGCGTTTGCACCAGCGGAAGACGAGGTAGGTGAGCACGGCGGTGAAGAAGCCGACGAGCGGGTAGGCGTAGGGCGCGTCGAGCTCGGGCATGTGTTCGAAGTTCATGCCATACCAGGTGCCGATGATGGTGACGGGGAGGCTGATGGCGGTGAGGGCGGTGAGGACCTTGATGCCGGCGTTGGCCTCGAAGTCGGAACGGCTGAGGTGAAGGTCGAAGGAGATGAGGAGCTGGTCGGCTTGGGCGGTGGCGGTTTCCTCGATGCGGACGAGGTTGTCGCGAAGGTCGCGGAAGTAGGGAAGCATCACCGGGCGGATGATCTTGGACTCGCCGTGGGCGATGCGGGCGACGACCTCGCGCTGGGGCCGGATGGTGCCGCGGAGCGTATTCAGCTCCGACCGGACGGCGAGGAGGCGGGGGGTGAGATCGTGGGCGTCGCCGGAGAGAACGTCTTCCTCGATCTTTTCGAGTTCCGCGCGGAACTCGTCGGTGACGGGCTTGTAGTTGTCGACCAAGGCGTCGAGGACGAGGTGGGCGAGACGGTCGGGGCCGCGGGCGACGATGCCGGTGGCCTTGGCGCAGCGATCCAGGACGGCGGCGACGGACTTGAGCGGGGCGGGGTGAAAGGTGACGAGAAATTCCCGTCCGAGGAAAAGGTTGAGCTCGGTGGTGGTGAACTTGTCGTCGCGATTGAAGTCCACCGCGTGCATCACGATGAAGAGGTAGTCTTCGTAGTCCTCGATCTTGGGCAGGGAGGAGGGGGCGACGCAGTCCTCTACGGCGAGGGGGTGGAATTGGAAGACGCCTTCGAGAATGGCCTTGGTCTCCTCGGGGGTGGGGTTGGAGAGATTGACCCACAGGACGAGACCCTTGTCGCCGTGCACGAGGCGGAGGGCCTCGAGTTCGAGGTCGCGGCCGACGACTTTGCCGTCGCTGAGGATGAAGGATTGGATCATGCGGGCACGGCGCGCTTCCGGGCGCGGGCACTAGCTAGGCGCGGGCGGCGGACGGGCGGAAGCAGAAACCCGCGCGAGGCGCGCGGGAATGTCCAATGCCCAATGTCCAATGCCCAATGATGAATGGCGGACGGTCCCCCCCGGGGGGGGAGGTCGGCGGACAGTCTGGCGGGATGGGGCGACGCGGCGGGGCTTCGAAAGCGGTGGTGGGCCGCTCGGTCGGGGTGCGGGCGGCCATTGCGGTCGATTTTACCGGGCATGGACGCTTTCACGGCTCGCGCCGGGGGGCGCGGCGGCTTTTCTCCGGGCCGTCCATGTTCTCCCTCACCGGCTTTCTCGACGACACGCTTGGGCTCGGGCACCCGCTGACCTACCTTGTGGTATTTCTTGCCGCTTCCTTGCTTCTGGTCTGGCGGCTGGAGGCGATGCTGGACCGCGGGATGGAGGGCACGGCGCTCGGCGCGGTGGTGATGCCGATCTGCTCGGGCCTGGGGAATCTGCTTTTCGTGGCCGTGGCGCGCGAGCGCGGCGTGCCGGCGGAGGAGGTGGCGGTGAACGCGCTGGGGAACAATCTCACGAACTTGCTCCTCATTTTGCCGGGCGTGGCGCTGTTCGCGGCGCTGAGCCTGCGCGCTCCGAAGGCCGCGGGCGGCGAAGGCAAGGCCGGGGCGAAGACGAAGGGCGGGCGCAGAAAGGGCGGAGGAAAAGCGGGCGCGGACGCCGAGACGAAGACGCGGCTGCATGCGTTGGCTCTGTTTCTCACGCTCGGCGCGGCGGCGGCTTTCGCGCTCATCGCCTGGGCCTTGGCGCTCGATGGCAAGCTCGACCGCGGGGACGGGCTGGCGCTGATCGGGCTCTTCGTGCTTTGGCAGGGCTTTCATCTCTACGACGTGCGGAAGCACCAGCTCACGCAGCGGCAGAGTTTTTCACCGTTGATCATCGTGGACGCGTTGCTGGCGCTGGGCGCGGCGTGGTTGATGCTGGAGAGTCTCGACTGGCTGGTGTCGTGGCTGAAGGCGCGGCCGGCGGGCAGCCTCGGCGCGGAACACCTCGGTTGGGTTACGGCGTGGCTGATGGTGCTGCCGAACGCGGCCCTCGCGGCCTTCTACGCGTGGCGTTCGCGAGCGGACATCGTTTACGCCTCGCAGGTCGGCGACGGGCACATCTGCATCCCGCTTTGCCTGGGATTGGCGGCGGCGCTGACGCCCTTCGCGCCGCCGGCGTGGTTCGCGGACGCGTTGCTCGTGCTCGCCGGCGCGGCGGGATTTCACGCGCTGCTCGTGGCGGTGTTCGGCGGGTTGCCACGAATTCTGGCGGTGCTGCCGATCGCGGCCTATGCGTGGTGTCTGCGCGAGGGGCTTTCGTAAGCGCGGCGGTTAACTCGGAATCGGCATACTCAATCGGCTGAGAGTTCGGTGATCGCCCACCAGGGACCGGAGGCGCGGCCGAGGGCGGCGGACCAATACCAGGCGGAGATGTCGGTCCAGCGGCGACCGTCGGCGCCGACGAGGCGTTCGCGGACGCGGAGCGTGTCGTTGTCCCGGGTGGCGCGGAGCTCGGACCATTCGACGCCGTCGTGTTGACGATGGAGAGGGCGCGGATCGATGGAGTAGCCGACGGCGCGCAGGCAGTCGGCGGCAGGGTGGAGTTTGCGGGTCGGCTGGCGAAGTTCGCGGACAATGAGGGTGCGGCCGTCGGGGGCGGAAAAGGCCGCGATGCGTCCGGGAAAATCGCGGGCGAACCGTTCCTCGCGAGGTCCAAGCGCGAGCGGCGTCCATGCGGGCGAAACGAGTTCGGCGGGCCAGGCCTCGACCGCGTCCATCGAGGGCGGGGGATTTTTTTCGCCCGCGCGCGGCCAGAGCGGCGCGCTTGCGGCGAGGGCGGCGAGGCAGAGAAAGGCGGCGAGGGCTTTCATGCGGCGGCGACGCGGCCTTCGGCGAGCGTGACGATTCCGAGGGCGACGACGAGGAAGAGCGCGAGGCCGACGGTCTCGTGCGCCCAGGGAGGATTGGGCCAGAGTCCGGTTTCGAGGCAGAAGATAAACGCGGCGCGAAGGGTGTTGGCGACGAAGACGGCGAGCGCGGCCTGGCGGAAGAGCTTGAACGATGCGCGGGTGTCGAGGCGAAGGCGGCAGGCGAGCACGGCGGCGAGGACGAGGCCGGTCCAAAGCATACGCAGGCCGCTGCAGGGGGTGTCGACGACCACGCGTTCGCCGGCCCAGGCGAGCGAGGTTCCGGACGCCTCGACGTGCAGGCCTCCGACGGCGAGGAGCGGCGCGGCGAGTGTGGCCGTGAGCGCGCGCAGCGGGTAGCCGAGATAGAACTGGAGCGTGGCGACGAGCGGGAGCGAGAGGGCGAGGAGAGCGGACCAGGCGAGAGCGAAGCCGCGCGGCGCGGCGGCGACGCCGAGCAGGACGGTGAAAAGCAACGCGCGGGCGAGCGGCGGCGTGAACGGGAAGGCGGCGCAGTAGACGAGAAGGAGCGCGGCGAGCGCGGCATGTTGACGCGGAGAAAGTTGTTCGCGCCACGCGCTCCACGGCGCGAAGAGCAAGGCGGCGGCGAAGGCCGCGAGACCGTGCGGTTCGTCCGAGCCGTCGCCGAGGCGGAGGGCATACCAGCGCAGCACCGGCCAGCCGGCGAGAAGGAGCGCGAACACGGCGGCGGCGCGCGTGCCGAGGAAGGTGCGCGGGTGGTTCATGGGGGGCTTGGGGGGCGGGCGGAATGGATTGCCGCGGGTCGAAGGTAGGGCGCGACACGCTGGGCGCGCCGGGTCTGGGTGGCGCCGTCCATAGGAACGCGCGGCGGTCCCGTCCTACCGCAGGCGGCGCGGGCGGACGGCGAAGACGGCGAGCGCGCCGGCGATGACGAGGAGGCCCGCCGCGCCGGGTTCGGGGGCGACGCCGATATCCTGGCCCACGGCCCGGTTGGAAACGCCGTCGGGCAGGGGGAGCGGCTGTTTGACCGTGATCAGGTCGGGCGTGGCGCGGCGGACGACTTCGTCGACGGCGACGAAGGACGTGTAGTTGGTGAGCAGCTCGTATTTCAGGCCGAGGTCGGTGATGGCGGCGACGGTTTCGGGGCGGTTGCCAACGGCGAGATCGTCGGAGAGCGCGGCGATGCGCGTGCGCGCCCAGAGGCGCGCGAGCGTGTCGGCGGGCACGGTGGCGGCGCGGGCGAAGGGCAGCTCGGCGACGAAGGGGCGGCCGTTGTCGCCGCCGCCGGAGCGCCCGGTGAGCCGGAGAGCGCCGGCGGAATGGCCGTTCCATTTTCCGAAGAGAATCACGGGGCGTTGCGCGAAAACGTCGGGCATGGAGGCGGGCTCGATGTCGCGGGCGTCGACGCCGTCGAAGCGCGCGTTCACGCCGGTGAGCACAGGCGAGGCGATCATGGCGGAGAAGCGCGCGGCCTCGGTCTCGGCGAGGACGGAGTCGGTGACGACGAAGGGTTCGCCCTGGCCGGCGCGGGCGAGGCTTTCGACGAGGTGCCGGTTGACGCTGGAGCCGATGCCGAAGGCGAAGAGGTTGGCGCGGGAGAGATTCTGCCGGACGAGGGCGTAGGCCTCGGCCTCGATGTCGACATAGCCGTCGGTGATCACGGCGACGATGCGCGAAGTGTTTTCGCGCGGGCGCGGAAGGGCGAGGGCGCGGTGGAGCGCGGGGAGGAGGTTGGTGGCTCCTCCGCCGTTTTGACGATCGAGGAAGTCGGCGGCCCTGGCGATGTTGGCGGGCGAGGCGGCGAGCGGCGCGGGAGCGAGGACCGAGCTGTCGCCGGCGAAAAGCAGGACGTTGAAGGTATCGATGGAGCGGAGCGTGGGCAGGAGTTGGCGGAAGAGGTGTTTGGCGGTTTCGATGGGGAAGCCGTGCATGGAGCCGGAGACATCGACGATGAAAACGTAGTCGCGGGGCGGCGTGGCCGCGGGAGCGGGACGGGCGGGCGGCTGGACCATGGCGAGGAAGTAGTGGTCGCCGCGGGCGTCGGGCGCGGCGGATACGAGCAGGCCGGCCGCGGTGGCGTCGCCGGTGAGGCGGTAGCGCAGGCTGAAGTCCCGGTTGGACGGCGACGGGTCGGTGGGATCGAGCGTGACGGAAGCCTCGGCGGGCGAGGCTTGGGCGATGTTGACCGAGTGGGTGTGGCTGGCGATTTCGCGGAGCGGAACGCCGGTCGCGAGGCGGAGCGAGAGGGCGAAGGCGGCGGGATCGGTTTCGCCGGAGGGGAGATAGGGCGTGGCGATCCACTGTTCGGACGTCGAGGCGGGCGAGGTGGCGGCGGGGCGGTTGGAGTAACGCGGGCCGACGACGCCAGGGTAGACGAATTCGTAGACGCCGTCGACGGGCTCGAGGAGCTCGGTGTAGCGCAGTTCCACCTCGACGGTGTCGCCGGGGAGGATGTTGGCCACGGCCATGGAGAATACGTTGGGGCGCTCCTGTTCGAGGAGGGAGGCGGTCTTGCCGGCGGATTTGGCGGCCTCGTAGGTGGCGCGGGCCTCGTCTTTTTTCTGGATCTTCGCGCGGACGCGGCGCTCGCCGACGGTCATGGTGAGGCCGTGGACCGCGGCGCGGGTGGAGCCGGGGAAAACATAGAGCGCCTCGAGCGGAACGGAGCCGGTGTTGGCGTAGGTTTGGATGACGGTGACGTCGGCGATGACGCCGGCGACGACGGCGTCGACGCGGGTGGCCTTGAGCGGAAGCGCGTCGGCGGCGGAATCGGCGGATTTGACGTGGAAGTAGGGCGAGAGCGTGCGGTCGGCGTCGTCGGGCGTGCTTTGCGCGCCGAGGCGCGGAGCGAAAGAGGCGCAGGCCAGAAGGGAGGACGCGGCGGCGAAAAGCATGCGGCGCGCGACGGGGGGCAAGGTGGAGATCATAGGGCGAAGGGAAGGGGGAGCGCGGACAGGGCGGGGATCAGCCATTGGAGGAGCGGTTCGGTGACCAAGCCGGTGAAGATGCAGAGCGGGATGAGAATCCGTGCGAGGCGCAGGGCGCGGGCGGGTTCGGGCATCTGCCGGGCGAGCGTGGGGTAGCGTTCGAGGAGGTTCATGTTCCGAACTCTGCCCGAGTCGCGTGAAGCGCGGATGAAGCGACGATGAAGTCGCGATGAAAACGCGCGGGCCGGAGGATATTTGCCGAGGGGGGAAGTCCGAGGCCTGCATTAAGCGAGATCGGCGAGGAGGCGGCCGTCCGGGCGAATGTTCGTATTACGAACATTGGGCGGTGGGCATATTTGCCGTCGAAACTTAGCGCAGAGCGGTGACGGGTGCGGAGGTTGTTGCGGAGGCGCGGCGCCGGCGGCGGAGGAGTGCGAAGGCGAGCAGAGAGCCGGACATGAGGAGGCCGTAGGCGGCGGGCTCGGGGACGGCGGGGGAGTTTTTGGCGTCGGAGGCTTCGAGCCCGTTCGCTTTGTATTGGGCGTCGGTCTCCAGAACCACGGCGCCGCTGACGGGCGTGACGATCTGGGTGGCGACGGCGAGCTGTTGCGCGGTTTCGCGGTCCGCGGCGCCGCCGGTGGCGAGGAGGCGGTGAACTTCGTCGCGCGCCCAGAGACGCGAGAGGTGATCGGAGGCGGCGCGGCCGAGCGGGGCGAAGCCGGCGGCGGGGCGGGAGTCGCGCTCGGCGACGAGCCGGCCCTCGCGGAGTTCGCGGACGAGGCGCGCGAGATCGGTGTCGAGATCGCCAAGGCGGGGGAAGGTCTGAACGGACGCGGAGCCGGCGACTTTTTCCAAGAGGACGTTGGGCGCGGCGACGGCGGGCACGGATACGATGCGCACCGGCCCGCCTCGGCGGGAGAGGCGTTCTTCGAGGGCGGAGGTTTTCTGCCAGGAGAGCGGCTGGCCGCCGTGGAGCCAGACGAGCGTGCCGCCGCCGCGGGCGGCGAGGGCGTCGAGCGCGGTGGCGAG
>CAMLQS010000135.1 GCA_946482165.1 uncultured Verrucomicrobiota bacterium | reverse complement strand
CGGTAGGCCTGGGCGTAGCGGAGTTGCAAATACGGGGTCGAGACGCCGATGCCGACGTAGCCGTCGGCGACGAAGGGCTTTTTGTCGATGTCGGGGCTGTCCTTGAAGCTGTTTCCGTCGAGCGTGATGTCACGGGCGACGGCGCGTCCATCCACGGCGGCGAAGACGAAGACGCCGCAGAGCGGGCGCTTGTTGTCCGGATTCGAGTCGCCGGAGGGGCGGATGAGGTTGCTGCCGAAGTCGGCGGGCAGGCGCCAGCCGGCGCGGACCTCGGCGCCGGCGTTGGCGTAGGTGAAGACGTTGCCGAGGGAAACGCCGGCGTGGGGGATGAAGTCCGCGCCCCAGCTCTCGCGGGCGCCGGTGGTGGAGAAACGGTAGCGGCGCTCGTAGATGAGGTTCACGCCGGGCTCGTCCTCGATCTGGTTGTCCCAGCCGTTGGCGCGTGCGACGTCGATGACCTCGTGGAAACCGTTTTGCACGTCCTCGCCCACGGCGGAAGGGCCGACGATGCCGAGATTGATTTCGAAAACGTCGAGGCGATCCGCGCGGCCGCCGAACGCCTCCGGGTGAAGCACATGGAGCGCGACGCCGCCGTAAAGCCACGCGGCATAGGGGCGGTCGCCGGGGATGTAGGTGGCGGTCTGGGTGTCGACGGGCGTGTAGATGTTTTGGCCGACGGAGAAGCCGGCCTTGTAGGTGTGGCCGTCAGGCACGAGGCGACCAAGCGCGCGGGCGAAGTAACGGGCCGGGGCCGGGACCTCGTCGCCGGTGAGATTTTGCAGGTCGCCGGAGAGATAGGAGACCTTGAAGCCGTTCGTGTAGGCCTGGTCGGTGCCGGCGAAGTATTTGTCGTTTTCGCTGTAGAAGGTGAGGGAGCCGCGGTGACGCGGCGTCGCGGGCTCGGGCGGGGTGTCGGCGAAAGCGGGGACGGCGACGAGGAGAGTGAGGAGGTGGAGGGGGCGCATGTTTTTTGACCGCAGATTACGCAGAGGGCGCTGATGACGGGCCGGATGAAAACAGGCTGAGAATACAGATGTCTTTATCTGCGTTCATCCGTGTCATCCGCGATTAAATTTCCGTCGCCTGCCAGCGGCCGTAGATGCCGCAGGGGAGGACCTTGGCGTAGTCGTTTTTCCCCGACGCGCCGCCGCCGACTGCGTCGGCCTGGACGGGGAGGCCGACCTCGCCGGCGGTGATCGTGCCGGCGCGGTCGCCGAGCAGCGCGTGCAACAGGTTGGCCACCACGGTGGGAGAGAGGCGCGCGGTGTAGGCGTTGATCAGGAAGAAGAGCGGCGAGGGCGTGAGGATTTCGCGGCATTCGCGGAGGAGTTCCCAGAGGCTGTCCTCGAGCTTCCACATCTCGCCGCCGGCGCCGCGTCCGTAGGTGGGCGGATCCATGATGATGGCGTCGTAACGACGGCCGCGCTTGATCTCTCGGCGGACGAATTTTAGGCAGTCGTCGACGATGTAGCGAACGGGGGCGTCGGCGAGGCCGCTGAGCGCGGCGTTTTCCTTGCACCATTTTACCATGCCCTCGGAGGCGTCGACGTGGGTGACGCTCGCGCCGGCCTTGGCGGCGGCGCAGGTGGCGGCGCCGGTGTAGCCGAAGAGGTTCAGGACGTTGATTTCGCGGCCGGCGGCTCGGGCCTGCTTGATGAGCGCCGACGACCATTCCCAGTTGACCGCCTGTTCGGGGAAGAGGCCGGTGTGTTTAAAACTCGTCGGCTGGATGCGGAATGTCAGCCCAAGGCGTTCGTAGCCGATCGTCCAGTGCTCGGGCGGCTGTTTGCGGAATTCCCAGCGACCGCCGCCTTCGGCGCTGCGGTGGTAGAATCCGTCCCAGCCCTTCCATTCGGGGCCGTCGGCCTTGGGCCAGATGACTTGCGGGTCGGGGCGCACGAGGTTAACGCGACCCCAACGTTCCTGTTTCATGCCGAAGCCGCAGTGCAGGAGTTGGTAATCGCGCCAGCCATCGGCGAGAAGAAGCGGAGAGCGAGTGATGACGGGAGCGGACACGCGCCGGAGCGAAGGGGGCGGGCGCGGCCCTGTCGAGAGCGGGGCGGAGGCGTCTGCAACGGGCGGCTTGGCAGCAAGGTCCTGCACAATATGGCGCGTTTAGGACCTCCCTTTAACCGTCGAACACGGCCCCTGCGTAGTCTCACCCCAGCCGAGCTCCTGCTGTCGTCTAGGGAACAGGCCTCATGGGCTTTGAGGGGGTTATTATTTACGATCACTTAAAGCTTTCCGTCGTCCGCCGATTTTCCCTGCGGATTGGCCATCGTCCACACCCATGGTCCCCCCACGCCCACAGAATCCGATTGTCGCCCCGTGCCGCATCCTGCTCGTCGACGACAATCGTGCGATCCATGACGACTTCCGGAAGGTTTTGGCCCCGGCGCAGAGCAACCTGAGCGCCGACTTAAGTGAGGCGGAGGAGGTGCTTTTCGGTGCTCCGGTTGATCGGCAGGCGGTGGCGGCGCCGGTCTATTCCGTCGACTCGGCCTATCAGGGCGGGGAGGCGATCGAGATGGTCGCCGCCGCATGCCGTGAAGGGCGTCCCTATGCCTTGGCTTTTGTGGATGTTCGGATGCCGCCGGGCATGGACGGGGTCGAGACCACGGCGCGCATGTGGCGCGAATACTCCGATCTGCAGGTTGTGATCTGCACCGCCTACAGCGACTATTCCTGGGACGAGATGGCGGCGGCGCTGGGGCGTTCGGATCGTTATGCGATTCTTAAAAAGCCTTTCGATTCGGTCGAGGCGCAGCAAATCGCGGCGGCATTGACCGAGAAATGGCGTCTCCTGCAGGCGAACCGGGCGCACGTTGAAGAGCTCGAGCGCAAGGTCGCCGAGCGCACCGCCGAACTCGCCGCGACCAATACGCGTCTGCGCGCCGAGGTGGAAACCCGCCGCGAGACCGAAATCGCGCTCGCCAAGGCCAAGGAGTGCGCGGAGCGCGCCGATCGCGCCAAGAGCGTCTTTCTGGCCAACATGAGCCACGAGATCCGCACGCCGATGAACGGCGTGATCGGCATGGCCAATCTCCTGCGCGACACGGGACTCTCTCCGGAGCAGCGCGATCTGGTCGAGACGCTCTGCGGCAGCGGCGACGCCCTGCTCGCCATCATCAACGACATCCTCGATTTCTCCAAAATCGAGGCGGGCCGCATGGAGCTGGAGAAGTGCGATTTCGACCTGCCGCTCCTGGTCGAGCGAGTGCTCGATCTGCAATCCGCCCAGGCCTCCGCCAAGCCGCTGGAACTTCTCTGGGAAGTCGACCCCGACGTCCCCTCGTGGGTGCGCGGCGATCCGACCCGCTTGCGGCAGATCTTGCTCAACCTCGTGGGCAACGCGGTCAAATTCACTCCCGCCGGCGAGGTCTCCGTGCGCGTGTCGCAAGAATCGCGCGCGGGCGGCGCGGCGCGTCTTCGCTTCGAGGTGCGCGACACGGGCATCGGCATCGGTCCCGAGGCGCTCGCCCGCGTTTTTCAACCTTTCGTCCAGGCGGACGACTCAACCACCCGCCGCTTCGGGGGCACCGGTCTCGGCCTCGCGATTTGCAAGCGCATGATCGAGCTGATGGGCGGCGAAATCGGCGTGGAAAGCGAGCCGGGCCGCGGATCGATATTCTGGTTCGAGGCGCCCTTTCCGATCGCCGACGACACCGGCCGGCCGACGAGCACGGCTCCCGCGCGGAGCGACCTCTCGGGCATCCGGGCGCTTCTCGTCGATGATAACGCGACCAATCGGAAGCTCCTTCGCCGCCTGCTCGACCGCTGGGGTCTCGTGGCGTTCGAGGCCGCCGATGGTCCCTCCGCGCTCGCGCTACTCGACCGTGAGCCCGCTCCGATGGATCTCGTGCTGCTGGACTACCAGATGCCGGACATGGACGGATTGCAGCTCGCGGCCGCGATTCATGCGCGCACCCCCGGCGGCGCGCATCAGCCGGCGTTGGTGATGCTCAGTTCGCATGGCGAACGCCTGCACGGCGACGCGCTCGTCAAGCACGGCCTGGCCGCCAGCCAGCTCAAGCCCATCCATCCGGTCGCCCTCCACGATTGCCTGGCCCAGATCCTCGGGCGTCGCCACCCCGTTCCGACGGTGGCGGACATCGCCGACGGGGACGTGTCCGACGCGGCGCATCTCGCCGGACTCCGGATACTTGTGGCCGAGGACAACCCGGTTAACCAAAAGGTCGTGCGCCTGCAGCTCCGCAGGCTCGGCCTCGATGCGGATTTCGTCGGCGACGGACAGAAAGCCGTTGAGGCCCTGGGGCGCACCCCCTACCAACTTGTGCTCATGGACGCCTGTATGCCGGTGCTCGACGGACTTGAGGCAACGCGTCGCATCCGGCGCCTTCCGGCCTTTCGCGAGGATTCGCCGACCGCGCCGCGTCCGGTGATCATCGCGATGACGGCCAACGCCCTGCCGAGCGATCGGGCCGACTGCATCGCGGCGGGCATGGACGACTACATCGCCAAGCCGGTCACGCTGCCGGTGCTGCGCGAGACTCTGCGGCGGAATTTTCCCGCACGGCTCCTTTCCTGACGCCGATGAAGCCCGTCTCCAGCATGTCCCCGCGCCTGAGCCCGCAGCAGCTGCTGCAAGCGTTCCTGGATAACATCCCGGATTTGGTCTACTTCAAGGATCTCGAATCGCGATTCCTGATGGTGAGCGCCAGGGGGCTCCTTCGGCACAATCCCGCCACGCCGGACGCGGTCGTCGGGAAGACCGACTTCGATGTCTTCGACGAGGCGCATGCGCGCCCCGCGTTCGAGGACGAGCAGCGGATCATCGCCACCGGCGAGCCGATACTCGACAAACTGGAGAAGGAGGTTTGGCCCGATGGCGCCGTCACCTGGTGCGTCACCACGAAGATGCCTCTTCGCGACGAGGAGGGAAAGATCGTCGGCACCTTTGGCATCAGCCGCGACGTCACCGCATCCAAACGGCTTCAGGAGCAGCTTGAGATCGCGCACAAGGATCTGATCGACGCCTCGCGCAAGGCGGGCATGGCCGACGTGGCCACCGGCGTGCTGCACAACGTGGGCAACGTGCTGAACTCCGTGAACGTCGCCGCCGACCAGTTGGGCGAAGGCCTCCGAAAGAGCCGGGTGGACGGGGTGGCGAAATTGTCCGCTCTGCTCGCCGAACAGGCGCGGGATTTGCCGGCGTTTTTCGCCTCGCCGCGCGGGTTGCAGGTGCCGACCTATGTCGCGCAGCTGGCCGAGCACCTGAAGACGGAGCGGGATCGCCTGCTCGGTGAACTGGCCGAACTGCGTCGCGCGATCGACCACATCAAGGACGTGGTGGCGATGCAGCAGAGTTTCGCGGGTTCGCCGGGCATGGTCGAGCCGCTCGATCCCGTGGCCCTCGTGGAGGATTCGCTGCGGCTCAACGTCGCCGCGCTGATGCGCCACGACGTTCGCGTGGTGCGCGATTTTTCGCCCTCGCCCAAGGTGCTGGCGGATCGCACGCGCGTGCTGCAGATACTCGTCAATCTCGTGGGCAACGCGAAGCATGCGCTCGACGACGGCGCGCCGTCGGAGAAGCGCATGACCCTGAGGGTGGAGCCGGCCGGCGCGGAGCGCGTGCGGCTGGTGGTGGCGGACAACGGAGCGGGCATCGCTCCCGAGAACCTGGCGCGAATCTTCGCGCACGGATTTACGACGAGAAAAACCGGGCATGGCTTTGGGCTGCATTCCGCGGCGATCGCGGCGAGCGAGCTCGGCGGGAGCCTGAGCGTGCGCAGCGAAGGTCCGGGGAAGGGCGCGGAGTTTATTCTCGAGCTGCCGGTGGCGCCGCCGGAGACGGCGGGGGAAGCGAAGACGGCAGGCGTCGACGACGCCTCGACCTTGCTCGTGCGCAAGGCGGGGATTTGAGCGGGGCGACGGCGGCGTTCGAATATGCCAATCACCGGTGGAGTTTAAGCCATACGGGTGGGCGGGCGCGTCCCTGCTCACGCGGTCTTGGCTCCGTCGACCGATCCACGAGCGGAGGGACCCGCTCGTCCACCTACGGAGTTCAAAGATTCGAGCGATTGGCCGCGGGTTGGGGAGCGAGCCGGTATTCGATCGCGACGGGCGGCGCGGGTTCGTCGGATGGTTCGTAACCGGTCGCGCCGACCGACCAGACGACGGCGCGTTCGCGCGAATAACGAATCGGCGCGCCGTCGGCGGCGTCGACCGGCACGCGGGGAAAATAGGCGGGCGCGAGTTCGTCGAGCGTGGCGGGAAGCGCGCCGCCGCTCGCGGCCTGTTCGGCGCGCAACGCAATAAACGCCTGAAGCGCGGAGAGTCGGGCGTTCGTCAGGGGACGGAGGCGGAGCAGTCCTGAGAAATCAAAAAACCGCTGGGCTGAGTAGTGGCGACCGAAGGCGTTGTCCGGATGCGGCAGGCCGAATAGAATAGTCGCCGAGCCGCGATCCGGATTGGGAACGACGAGCGCCGAGACGGGCAAGGCGTCGAGCTGGGCGAGACCGGAACGAACTTCTTCCAACCACCATCGTGCGGACTGGTTGGGCTTATTGAAAAGGGCCGCGCCGCGCGGGGGGCGGGTGACGCCGGACGCGACCATGCCTTCAACGTATTTGTCGATTTCCTCGGCGTTCATGGGACGCACCGCGAAATGCGCTTCGTTTTGCAGAATAGCCGCGAGTGATTCGGACGAAAGTCGGGCGGATTCGAGGGCGTTGATGAGCTGGCGGGCGAGGGCGGCATCGGGCGGAGTGGCGTCCACGAAGTCGGCGAGTTCGGTGAGCGCGAGGTTCGTCGCGGCGATTCCCGTGAGGTAGACGATCAAGGTGTCGTAGGACTCCGTGATGTGCCGCGCGGCGCGAAGCGCCTCGGCGATGCGTTGCGCGGTCTCCTCGCGAGGTTGGGAGCCATCGGATGCGCACCAGAGCGAGGCCAAGCGCGCAAGTTTGTGGATGTCGCCGAAGTTATAGGGCGGATTGTTCGGATCGCGAAACGCGGGGGCGACGGAACGCGGCCGGGCGGCGGCCTCTCGCCAAGGCGTAACGAGATCAGCTGTGGCGAAGCGCAGGTGGACAAGTTCCTCCGAAGCTCGCTTGCGAGACGATGTGGAATTGGCGAGCGTCGCAGCGAGGCGCGTGTCGGTTTTTACGCGTTCGGCGAGTGTTTGAGAGACGGCCAGAAGGCCAGAAAAAGCGTTCTCCGATTCTTGAATCGTGGGACGCATCTCCGGCAGGTCGGAGATGTCGGGTGGCGCTTCGTCGCGCGCGATGAGCAAGATTGCGAGGGCGGTGCCTAGCAGAAGCGTGGTCGCGGCGATGAGAACTATCCGAAGTCGAGAACCCATGGCAGCTTGAATTTACGGGAGCGGGCGAACTCAGCCCCGGACCTGACCTTCGCCGTCGATGAGGTATTTATAGGAGCAGAGCTCCTTCAGGCCCATCGGGCCGCGGGCGTGAAGGCGGTCGGTGCTGATGCCGATCTCGGCGCCGAAGCCGAACTCGAAGCCGTCGTTGAAACGCGTGCTGGCATTCCATGGCACGACGGCGCTGTCGACCGAGGCTTGGAAACGGCGCGCGGCGGTCTCGTCGGCGGTGATGATCGCGTCGGTATGGCCGGAGCTGTCGCGGTTGATCGTGGCGATCGCGGTCTCGAGATCGGGCACGACGCGGATGGCGATGACGAGGTCGAGGAACTCGGTTTTGTAGTCGGCCTCCGAGGCGGGGAGCAGGGCTCCGGGAGCGAGGGGAGAGGAAGAGGGCGCCGCGGAGAAGATGGCGAGCGAGGCGGGGTCGCAGCGCAGCTGCACGCCCTTGGCCGAGAGAGCGGCGGCGAGGCGGGGCAGCACGGCGGGGGCGACGTCGGCGTGGACGAGGAGCTGCTCGGCGGCGTTGCATACGCCGGGGCGCTGGGTCTTGGCGTTGATCAGTATCCGTTCGGCCATGACGGGATCGGCGGACTTGTCGACGTAGACGAAGCACACGCCGGTGTAGTGCTTGATGACCGGGATGGTGGAGTTTTGCGCGACGAAGCGAATGAGCGACTCGCCGCCGCGGGGGATGATGCAGTGGATGAGCTCGTCGAGCTTGAGCATCGTGTTGAGCGCGGCGCGGTCGGTCGTGGGGATGAGCTGCACGGCGTCGGCGGGCAGGCCGGCCTCGGCGAGGGCGCGCTGGATGAGCGCGGCGAAGGCGGTGTTGGTGTGGAAGATCTCCTTGCCGCCGCGGAGGATGGAGGCGTTGCCGCTCTTCAGGCAGAGGATGGCGCAGTCGATGGTGACGTTGGGGCGCGCCTCGTAGATGATGCCGATGACTCCGATGGGCACGCGGACCTGGCGGATCTTGATGCCGTTGGGGCGCGTCCAGGAATCAAGAGTTTGGCCGACGGGGTCGGCGAGCTCGGCGACCTGGAGGACGGATTCGGCGAGATGGGCGAGCTTGGCGGGGGAGAGGGAGAGACGCTCGATCTGGTGCTTGGCGAGACCGTTGGCCTCGGCGGCGGCAAGGTCCTTGGCGTTGGCGGCGAGGAGCTCGGCCTCGGCGGCGGGGAGAAGTTTCGCAAGGGCGCGCAGGGCGGCGTCCTTCTGGGCGGTGGGCGCGGTGGCGAGGACGAGCGAGGCGGCGCGGGCGCGGCGGGCGATGCCGGTGACAAGCTGGGCGAGATCTTCGGACATAACAAAAAGGGGGAGACTAATGAACTAGAGGCTGGACGCGAGTTTGGCGGCGAGGTCGCGGAGGGAGGGCCAGCGGTCGGGGGGGATGGCGGGGCCGGAGTGGCGGACGCATTCGCCGCCGACGGCGGAGGCGAGGGCGGCGCAGGCGGGGAGCGGCCAGCCGTGGAGAAACCCGTAGAGAAAGCCGCCGGCGAAGCTGTCGCCCGCGCCGTTGGTGTCGACCACGCGGTCGGCGGGCACGGGGGCCACGCGGTGCAGCTCGCCGTCGCGGGCGAGCCAGGCGCCGTCCTTGCCGATTTTGACGAGGGCGATCAGGCCGGGGCTCTCGGCGGCGAGGCGGAGGGCCAGGGCGCCGTAGTCGTCGCCGGAATCCGGATACAGGGCGCGGATCTCGTCCTCGTTGGCGAAGGCGATGCGGATGCCGCCGGCGCGGAGCTGCTTGAGGAGCCAGTCGCGGGTGTGGCGGATGACCTCGAAGGAGGCGAAGTCGAGCGAGACGGTGGCGGAGGAGGCGCGGGCGCGGGCGAGGACGGCGTCGGCGAGGGCGGGGTTGAAGACGAGGTAGCCCTCGATGTGGACGTGACGCACGCCGGAGAAGTCGGCGTCGGTCAGCTCGTCGGGAGAGAGGGTGATCGCGGCGCCGAGGTCGGTGCGCATGGTGCGCGCGGCGTCGGGCGTGATGAGCGCGAGGCAGCGGGCGTTGGGCAGGCCGGGTGCGTTCTTGTAGCGGGAGAGGTCGATTCCGACGGAGGCGGCTTGGGCCCGGTAGCTGGCGGCGGTGGCGTCGGAGCCGAGCTTTCCGAGAAAGGCGGTGCGCAGGCCAAGCTGCGCGGCGGCGCGGGTGACGTTGGCGGCGCTGCCGCCGTTTTCGAGTTCGGGCGTGGAGGGGAGTTTCGCGAGGATGGACTCCATCTCGGGAGCGTCGACGAGGACCATGCCACCCTTGTCGCCTCGGATTTGAGCGAGGAAAGACTCGGGCACGTGGGCCGTGAGGTCCATGATGGGGGAGCCGACGCCGAGGAGATCGAAGGTGGACATGGGGAGCGTGGAGCTAGGAGCAGGGAGCGAGGAGCGGCGGGCCGAAGCGGGGAAGGAAAAAAACGAAAAGCGCCGCGCCCGGGGTGGGGCGCGGCGCACAAAACGGCGGCGGAAACACGGGCGGGAGCCCGTGCCACGTCGGAGTTGAATTAGTTGGCCACCGTGAGGTTGGTGACGAGGAGCACTTCGTCGTCGACCTCGATCTGGATCTGGTAGTCGCCGGGGGCGGGGAAGGAGAGGTTGCGCACGTCGTTGATGAGGTTGATGCGCTGGAGGGGGCCTTGGGACTCGAACTCACGGTCGAGGAGGGGGCTCATGGACTCGGCGGTGAGGCCGAGGGAGATCTTGATCTTGTGCTTGCCGGCGGCGACGTCGGTCAGCGTAAGAAACCAGATCATGAAGGGGTGGGTCAGCGGGAACTGACGACCGCGGATGGCGGAGAAGACGCCGAGAATGGTGTGCTTGCCAGTGGCGGGATCGATATGAACGCCGTCGCAAAGGAGCCAGCAGAGGACTTGGGGTTTGTTGGTTTGGGACATGTTGGGAGGAAGAGGTTGGGGAGCGGAAAAACGCGGAGCGTGGGCATCTCCGGCGCGCGGGGGAAGACGGAAAGTAAAGGAATTGATTGGCGCGATTAAGCGCGGCGCCATGGTCGGGGCGATGAGTGACGCGCTCATTTTCGCAAGCACTTGGCTGGAGCCGCTGCGGGCTTATCCGCGCTGGCTGGTCTTGCTTTGCGTGGCGGTGGTCGCGGGCGGCGTGCTGGCCTTGGCCGCGAAGCCGTTGAAATGGGGGCTCTACGCCGGGCTGGTCGGCTTGCTGGCGGTGTTTATGGCCGGCTTTGCGTGGTGGCTGGAGGCTTGAGCGGCCATCGGGCAACCAACGAAGCGGCGCTCATGCCGCCGGCTTTTGGAAAACGTAGTGGCTGACCAGCCACTCTTCGCCGTCGCGGTAGCCCCAGAGTTCGGCGCAGGCCATGTAGAAGACACGCCAGTAGGCCCACCATTTTTCCGCCTGGTCGGCGCCGTAGGTGTCGCGGAAGAGCGGGAGGATCTCGTCGCGGTGGGCGTCCATGTTTTGCAGCCAGTGTTCGGCGGTTTGCCGGTAGTGGCGGCCGTTGACCTTCCAATCTTGGACGAGCTTCAGGTCGTCCTGGAACTGCAGGAGGAGGTCGTGCGCGGGCATCTGACCGCCCGTGAAGAAATGGCGGCTCATCCAGTCGGTTTCGTCGCGCGCGACAAAGTGGTAGCTGAGCTCCCGGTGGGTGAAGATGTGGGTGAACAGCAGGCCGCCGGGGCGGAGCCAGCGGGCGATCTGGTGGAAGAGCCGCTGGTAGTTTTTGAGGTGCTCGAACATCTCGACGGAGACGACGCGGTCGAAGGCGGCGGGCTCGATGTCGAAGACGTTGATGTCGCAGGTGAGGATGCGGAGGTTTTTGAGGCCGCGTTTTCGCGCCTCGGTGTCGATGTGCTCCTTCTGGGTGCGGGAGTTGGAGATGGCGGTGATGCGCGCGTTGGGGAAACGCTCGGCGTTGTAGAGGCAAAGCGAGCCCCAGCCACAGCCGAGCTCAAGGATGTCCTGGCCGTCGGCGAGGCGGGCGCGCCCGGCGTAGAGGGCGAGCATGTGTTCCTCGGCTTCGTCGAGCGATTCGCGCCCGGTGGGATAGAGGCAGCCGGAGTATTTGAGCCGTTTGCCGAGACAGTATTGGTAGAAGGGCGTGGGCACCTCGTAGTGCTGCTCGTTGGCGGCGGAGGTCTGCTCGGCGAGCGCGCGGGTCTTCAGGTCGGCGACGTAGGCCGCGCGGTCGTAGCGGGCGCTTTCCTCGCGGATGCGCTGCGCGAGCAGGCGGCGGATGCCGAAGCGGACCAGCCGGTCGGGGAGGAGGTTTTTCTCGAGGAGCGAGTCGATCATGGCGGAAGAAGGAGGAACCGCTAAAGAACGCTAAAGGACGCTAAAACGAGCCGGACGGAGCGCCTGATTTAGCGAGGCTTAGCGGAATTTAGCGGTTTGGTTCCGCTTGGGGAACCACGGCACGAAGGCGGAGACCCGGCGTTGGTAGTCGCGGTAGGCGTCGCCCTTGGTGCGGACGGCCTGCTCCTCGGTGGCGGGGATGCCGGTCACGAAAAGCAGTAGGTAGATGATGGATACGGGCGCGATCATCCCGAGCCAGCCCAACGGGGCGGGGAGGGCGAAGAGCGCGAAGGCCAGCCAGGTGAGCGAAACGAAAAAGTAGTTGGGGTGGCGGCTGGCCGCCCAGAGCCCGACGTCGCAGACGCGGCCCTTGTTGGCGGGCTCTTTCTTGAAGGCGGCGAGCTGGGCGTCGGCGAGGGCCTCGCCAACCTGCGAGACGGCGAAGAGCGCGAGGGCGAGCCAATCGAGCGCGGTGAGGCGCGGCTCGTCGCGACCGGCCGCGAGGAGAAAAGGTGTCGCGAGCACCACGACCGAGACGGCCTGGAATTGGTAGAACTTGAACATCGCGGCGGGAAAATCCGCCGCCCAGCGGCCGCGCATCTCGCGGTAGCGGCCGTCCTCCTCGGGATGGTGGCTCGCCACGCGCTTCA
>CAMLQS010000134.1 GCA_946482165.1 uncultured Verrucomicrobiota bacterium | reverse complement strand
GCTCGGCCAAGGCGCGAAAGGCGGAGGTGGGCCGGAGTGCCCATGCCGCCTTTCGCAACGCCGGCCCAGCGCAGTTTCCTGCTCTCCCCGTAGGGCTCACGCGACGGGCCGAGTTATTTACAAGACACGGCCTAGCGAAACTTCGAGGCGGACTCAGGCCGGCGACGGAGCGTGGGCGCCACCGAAAGGCGGCTCCGATTCGGGACGGGGAGCGATCACGCCCTCGGGCTTGGTCGGAGGTTGCGGAACCGGGGGCGGCTCGGGCGGGCGGATGGGGCTCCGGATTTCGCCGAACTCCAGGATCTCGTTCACATGCTTGCCATCGATGGTCTCGAACTCGAGGAGGGCCTCGGTGATTTTCTCAAGGGACGCGCGATGCGCCAAAATGATCTCCTTCGCCCGGGCGTATTGCTCGTCGATGAGCTTTTTCACCTCGGCGTCGATCACGCGGGAGGTCTCCTCGCTATGGGCCTGCGAACGAGTGATCTCGCGACCAAGAAACACGGTGTCTTCGTTCTGACCAAAAGCGATCGGGCCAAGGATGCTCATACCCCAATCGCAGACCATGTGGCGGGCGAGTTTGGAGGCCTGGCGGATGTCGCCCGAAGCGCCGGAGGTGATGTCGCCGAGCACGACGTCCTCCGCGATGCGGCCGCCGAAGAGCGTCGCCAGCTGGTTGAGCATGCGGCGCTTGGCGTAGTTGTAGGTGTCCTTCGAGGGGATATACATCGTGCTGCCGAGCGAACGGCCGCGGGGGATGATGGTGACCTTATGGACGGGCATCGTCTCGTCCTTGATGACGGCGGAAATAAGCGCGTGTCCCGCCTCATGGACGGCGACGATCTTGCGGTCCTCGGCGTCCATGCCCTTGCGGCGCTCGAGGCCGAAGAGAACCTTGTTGCGGGCGTCGTCCACGTCCTGCGAGTCGACGCGCTTCTTGCCGCGACGCGCGGCGAGCAGGGCGGATTCGTTGAGCAGATTGGCCAGCTCGGCGCCGGAAAGTCCGGGCGTGCCGCGGGCGACGACGTTGAGGTCGACGTCCTCGGAGAGCTGGATCTTGCGGGCGTGGACCTTGAGTATCTGCTCGCGGCCGGCGAGGTCGGGCAGATCAACGTAGATCTGACGGTCGAAACGGCCCGGGCGAAGAAGCGCTTGATCCAGCACGTCGGAGCGATTGGTGGCGGCGATGATGATGACGCCCTCGGAGGTGTCGAAGCCGTCCATCTCGACGAGCAGGGAGTTGAGCGTCTGCTCGCGCTCGTCGTTGCCGCCGCCAAGGCCGGCGCCGCGTTGACGGCCGACGGCGTCGATTTCGTCGATGAAGATGATGCAGGGGGCGTTCTTGCGTCCCTGCTCGAACATGTCGCGCACGCGGCTGGCGCCGACGCCGACAAACATCTCCACAAAGTCCGAACCGCTCACGCTGAAGAAGGGAACGTCAGCCTCGCCGGCGACGGCCTTGGCGAGGAGCGTCTTGCCCGTTCCAGGAGGGCCGACCAGCAGGATGCCTTTGGGAATCTTGCCGCCCATCTTTTGGAATTTCTTGGGGTCCTTCAGGAAGTCGACGACCTCGGCGATCTCCTGCTTGGCCTCGTCGCAGCCGGCGACTTGGGCAAAGGTGATTTTGTCACGGTCCCGGGTCAGCATCTTGGCCTTGCTCTTGCCGAAGCTGAGCGCGCCGCGTCCGGCGTTGCGCAGCTGCCGCACAAAAAGGAAGTAGAGCAGGCCGAGGACCACCAAAACCGGGAGGAAGTTCAAGAGGACCCCGGTCAACATGTTGGACGCGGGGGTCTGCTTGAAAACCTTCGTGCTTTCGAGCCGCTCGTAAGTGCTGTCCGTGAGACGACCGGAGGCTTGGAAGAAAGCGGTCTTGGCGCCGCCCTCGACGTCGAGGATCGGCTCCTTGGTTTCGCCGTGAATCTCGAACCAGTAAGGACCGCCCGCGCTGTTGTAGCGCATGACGCCTTCCTTGACCTTGCCCTCTTCCGCGAGGTCGACGACCTGGGTGATTTTAAGGGTCACCTGGCTCTGAGTCCGCGGCGGATTGAACCACAGCACGGCAAGAAGCGCAGCCAACAGAGCGATCCACACCAGCCAAACACGAGGGAAGCGGTCGGGAGGGAGGTTTTTGAGAGGACGACGCGGCGGTCGGTTGCTGTCTTGGGTGGGATCAGGCATCAGGAAATGGACTGGGGGCGCACCGTGCAGGTTCCGCTCGGATAAGTCAACGGACGCAGCCGAATGTCATCGCCGGGCAATATTGCCTAGCCCAAGGACGGGGCAACGGGTTCGCAAACGAGCCGCGTGCGCGTGATCCGCGCGAAATGCGCCGCTCCCAGGCTATGGCGCGCGCCGGTGCGCCGGGCCGCGACCAGATCGAGCAAGGCGTTGAATCCATGTCGGTTGAGATCCGTTCGCACAGGCGCCTGCGCCAGCCAGCGGTGCACGACGCGGCGCAACACCGCGCGGGGCAATTCACGGAGCGGCGCGAGCGCCAACGCGCCATGGGAGTTGATCCGGGTGGCGCGCTCCGCCCAAACCTCCAAGGCGGCGTCGTCCTCTTCCAGTAGATCGCGGGTCAGCGCGAGACCGGCCAGAGCTTCTCGGCCGGGCTCCGCGGCGCAGGCCCGCCACGCAGGCAGGAGATCTGCGCGCACGCGATTGCGCAGGTGCGCGGAACCGGCGTTGGAGGCGTCTTCGCGCCACGCGCCCCCCGCTTCGCGCAAGGCGAGGCCAAGGGCGGATTTGTCCAGCGTGAGCAGGGGGCGAAGATGAACGCGCCCAAGCGCCGGCTGCGCATGCACCGGGCGCGGAGCGACGAGCCCGGCCGCGCCGCTGCCGCGGGCGAGGCGCATGAGCATCGTCTCCGCCAGATCCTCGCGATGGTGCCCCGTGAAAAGAATGCCCACGCGGCGGCGGCGCAGAGTGCGCGTGAAAAACGCGTGTCGCGCCGCGCGCGCCTCGGCCTCGGAGGGCATGGCCCGGGCATCGACGCCGCGGTCGTCCCAAGCGCCGACAACCAGTTCCACGTTGAGCGCGCGACAGAGCTTTTCGCAGAAGCGGGCATCGCCCGTGGATGCGCGACCGCGCAGGCGGTGATCAAAGTGCAACGCAAGCAGACGTGAGCGACGCTCCGGCCAATGCGCCCAAAGAAGAAGCAGCAGCGCGACCGAATCGGCGCCGCCGGAGAGGGCGATCGCCCAGCGTTCGCGAGGGGGCGCGTCGGCGACCCGGCGCAACACCGCCGGATGCAACCGCGACTGCGGGATGGCGGCGGCAAGTTCCTCCGCAACGCGAGGCCAGTTCATGATTCTTAACCGCGGATTACGCGGATGGGCGCGGATGAGAACGGACGACGCGCTTCCACGCGAGCCGCGCGTGCTTGAAGTTCATGCGTGTCGGTGAAGCCCTCCGCCACCTTCGGATCCACGATAACCTTATGATCGACGATCAAGTCCGGGATCAGCGTATCGACGACCACGCCCTGATAGAGCACGTCGAACTGCCGCTGCTGCTCGACGACATGGCCGCGCCTTCGCAACTCGATCACCCAGGCGTTTTCATACGCCTTTTCGTTCAGGCCCGGCTTGAGCGTGTTCCAAACCGCCATCGATGCGCCGATGATCGCGTCGGAAAGCTCCCAATGCAGCCTTTCGTGATCCGCGCCCATCGGCGTAATCTGCGGTTAAAATTTTCCGTCGCCGACTGCGCGCTCAGCCGAAGCGCAGCGTGTCGCGGCCGAAGTAGGGCGCGAGGGCCTTCGGCAGCTTCACGGTGCCGTCGGGTTGGAGGTTGTTCTCCAGCAGCGCGGCGAGCACGCGCGGCACGGCGAGGCCGGAACCGTTGAGCGTGTGCACGAGCTCGGGTTTGCCGTCGGCGTTGCGGAAACGGATCTGCGCGCGGCGCGCCTGGAAGGCCTCGAAATTCGAGCAGCTCGACACCTCGAGCCAGCGCTTCTGGCCGGCGGCCCAGACCTCGAGATCGTATTTCTTCGCCTGCGAAAAGCCAACGTCCCCGCCGCACATGAGCAGCACGCGATAAGGCAGCTCAAGCTTGCGCAGGAGGTTCTCGGCGTCGGTGCGAAGCTTCTCGAGCTCGTTGTAACTTTCGCTCGGGTGGACCCATTTCAGCAACTCGACCTTGTCGAACTGGTGCAGGCGGTTGAGACCGCGCACGTCCTTGCCGTAGCTGCCCGCCTCGCGGCGGAAACAGGGCGTGTAGGCGGCGCGTTTCACGGGCAGCGCGGCCTCGTCCAGGATCTCGTCGCGGAAGAAGTTGGTCAGCGGCACTTCGGCGGTCGGCACGGCGTAGAAACCGTCGGCGACGGCCTCATACATCTGACCTTCCTTGTCCGGGAGCTGGCCGGTGGCGGTGGCGCTGGCGGCATTGACGAAGATCGGCGGGTTGACCTCGGTGTAGCCTGCGGCGACGGCCTCGTCCAAAAAGAATTGGAGCAGCGCGCGCACGATCTTCGCGCCATCGCCCACATAGAACGGAAAACCGGCGCCGGTCACCTTCGAGCCGCGGCCGAAGTCGATGATCTTGTCGAAGCCCGGGATCTCCCAGTGAGCCTTGGCCACGGGCGAGGGAGAGTTCACGTCACCCCAGGTGGAGTGCGTGATGTTCTCCTCCGGCGTGCGGCCCTCGGGCACGCTGGCGTGCGGGAGGTTGGGGATGGCGAGCATGGCCGTCCGGTGCTTGGCCTCGATCTCGACGAGCCCCGCCTCGCGGGTCTTCACCTCGCCCGACACGGCCTTCATCTCCTGGACCTTGGCGATGAACTCGGGCGAGCCTTTGGGCAGCTTGGCCATCTCGGTGTTGGCGGCCTTTTGCTTTGCGCGCAGGGCCTCGACTTCGGTGAGCTGCTTGCGCCAGTCCGCGTCGAGCGCGAGCACGGCGTCGAGGTCGACCTCGAGATGTTTTTTCGCGATGGCGGCGCGGACGAGTTCGGGCGATTCGCGGAGGAGCTTGGGATCGAGCATGGCGGCAAGGGCCGGACGGCGACGGTGTTGAGAGAGGGGACGAAGCCCGCAAGCAGACCGGATGGGCCGCGCCCGCGTCAATGCTTGCCTTGCTCGGAGAACAGGAGGCCCGCGTCTGGCGTTTTCGCCCGCGGCATGCAAGGTGGCCGCCTTGCCGTGATTGTCATTCGTCGCCTCGTCGACCGCCACCGCGCCTACACCGGCATCTTTCTGCCGGGCGAACCGCCGCGCATCTTTCCCACCACCGACTTCGAACACGGGCGCATCCTGCAAATCTACAAGCAGGACCGCCCCCACGAAGGCATTATCAACGACTTCAGCGAACTCGCGCTGGGGCGGGACACATTACCGGCCGCGTTCATAGCCCGCCCGACGCCCGACTCGGCCACGGCGCCGCAAGCCGGCTAACGCGCTCGCGACCAAGCCCAGCCGCCGGCTCCGAGCAGCGCCAGGTGCGGCAGGACCGCCGCCACCGTCGGCGAGAGGGAACCGCGGCCTCCCAGCACCAGACCGAGGCGCATGGCCACGAAATACACAACGAAAAGGCCGAGCGCCTTCGAGACGCCCACGGCCGGGTTCACCCGAACTCCCGCGACAGCAAAGGGCACGGCAAAGGCGATGATCACCAGCGGCATCAGGCTCTCCGCCTGCACGCCCGCGAGCCGCAGTTCGTAAGCGCGCAGCTTGGGACTGCCCGTCTCGCGATGGTGCGCGATCACCCGCCGCAGTTCGAAAAGCGAAAGCGCGTCCGGCTTGGCGTCGTAGACCTGCATGAGCGCCGGCTCCTCGTCGAAACGGGCGATCATCTTTTCGCGAAACGACGCCGGCTTGAGCATCTCGCCGCTGATCGGATCGAAAGTCAGTTCGCGTCCGTCCCGCAACATCCAGCCGCCCCCCTTCGCGTCGCGCCACGCCTCCGCCGCGAGCCAGCGCGTCGTCTCGCGCCCTTCCGGGTCGCGTTCGCTGATCGTCACCCCGTAGGCGCGGCCGGTGAAGTTGCTGTAGCGGTTGATGAACCACAGGCGGTGCTCGGTCGCGTTTTCGAAGGTCACCGCCTTGCGCGCCGCGATGGAATCCGCCGGCTGGCCCTTCAATTCCTGACGCACCTGCAACTCTTCCCAAAGCGTGCGCGTCTCCTCGACCGACCATGGCACGACCGTGGCGTTCAGCCACCAGACCAAGGCGCAGAAACACGCCCCGGCCACCCAAACTGATCGCGTTATCCGCGCCAGCCCGAGGCCCGCGGCGCGCATCGCCGTGATCTCGTTCGCGTGGTGGAGTTTTCCCAACGCATAGAGCAGCGAAATCAGCAGGCAAAGAGGCAAAAGGGTCGCCAAAAAGCCCGGCGTCTTCACGAGGCAATAGGCCGCCACGTCGCCCGCCGCCGCGCCGAGACGCAGGAGATCCTCCAGATCGTCGTAAAGCGCGTGCATGACCAGCAGGCCGAGCGTGGCCGCGAGCACGAGGCCGAGGATGCCGAGCCACTCGCGCAGGATATGCCGGTCGATGAGCGTCATTGAAAAACGACCGCCACCAGAAACCCGCGGCCCGCGGCGGCGCAATCCCGCAAGCGTGCTCCGCTCCCCTCATTTTCACCGTCCCTTCGCGTGAAGCGGCGTTTACGCCCGCCCCGCGCCCGCCTCATGGTGTCGACGCGCCCTCCTCGGCCCGCGATGAAGCCTCCCTACTACCTCCTCGAAGAAGGCCGCCCGACGGGGCCGCACAGCCTGATCGTCCTGCATCAGAAAGCGGATATCCACGTCATCGGCCCCGACTCGACCGTGCGTCCGGCCGAATCGCCCGACGCACCATGGATTCCCATTCGCCTGATCCCGCATCTCCACGAGTTTCTTTTTCCGCCCAAGATCTCGCATTCCCTCGCTTCATCCCGCCCGGCCGAGCAGCCCAAACCGCCTTTCTCCGAATCGATATCCCGCCCCCTCGAGGTCGAGTCCATGCTGCGCGACAACGCCGCCCGGCAGGTCGCCTCCGAACATTTCGATCCGGGCGCCATGAGCAGCCGACGTCTTCGGCGCCACCGCACGTTTTTGTTCACCGTGCTTTTCTTCGCGGCTCCGGCATGGGCCTTGTATCGCTTCGGCCCCTTCCCTCGCACCGACATAACCATCCTCACGCTCGCGGGCTTCGTCGGCGTCGCCGCGCTCATGAGCTACTGGATAATCTACCATATCGCGGACTTCCGCTCCTGATCGACGCGTGGGCCGCCCCGGTTCGCGGGCCGGATTCCAGCGGTCATTGGGCATTGCAGGATGCGGCCTCGCCCGCACCGTTTGGCGGAGTCCATGTCGTCTCACTTCCCTCCCGCGCCTCCCTGCCTCGCCGCCCGCGATCTCCGCGCCGACGACCTCGGCCCGACGCCCGCGCCCGCCGCCCTGCTGCGTCTCTACGCCTGGGCCGCCCTCTCGCGCCGCGCGGACAACCGCATTCTGGAGCTCTTCCGCCAAGGCCTGATCAAGGGCACCGTCACCGGCGGCCAAGGCAACGAATGCCTCATCGCCCCCCTCGCCCTGCTCGCGGACAAGAGCATCGACGTCGTCTCTTTCACGCACCGCGACTTGGCCGGCCACTTGGTCTGGAGCGGCCATCTCTGCGACCACCTTAACCAATACTTTGCCAACGCCGAGAGCCCCACCTTTGCGCGCGAGGGCAACATCCACCACGGCGACCCCGCGAATCGCTCGCTGCCGATGATCTCGCATCTCGGGTCAATGCTATCGCACGTAGCCGGCCGAACCGACGCCCAACTTCGCGCCGGCCACAAGGCCGTGGGCCTCGCGCTCTTCGGCGACGGCGGCTCCTCCACCGGCGACATTCACGAGACGCTCAACCTCGCCGCCCTCCTCTCGCTTCCGATCGTCTTCGTCATCGAGAACAATCGCTACGCCTACTCCACGCCCATCTCGGAGCAGTTCCCGCAGAATGCCGAGCTCTGGCAGCGCGCCGCCGGCTACGGCATCGAGGGTCTCAAAATCGACGTCACCGCCGACCCCGTCGGCGCAGCCCAAAGCTTCGCCGCCGCCCTCGCCCGCGTCCGCGCCGAGCGCCGCCCCATCCTTGTCGAGGCCGTCACCGCCCGCCTCCGCGGCCACGCCGCCTACGATACCTGCGATTACCTCTCCGTCATCGAGAACGCCTCGATCCAGGCCTCCGATCCGCTGCCAAAACTCCGCGCGCAGATCCTCGCCGCCGCTCCCGCCCAAGCCGCGGACCTCGACCAGATCGACGCCGACATCAACGCCTGGGTCGAGGCCTGCATCCAGGTCTCGCTCGCCGTTCCCCGCCCTTCCCCCGCCAGCCTGCCCGCCGACGCCTTCGCACCCGAGGCCGCGCCCCTGCCCTGGATTCCCTCCGTCACCTCCGAGCTCCCTGCTCCTGGCTCCCCGCCCCCCGCTCCCATCACCTTCGCCCAGGCGCTCACCCTTGCGCACGGCAAGATCCTCCGCGAGCGCCCCGAATCGGTGATCCTCGGCCAGGACATCGGCACTTACGGCGGCGCCTTCAAAATCACCGAGGGCCTGCTCGCCGCCCACGGCCGCTCGCGCGTGTTCAACACCCCGCTCGCCGAGTCCGCCTGCACCGGCTACGCCATCGGCCTCGCCCTCGGCGGCCACCGTCCGATCGAAGAGTTTCAGTTCGCCGACTTCTGCACCGAGGCGATGACCCAAATCGCCCTCAACGCCGGCACCTACTTCTTCCGCTCCGGCGCCAAGGTCCCGCTCGTGCTCCGCCTCCCCGCCGGCGGCGGCCTCACCTTCGGCTCTTTCCACTCGCAGGAGCTCGAGTCCGCCCTCCTCGCGTTCCCCGGCCTCAAGGCCCTCTACCCGAGCACCGCGCAGGACGCCTTCGACTGCCTCCTTGCCGCCTACGAGGACGACAACCCCGTCCTCCTTTTCGAACACAAGGCCCTCTACCGCCGCGGCAAACACTCCATCGTCTGGAACCCCGCCTACCGCGAGGTCTGGCACCCCCGCCTCGTCCGCCCCGGCGCCCACGCCACGCTCGTCACCTATGGCGAGATGACCCAGCTCGCGCAGGCCGCCGCCGAGTATTTGGAGACCGAATACGAAAAGACCGTCGAGGTCTGGGACCTCCGCGCCCTCGCCCCCCTGCGCCTCGACGAGATCCGCGCCAGCGTGGCCCGCACCCACCGCCTTTGCGTCCTGCACGAAGGCCGCCGCACCCACGGCTTCGGCGCCGAGCTCGTCAGCCGCATCGTCGAGGACAACTTCTTCGATCTCGAGGCCCCGCCCCTCCGCGTCGCCGCCCTCGACCTCCCCGTGCCCTTCGCCCCGGAGCTCGAGCAAGCCTACCGCCCCACCCGCGACGGCCTCATCGAAAAACTCGCCGCCTGGCTCGGCTGACGCGCCGGCGCATCGCCCCACCTCCCCGCTCCTACCATGCAACAAATCCCCGAAGCCCGTTGGGCCGCCATCAAACTCTTCGCCATGGATGTCGATGGCATCCTCACCGACGGCACCGTCCACATCTCTTCCGACGGCACCGAGACCAAGCAGTTCTCGATCCTCGATGGCATGGGCCTCGTCCGACTCGGCAAACACGGCGTCGCCACCGCCTGGATCAGCGGCCGCGCGTCCGGCGCCACCACCGCCCGCGCCTCCGAGCTCAAGATCCCCCACGTCATCCAAGGCCGCACCGATAAGCTCGACGCCCTCCAGGAAATCGCCGCCGAACTCGACCTCACCCACGAGCAAATCGTCTACATGGGCGACGACGACATCGACTCCCCCGCCCTCGTCTGGGCCGGAATCGGCGTGACCGTTCCCACCGCCATGCCCGCCGCCATCGACGCCGCCGATTACCTCACCACCCGCCCCGCCGGCCGAGGCGCCGTGCGCGAAGTCTGCGAACACATCCTGCGATCCCAGGGTCACGCCGACTTTCATCTGTAAACCGCACAGCCCCGCCCCCCCCCTGACCGCATGCTCGCCTCCCGCCATCTCTCGCGCCTCGTCGTCGCCGCATTGGTCATTGGTCATTGGTCATTGGTCATTCCCTCGGCCCGCTCCGCGCCCGAGGTCAAGGCGACCGCGCCGGTAAAGAATTTTCGGCTGCCCACCTTCACCACCCAAGGCTTTCGCCATACCACGCTGCACGCCGGCGAGGCCCGCTTGCCCGACCCTTCGCGCATCGATGTGGTCGAAATGGAGCTCACCCTTTTCACCGGCCGCGCCGACGAGCAAATCGACGCGATGCTGGCCGCCCCGTCCGCTTCGTTTTACCCGGAAAAGCTCCTCGCGACCGGCGACGACACCGTGCGCGTGGAGCGCACCGACCTCACCCTCACCGGCGCCGACTGGAGCTACGACCACGGCGCGCGCAAAGTAATCATCAAACGCGACGCCCACGTCATTTTCCGCTCCGCCCTCGGCGACATTCTCAAATGATTTCCCGCAGCCACCCCCGTCTCTTCGTTACGCTCTTCGCCACATTGGTCATTGGTCATTGGTCATTGGTCGTTCCTGCGCGGGCTCAGCCCGCGCAGCCCGTTCCCACCGAGCTCACCAGCGACCACCTCGAGATGACGTCCACCGACGACGAGAGCACCGCCGTCGCCACCAAGAACGTCGTCCTCACCGGCACCAATCTCCGCATCACCTGCGACCGGCTGACCATCATCGCCTCCCGCATCGGCGACAAAGACGCCGCGATCGGCACCGTCGAACGGTTCAAATACATCCTGGCGACCGGCAACGTCCGCATCGTCCAAGGCGACCGGGAGTCCACCTCCCAAAAAGCCGAGGTCTTCCCGCGCGAAGACAAGGTCGTGCTCAGCGAGGACCCCGTCATCATTGATCGCAGCAACGGCTTCATCGGAGCCGGCGAAAAAATCACCCTCTTCCGCGGCAAACGCGAGGTGCAGGTCGACAAGCCCAAGTTCACCGGCCCGCCCGTCGACGACCTGAGCGCGACCGCCGCCCCCAAGGCCGCAACGCCAGCCGCACCCACAAGGCCAACCGCCAAGCCGACGCCTCCGCCGCAGAACCCTCCTTCCGTCGCCTTCCCCAAACCCCGCACTCAATAAACGCGCTCCTCCTTTTGAGCCTTCTGTGCCTTTTGTGGCCATTCCCTCCGCATCCGTGACCGCCGCCACCGCCACCGCCCTCGCCGAGATCTCCACCGCCGGTCTCGTCAAAACCTACGGCCAGCGCACCGTCGTCAACGGCGTTGATATCACCGCGCGCGCCGGCGAGATCGTCGGTTTTCTCGGCCCCAACGGCGCCGGCAAGACCACCACTTTCTACATGATCGTCGGCCTCGTGCCCGCCACCCGCGGCACGGTCTCCCTCGATGGCCGCGACATCACCCACCTGCGCATGCACGAGCGCGCCCGCCTCGGCCTCGGCTATCTTCCCCAGGAACCCTCCACCTTCCGCAAACTCACCGTCGCCGAAAACCTCCTCGCCATCGTCGAGGCCGTCGGCGTGCCCAAGGCCGAGCGCCGCGCCCTCGTCGACGAGCACCTGACCGAACTCCACCTCACCCACGTTGCCACGCAAAAGGCCTACACCCTCTCCGGCGGCGAGCGCCGCCGCCTCGAAATCGCCCGCGCCCTCGTCACCAAGCCAAAGTTCCTCCTGCTCGACGAGCCCTTCGCCGCCATCGACCCCATCTCCGTCTCCGAGGTGCAAAAAATCGTCGTCGACCTCCGTGCCAAAGGCATCGGCGTCATCATCACCGACCACAACGTCCGCGAGACACTCAAGATCGTCGACCGCGCCTACCTCATCCGCGAAGGCCGCGTCTTTAAGCAAGGCGACGCCGAGTTCCTCGTGAACGACCCCGAAGCCCGCCAGTTCTACCTCGGCCAGGACTTCAATCTCTGAGTTGGACCGCGGATTACGCAGATGGTCGCGGATAAAATCGGGGAAGATTCAATCAAGACTGGTTCCGTTTCATCCGTGCGCCCCCGTCGATCCGTGGTCAGAAAACTCCGTCCCCATCCGCGCCCATCCGCGTAATTCGCGGTTAAAACTCCCGTCGTCCGTCGTCCACTCGCCAGTCGCCGCCCCATGCAAAAAGCCATCCACGGCATCACCGTCGCGCACTTCTTCGATACCTACCGCGACAAGCTCAAACTCGAGCTCCTCACCGGTCCCGAAGGCCTTCACCGGCTCATCCGCGAGGGCTCCATCAATCGCCCCGCCCTCGCGCTTACCGGCTTCTTCAAATATTGCGCGAACAAACGCATCCAGGTCATGGGCGCCGCGGAGATGACCTACCTGCGCACCCTCCCGCCCGCCCAGCAGACGCGCATCCTCACCGA
>CAMLQS010000133.1 GCA_946482165.1 uncultured Verrucomicrobiota bacterium | reverse complement strand
ACGACGCCGACACGATCTGGATGGCGGACGAGATTTTCGACGCACGCGACTCCGCCACCGCCCGCGGCGCGCGTCAGGAGGCGCGCGCCCATGCCTCGGGGGTCGGCGATCCCGCGGCCGCCGTGCAACAAAGCCCCGTCCGCTTCGCCGACCACGCCTTTGGCGCCGTCGCTTCGCTGCTCCCCCCGCGAGTCCCGGCGGAAAAAACCGACCGCTGAAAATGGTAGGCGGGCGCGTCCCTGCGCACGCCACCCGGTCGGCAACGCTCGGGCGGAGGGGGCCCGCCCGTCCCCCCCGATTCGAGATCGGCCCCTCCCGCTCCCGCCGGGCCGAGTTATTTACAAGACCCGCCCTAAATAATTCCGCGCATGTGCCGATGACACCGGGCAAGCAAACTGCGGCGCCCGGGATTTGACGACCCGGGCCAAAGCAAATCGAGGACCCAATCCATGATCACCAACTCCACCTCCATCGGCCCGGGAGGGACCGGCGCGCCCGGGCCCCGCCCCGTCCGGCCAGCGGGCCCGCCGGCCGGCCCGGGCGTCCAGGCCGATCACGTCTCCACGGCCCGCGCCGACCATTTGCGCGAAGCCATCGCCCGCTCGCCCGCCTCGCGGCCCGAGGAGATCGCCCGGGCCGAGGCCCTGGCGCTCGATCCAAACTACCCGCCCCTCCAGATCATCGAGCGCGTCGCGCGTCTGATCGCCGACTCGCAGGACCTGAGCGAAATCCCCGACTGAGCCCCTCCCCATGTCGAACGCCCACCCCTACGCCCGGGCCTACCAGACCCAGTCGATCCTGACCGCCAGCCCCGGCCAGCTCGTGCTCCTCCTCTATGACGGAGCGCTCCGATTCATGGCCCAGGCCCGCGCCGCCTTCGCCCTGCCCGAGGACGACCTCTCGCGTATCCAAAAAATCAACACTTCTCTCCTTCGCGCCCAGGCGGTGATCCTCGAGCTCCGCGCGAACCTCGACCGGAAAGCCGGGGGCGAGCTGGCGGAAAACCTCGACCGGCTCTACGAGTATCACCTCCGGCGCCTTCAGGAGTGCAATCTGCGCAAGGACGAGGAGCCGCTCGTCGAGGTCGAGCGCCTGGTCCGAAGCCTGCGCGAGGCCTGGGCCGAAATGCTGCTCGGCGGCGAGGCGAAGGTCGCGTGACCGACGGCGCGGCCAAATGGTGATCATTGCTCTCGGGAACGCAGGGCGGGCCCGCCCTGCCACCCACCCCATCCCTCCCCATCCTCCCATGTCGCACCAACCACCCAGTCCCGCCACGCAGCGCCTGCTCGCCTGCGTCGAATCCTTCGCCCACGAGGAAGAAGGGGCGGCGGGCCACGACGACTGGCCGGCGCTCGCCGCGCTTCTCGAACGCGAACTCGCGGTGATCGCCCGCCTCGCCGCCGAACAGGACGGCGCCCCTCCCGCCGACCCCGCCACGCTCGCCCGGGCGGAAGCGCTGCGCGCCCGCTACGCCGCCCTCGGCCAGCGCGTGGGCCGGGCCCGCGCCGCCTCCGAACTGGAACGCGCGGAACTCGAGCGCGGCTCCCGCCGGCTGCGCGCCGTGCGCGGCGCCTACGCCGCCTCCCCGCGCGACCACGGGGACGGACGCGACCGCCACGCCGCGGCCTGATCGACGACCCGACGGGAGAACCCCCTCAGCGCGCCGCGCGCTCAAGGCGCAAGACCGTCTCCGCTTCGGCCACTGCACGGGCGACGTCCCCGGCAACCGTGCTCGCGACCGGCTCGCGGCGCCCACCGTCGACTTGATCGCAAACCACCCACGAGGTGGCGACCAATGCGCACGAGGATGATAACGAGCGCCCGGAGCCGACATGGAGATTGTGGAGCTTGTCCATCGCGCCCCGCCCCACTTCGCAAAGGTTCAGATTAAGCCCCGACTCCCCGGGCCTCGGCTCCGCGGCCAGGCCGAAAACAGGAAGCGCGAACTCCGACGCGACCCGGCGCGAGTGTTCCGTGTCCGTCGTCAAAAGCGAATCGAAGGAATGCCGCCGCATCCACGATGAGGAAACGTCGAGCGAACGAACCGGGGTGAAAAGGGGCGGAGGCGGAGGCGCCCCGCCACCGGCGAACGCAAAGCCATAAGCCGAGAGCAGTCTCTCTCTCACTGGCAGCGAAAGCTGGTTGTCCAGCATCAGACCCGTTCGTCGAAACCCCGAAGCACGGAGCCGGGCAAGCGAGAGAAACATGCCCTGGTGATAATCCGGAAAAACGGAGTCCAGGCCCAGCGCATCAGAGGGAATGTCGGTGTAGACGCAGGGCACTTCAGGCAGCCGGCTACGCTGAAGCAGATCGTCGTTGGAGACAGGGAGAATGATCATTCCGCAATGGCCGGCATCATTCGTCATCTGATCGAAGTTTCCGAGATCATCCAAGTCGGCCACCGACTCCTCCACGCCGTATCCCAACTCATAGGCAACCTCTCGCACCCCGCGCGTGATAACCCGGTGCCGCTCCACAGCGGCCCGCCCGCGTTGTCCGACCCCTTTGATGCGCAAAATGCAGACCACGCCCAAGAACGCTCCGGCCCCGGCAACAGAAACATAGCCGCGCTCTTCGGCGTGCCGGAGGATGCGCTCGCGGGTCGTCAACTTTACCCAAGGCAAGCCGCGAAGCGCCGCGGAAACGGTGACCCGGGAAAGTTGCAGCTCTTCCGCGAGCATACGAATGGTGGACATGGATCGCAGGTGTTTTTCTTCCGGAGGAGGTTCTCGAATTCGCCCCTCCGGGATGCCTTGTATCGTAGTGCAAACACGCCACCGGGGAAATGGACCCGCTCGGGTCCATTCGCGGACCAGATGCAAAACGCCCGTGGTCGCTCAGGCGATCACGGGCGCGAAACCAGACGACGGAAAAATGGCGCGAATCAACGCTTGGCCGGCCACAAGGAACCCGGGCGGCGCTTGGCCGTTTCCGCCGAAGGGGCCGCATCGTCATCAACCGGAGAACTCGCCGGAGCTTGCGGAACCGCCTCGGGAACTATCACCACCGCGGGCGGCGGAGACACGGGTGCCGGAACCGCCACCGGGACGGGAGGCGGGGGAGGGACGGCGTTGAGGAAGCGATCCGGCGCAAGCGCCACGTCGCTGAAACGCACCTCGTCAAGGAATCCGAAAAACCGGTCGGCCACGCGGCCGCTGAACTGGCCGCGGCCAAAGGTCCACATCCCATGTCCGGAGGGGGCGAAAAGCCCGGTGAACCCCGCGCAATCGCCGACCTGCCGCCCGTCGACATAAAGCGAAAGCGTGCCCTTCGTCGCATCGCCCACCGCGGCCACGTGATACCAGACGCCCGTCTGCGCCACGTGGCCGCTGTTGACCGAGATCACCGCGTTGTCACGGGTGACCAACTCGACGCGAAACGCGTTGGCCGTGCGGTCGGGCATCGGAAACGCGTCGTTCTCCTTCGAAAAATAGAACAGGGATCCGCGACCGGCCCCTTCGTTGATGTCGTCGCGACCGATGAAGGTCTGCACGCCCGCGAGCGAATCGAATTTCACCCATGCCTCGATGGTGAAGCTCGCCGGAGACTGACGACTGAGCCCCTCGTCGGCGTTGGAAAAACAGTCGGAGTCGCCGAGGAATCGCACGGAGGCGAGGTTGCCCGCGCCGGTCTCGGGCACCTTCGCCACGGGCACGTCCGAGGACCGCAGCACCGGCCCCCAGGGATGGATGGAACGGCCGGCGCCGGAAAGATCGTCGACCGGGCTGACGATTTCGCCGAGCGACGCCCCTTCGAAACGATAATACGCCAACGTGGCGGCCTGGGCGCTCACGGCCGGGAGCAAAAGCGCGGCGGCGAGACTGAATCGGGAGACGGAACGATGAGTTGGATCGTGCATGGGAAAAAAGCGGGAATGGATGGGAACGCGCCAAAAGCCGGCGCGGCGTTTAAGAACCGCAGGCAAGGGACGGAAGAGAATGTCGGACGCATGAAGCCGTGATTAACTCACACGCGCCGACCGACGAAAAAGCCGCGCCAAGTGGCTGGCGCGGCCGGGAACCGAACACGGCTTCGCAAGCCCCTCAGCGACGGCGGCGACGGGAGCCGACGAGGCCAAGGCCGACCAAACCGGCGAGAGCGGCGAAAGCCGAGGGCTCGGGAATCGCGCTGATGGTCAAGTCGCCGCTGCCATTGTCGAAGGCGTAGCTCCAGCTGGCGCTGGAGGCGCTCCATCCGCTTCCGGTGATGACCGGGGAGCCGCTGAAGGCCTCGGCGAAGCTGCCGCCCACGCTGACGGAAGCGAAGGTGCCCGACTGGCCGCTGAACCCGCCGAAGAGATCGTAGGTTCCCGCGCTGATCGGAGCATCAAAGACGAGGCTCATTACGCCGCCATAGGACAAAGCGCCGCCGACGTCGACCGCGTCATAGCCCGAGCCGCGGGTCGTGCCGTTGATCTCCAACTGCGAGGTCGAGGACGCACCGAGGCTCAGGTCGCCCGAGAAAGTGAGCAGACCGGGGCTGTTGCCGGGCGCCAGCGTGCCATTGACCGTGGTCGCGCCGGTGACCGTGCCGGAGCCCCTCAAGGTCTGGCTGGCGCCGACGGTGAAGCCGGTGACCGCGGACACATCGAAGGTGCCGTTCGCGATGATCGTGGCGCTGTTGGCGATGCTGCCGGTCGAGGCGAGCGCCAAGGTGCCGGAGTTGATCGTCGTGTTGCCGGTGTAGGTGTTGACGCCGGAGAGCGTCAGCTTGCCCAAACCGGACTTGGTCAGACCGCCGTCGGTGGCGTTGTCGCCTCCGACATTGCTGTGCTCCAGCGCCTGGGCGATGGTGACGTCGAACCCGTTGGTGTCGACCAGGGCGCCGCCGTTGCGAACGTTGGCACGGGCGTTGCCGGCGCCGAGATTAAGGAAGGCCGTGGTCGCCTTCGCCGCCTTCAACGTGCCGCCATTGAGGTTGAACGTCCGCGTGCCAGTGGTCGCGGTGGACATCACCTGTGTCACCGTGAGCGTTCCGCCGTTAAGGTTGTAGGTGTTGTTGCTCGCCGCCCCGCCGACGGCCTGCATCTCAAGAACGCCGGTGCCGCCGATCGTCGTCTGATTGTCGCTATAGAAAGTGACATTGCCTCCGCTCTGGTTGATCGCGTTCGTGCCGGTATTGTTATTGATATTGAATCGAATCGAAGAACCGCCGTTCAGATTCAGATTTCCGCCGGTAACGTTGATCGTGGAGTTGGTGAAGTCCCAGTAACCAATCTGCATCCAGCGCGTGACCGTTGAACCAATGTTAATGGTGCCTCCGTCCACGTTCACCGTGGCTTGGCCGGACGCGCTTCCGGCGAATCCGGTGCGGAAATCGCCCTCGTTGTTGTAGGTCGCTCCCGTTTTCACCGTGAGCGTGCCGTTGCCCGCCTGGGTATTGTTCAGTCCCTTTCCGATATCCGTGGAACTCACGTTGATCGTGCCGCCGTTCATGATCACCGTGCCTTTTCCGGTCGCGCTTCCGATCGTCAATGAGGCCGAATTATTCGCGTTATTATTGAGGCCGACCCTGCCCGTCGTGTTGGTCACCACGGCGGAATCGTTGACCGTCAGAGTCATGTCCGAGCCAACCGACTCGCCCAGGAAGAAGACCCTGTTGGTTCCGCCGGACACCGTGAGGGAGGATGTCCCGTTCAATGTGATGGAACCCTTGGGCAAATTGGCGGTGTTGCCGGCGTTAAAGCCGGCGCTAATGTTTCCGGCCGTCACAGAGGCGGCATTGTTCAACACCAAGTCCGAGGACACCGCACCCGTGCCGTTGCCGCGGCCGACGGACAGAAAGCCGCTGACGCTGAGCGCACCGGCGTCCACCTGGATCTTTGCATTTTGACCTGCTCCCCCATGCGTCACCACACCGCCGATGACCGCTTCACCGGTGACGGTGTGCGTGCCGCCACCAAGAAGGAGGGTTCCTTGTTGAACGGTGAATGGACCGGAGAAAGCAGTCTGCACGGCACCCGCGCCGCTCCAGACGCTGCCGTTGGAAAGCGTCAAGGTGCCCGAGCCCTTCTTGAAGAGAGCGTTGCTGCCCGCGCCGGTCTTGGTGATCGCGCCGGAAATCGTCGTGTCGCCGGTGCCATCGACGTTCAATACGCCGTTGCCGCTGGCGACATTGGCATTGATGGCGCCTGCAAAGGCGAGAACGCCCGATCCATTGTTGGTGATCGTCGTGGTGGCGCCCGCCGCGCTGTTCAGCGCGAGGTTCGCGTTGAAGGTCTGGGCGCTCGTGACGCCGGCGTTCACCGTGATCGCCCCGGCGTTGTCGAGGCTGAGCGTCTGGCTGCCGATCGCTCCGGAGCCGATCGTGTAGGCGGCGGCGGAGCCGCTGTCGAAAAGAACGGAGCCGACGGTCACGCCGGCGCCGAGATCGACGACCGTGTTGCCATTGCCCGCGCCGTTGAAGGTGGCGCTCTCACCGGTTCCGGGCGCGGAGACGTCCGTGGCCCAGTTGGTCGCCGTCGCCCAGAGGGAATCGGTCGAACCGTCCCACGCATCGGTGGCGGCGTGAAGGGCGGGAATGGATGCGGCGAAGGCGAGGCCGAGTATGGCTGAATGCAGTTTGACGGATGACGCGCGGATTTTTTTCGCGGCAACGGCTTGTCCGATGGAGAAAGCCGGAACGGAGGACATTGAGACGAGCGATGGGATAGGATGCATGGTTGGGATTAGGGCTGGAAAAAGACGCGGCGGCGCGGACCGTGGACAAACGACCGGGGGACGAAGCCGCTTAAAAATCGGGGAACGTCGAAGGACGCTGGAGAGCGATGGGGGAGTAAAAGGCCGCGAACAGGGGAAGGACGTTCTCTCGACGAGCAGCCGGGACGCCGTGGGGAGGGAAACACCTTACCCCCGAAACGCCCTCGCGAACAATGGACCCGGTCGGGTCTATACCTGAACCATCCGACCTCCGCTATCGTCACTGTTCCCCTCGGCGAGTGTTTGCGCGGAACCCTCGGGCCGACTCCGGAGCCTCCCCTAATCATTCCCGGATTTTCCATGTCACACACGTTTCGTCGCTTGCTCCTCCTGTTCGCTTTGCTGCACGCCGTCGCCGCGAGCGCCGCCGAGCCCGCCCCGTCCATCGTCGCCGCCGATCCCGCGATTTCGTGGACCAACCCGATCATCCCGAAGCGGGCGGATCCCCACGTCATTCTTCATGCCGACGGCTACTACTATCTCACCGCCACGGTTCCGGAATACGACCGCATCGAGTTGCGCCGCGCCCCCACCCTCGCCGGCCTCTCCGACGCCGAGCCCAAGGTCATCTGGCGTAAACACTCCCGCGGACCGATGGGCGCCCACATCTGGGCCCCCGAACTCCACTTTATCGACGACAAGTGGTATCTCTACTTTACCGCCGGCGAAGCCGAAAACATCTGGGCCATTCGGCCCTATGTTCTCGAAGGCGCCGGCGAAAATCCTCTCGAGGCCGCCTGGACGGAAAAGGGAAAGATCAAGCTCGGCTGGGATTCGTTCTCGCTCGACGCCACCACCTTCGTCCACCGGGGCGTTCGCTACTACGTTTGGGCCCAGGACGAAAAAGGCATCAAGGGCTCCAACATCTACATCGCCCGCATGGACACCCCCTTGTCCATCGCGGGACCCGTCACCCGTCTCACCAAGCCCGAACACCACTGGGAAAAACGCCGCCACTCGGTCTGCGAAGCCCCGGCCGTCCTCGTCAAAAACGGACGCGTCTGGATGACCTATTCCGCCAGCGCCACCGACGCCAACTACTGCCTCGGTCTCCTCTCCGCCGACGCGGACGCCGACCTGCTCGACGCCTCCGTCTGGAAAAAATCGCCCGAGCCCGTCCTGGCCAGCTACCGCTCAGCGAGCCAGTTCGGCCCCGGGCACAACAGCTTCACCACCACGCCCGACGGCAAGACCGACGTCCTCGTGTATCACGCGCGCAACTACGAACATATCCAGGGCTCCCCGTTGCGAAATCCGGACCGGGCCACCCGCGCGCAGATAATCCATTGGCGCCCGGACGGCTCGCCCGATTTCGGAACGCCCGTGCCCGACGGTCCCTACCCGCATACATCCCCCGCGTCCCTCGCCAGCGCCCCGTGACAAGCCTCCCGCCCGCCACACCTTTCCGCGTCCTTCCGTCCCCTTTCCCCCTATACTCAGCCATCCCTTCCATGCGAAAAACCCTCATCGCCCTCGTTTCCGCCCTCGCCGCGGCCGCCCCTCTCCTCGCCGACCCGTCGGTTATCTGGATAGCCACCACCGCGGAAAAATCCGGCGAGCTCATGCCCGCCCCCGCGTTCGAACCCGCCCGGGCCGACGAACCGCCGACCATCTACGTCTCTCCCGACCGCCTCCGCCAGACGATAGACGGCTTCGGCGGCTGCTTCAACGAACACGGCTGGCAAGCACTCTCCGTCCTCCCGCAGTCCGCCCGTGACGAAGTTGTCCGCGCCCTGTTCGGGCCGGATGGGGCGAACTTCAATCTCGCCCGCATTCCGATCGGCGCGAGCGACTTCGCCCTCGACGCCTATTCCTTGGCCGACACCCCGGAGGACTACGAGCTCAAGCACTTCTCTACCGCGCGCGACGAGAAGCTCCTTCTCCCCTACATCCAGGCCGCCCTCGCCACCCGCTCCGACCTCCGTTGCTGGGCCTCGCCGTGGAGCCCGCCCGCCTGGATGAAAACCAACCGCTCCTACGCCAAGGGCTCCCTGCGTTGGGAGCCCCGCGTGCTCCGCACCTACGCCGACTACTTCGCCCGCTGGGTCGAAGCCTACAAGGCCAAGGGCGTTCCCATCTATGCGATCGCCCCGCAGAACGAGCCCAACATCGCCAGCCCCTACCCCACCTGCCTTTGGAGCGGCCCCGAGCTGCGCGAATTCATCGCCGACTACCTGGGCCCCGTCCTCCGCGAGCGCCACCCCGACGTGGAACTTTGGCTCGGACTCAACGGCGATCCCGTGAACGGCGGAGAAAACCCCAACGCCCGCCTCATCACGGTCCTCGAGGACCCGCGCGCCAACTCCTTCCTCACCGGCATCGCCTTCCAATACGACCGCAACACCCAGATCGGCCTCGCATACGAGCTCTATCCCCAGAAAAAGCTCATGCAGTCCGAAACGAAGTGCAACGGCGGGGCCAATTCTTGGGACGATGCCTTCAGGCTCTTCGGCGAACTCAAACGCTATCTCTCCAACGGGGCCAACGCCTACTTCGCCTGGAACATGGTGCTCAACGAAACCGGCATGAGCACGTGGGACTGGAAACAGAACGCCCTCGTCACCGTCCACCGCGACGAAGCCCGAGTCGCCTACAACGGCGAATACCACGTTCTCAGCCACTTCAGCCGCTACGTTCGCCCCGGCGCCCGCCGCATCGTCTCCACCAGCCTCTGGGGAGACCAGATCGCCTTCGTCAATCCCGACCGGTCCGTCGTCGTTGTCGCCGCCAACTCCTCGCCGAGGGAACACACCTTCACCGTGGCCGTCGCCGGACGCCCCGACCGGCTTCGGGTGAAACTTCCGCCCCGCTCCGTCCACACCTTTATCCTGCCTCCCGCCGAGCCCAAGGCCTGAGCACCCCGCAGCCATACCCGCACTCTCCATGCGCTCCCTTATCCGCTGGCCAGCCGCCTTGATCGGCGCGTTGGCCTGCTGCACCGCGTTCGCCGAATCCCAAGCGGGCGCCCCGACGCCCGAAGCGGCGCCCGTCCCGCCCAGACCCATTCTCGACGGATTCACCGCCGACCCGGGCATCCGCCTCTTCGGTGACACCTACTACGTCTACCCCACCTCCGACAAAGACAAGTGGCTCACCACCGACTTCTCCGTCTGGTCCTCCAAGGATCTCGTGACCTGGAAAAAGGAACGCATGATCCTCGACGTCACGCGTGAGCTGAAATGGGCGAACCTCCGCGCCTGGGCGCCCGACTGCATCGAGCGCGACGGCACCTACTATTTCTATTTCTGCGCCGACGGTAAGATCGGCGTGGCGACCGCCGGCACGCCCGCCGGTCCGTTCAAGGACGCGCTCGACCGCCCCCTGCTCGAACGCAAGGGCAAGAACGATCCGCTCGTCCGCACCAACACCATCGACCCGTATCCGTTTATCGATGACGACGGCCAGGCTTGGCTCTACTACGGCAACGGCCGTCCCTGCCAGGTCGTCCGCCTCAAGCCCGACATGATCACCGTCGACGGCAATCCCGTCGACATTCCCCTTCGGGACTTCCGCGAGGGCATCGTGGTCTTCAAGCGACAGGGCAAATACTACTTCATGTGGTCCATCGACGACGCGCGCAGCCCCAACTACCGCGTCGGCTGGGGCGTCGCCGACTCGCCCACCGGCCCGGTCACCACGTCAGGCAAGGACTTCATCGTCCTGGCGAAAAACGGCCCCGCCGTCGCCACCGCCCATCACAGCGTGGTGAACGTCCCCGGCACCGACCGCTGGTATGTCGCCTACCACCGCCACGCGATTCCCGACGGCAACGGCTACAAGCGCGAAGTCTGTCTCGCCCGCATGACCTTCGACTCCGACGGCCGTATCCAGCCCATGGATCCCATGGTCCAGACCTTCCGCCCGGGAGACCGCGGCGAGCCAATCATCGACGGAAAAGGCCTGCCCGACGCCCCTTGATGCCTCCCTCGCCGCTCGCCTCCGCGCCGTCCGCTCCCCTGAAGAATCCCCTATCCCACATGCTTCCCGTGAACCCGCTTTTTTCCCGTCCGCTGGCCGTCCTCGCCCTTATCCTCCCGCTCGCGGCCCCGTTGCTCCGCGCGGCCAACCCGATCATCACCGATCGCTTCACCGCCGATCCCGCGGCCATCGTCCATGGCGACACCGTTTACCTCTACACCGGACACGACGTCGCCAAACCGAGGGAGAGCTACCGAATGCCCGACTGGCACTGCTACTCGTCGAAGGACATGCGCACCTGGACGCCCCACGGCCCGCTGCTTTCCGTGAAGGACTTTGCCTGGGCGACGAAAGACGCCTACGCAGCCCACGTCGTCGAGAAAGACGGCAAGTTCTACTGGTTCGTCTCGATCGAGCATAACGACACCCATCGCGGCAAGGCCATCGGCGTCGCCGTCGCGGACTCTCCGCTCGGCCCCTTCAAGGACGCCCGCGGATCCGCCCTCGTCACCGCCGACATGACGCCCAAAGGCAGGCACTCCTGGGAAGACATCGACCCCGCCGTCTTCATCGATGCCGAAGGCGCCGCCTGGCTCTTCTGGGGCAACGTGAACTGCTACTACGCCAAGCTGAAGCCCTCGATGACCGAGCTCGACGGCCCGATCAAGCAGGTCGCCGGTCTCACCGGATTCACCGAGGCGCCCTGGGTCCACAAGCACGCCGACACCTACTACCTCTCCTACGCCAGCGGCTTTCCCGAAAAAATCTCCTACGCCACCGCGCCCTCGATCGAAGGTCCATGGACCTTCCGCGGGCTGGTTTCGGAAGGCGCCTTTAACAGCAACACGATCCACCAAGGCATCATCGAGTTTAAGGGGCAGTGGTATTTCATCTACCACAACGGCGGCATTCAAAGCGGCGGCCCCCTCGGCGAAGGCGGCAGCTATCGTCGCGCCGTCTGCATCGACTACCTCTATCACGAAGCCGACGGCTCGATCCGTCGCGTGGTGCAGACGACGGAAGGCGTGGACCTTCCGCCCAAACCTTGACCGACGAGCGCGCCCACCATCCCGCCTTCATACCCGACCACATCCCCTCCCATGTTCCGCTCCTTTCGTTTCCTGCTCTGCGCGCTGCCCCTCCTCGGCGCCACCTCTATCCTCTCCGCGCGCCCCCAGGCCCCCGCGTTCGCCAAGCCCTCGCGGACTCCGGCCCCCGCCTCGGCCCCCGCCTCGGCCCCTGCAATCACCCCGGCCCCCGCCCCCGATACTGCGCTCGTTCCCGCTCCCCCTCCCTCCCCTGCGCCCGCGCCGGCAGCCGAGCCTCTCGCCGCCTACCTCCTGGTCTATTTCACCGGCGTGGGATCTGCCGGTGAGCAGATCTACTTCGCCGTCAGCGAAGACGGACTGCGCTGGCGCGACTTGAACAACTCCGAGCCCGTCCTCCTTTCCAACCTCGGGGAAAAAGGTGTGCGCGATCCCGCCATCATCCGTTCCGCCGATGGCAAGAAGTTCAACATCCTCGCGACCGACCTGCGCATCGCCAGCAAGAAGGGCTGGGGCGTCGCCACCACCAGCGGCAGCACCTCGCTCATCGTCTGGGAATCCCCCGACCTCGTGAACTGGTCCGCGCCGTGGAGCGCCGACGTCGCGAGCAAGATCCCCCAAGCGGGCT
>CAMLQS010000132.1 GCA_946482165.1 uncultured Verrucomicrobiota bacterium | reverse complement strand
CCGTCGAAACCCACACGCCCGACTCCCTCCTCGCCCGCATCCGGCGCGACGGTGTGCGACGCACTGCGCAGGCGCTCCGCAAACCGCCGCTTCCGTCCACGCTTCTCCAGGCCCTCGCCGATCTCCCGCCCGACGGCGCCCCCGAGGCCCGCCTCTTCGTCGCCGCCTACCCGCTCGCCCCGAGCCACCTCCTCGAAAGCCTCGCCGCCCGCCATCCCGAGCCCTCCCTCCTCGCCTACCTCGCGACCAATCCGCGCACGCCTCCGCATCTCCTGATCGAACTCGCCGCCCACCCCTCCGCCGAGGTCCGCGCCCAAGCCGCGCAACACCCCCAGCTCCCCGCCCGAGAACTCCTCGCCCTCGCCGAAGACGCCACACCGTCCGTCCGCCGCGCCCTCGCCACCAACTCCTCGCTCCGCCTCCCCCAGCAGGCCCGCCTCGCCACCGACACCGACCCGTCCGTGCGCGCCGCCCTCGCCGGCCAATCCGCCCTCGCCGCCCCCGCCGCCCTCGTCCTCGCCATCGACGACAGCGCCGTCGTCCGCCTCCACACCGTCGCCTCCGCCCCCGCCGACGACGACACCGCCACCGGCTGGGCCGCAACCGACGAAGAGGACGTGCAACTCGCCCTCCTGCGCCGCCGCCAGCTCCCCGAGGCCGCCGAACGCCTCCTGCTCCAATCTTCCCACTCTTCCGTTCGCCGCGCCGCCCGCGAGAACATCGAGCCCGACGAGATCGACCTGCTCCACTTCGCCACCTCCGGAGATGTCGAGGAACGCCGTTGGGTAGCCGCGCGCCCGCGCCTGCCGCGTCCGCTCCAGCGCCTCCTCGCCCAGGACAAGACCGCCTCCGTGCGCGGCGCCCTCGCCGCCAACCCCGATCTCGATCCCGGCATCGCCGCCTACTTCGTCGACCTCGCCGACGAGGCCGCCTGCCTCTCCCTCGCCGGCAACCCCTCCGTCTCCGAAGACTTGATACAAGGCGTCGCCGCCACCCGCCGCCCCGCCGTCCTCGCCGCGCTCGCCTACCGCCCGACGCTCGACCCCGAGATCGCCGTGCTCCTCGTCGCGCGCAGCCCCGTTTTCCGCCGCCACTGGGCCGCGCAGAACCGCCCTCTCCAAGGCCTCGACCTCGAGACCGCCCGCGTCCTCCTCTCCGACCGCCTGCCCGGCGTCCGAGCCCTCGGCGTCGCCGGCCACGCCTGGCGCCGCGCCGATCTCTACGATTTCCTCCGCGACCCCGTCGCCCGCGTCCGCCTCGCCGCCGTCCGCCATCCAAACGCCGCCGACGAACTCGTCTCCGACACCCTCGCCGATCCCGCCGAGGAGGTCTCCTCCGCCGCCCGCGATATCCAAGCCGCCCGCGCCGAGGCCCGCCTCGCCGAGACCGCCCGCGCCGCCGAAGCCGCGCGCGCACGCCCCTCTCGACCCCTTGGAGGGACTCCGTCCCCGACGTCCGCGCCCATCCCCCAGCCTGCCGCGGTCTCGATCTCCTTCGCCCGTCCATCGGCGCCGCCCCCCCAGCGCGAAGGCAGTCTCCTCGGAAAACTGAAGAGCCTTTTCCGCTAAACACGCCTCGCCCCTCGCTCTCTTTTTCAAGTTTCAGGTTTCAGACTTCATCCCTCTCCTCCGTCCCCTTTTTCGCCATGGCCAAGAAACCCAACCTCACCGCCCTCACCTTCCGCGACCTCGTCCTCGGCTCCGACGCCGAGACGCTGCGTCAGGCGCTCGAGGCCCGCGTGCGCATCGACGAGCTGATCGCCGAGCGCCAGGCCGCCTACGAGCGCATCGCCGCCCTCGAAACCCAGGTCGAGGAGGTCATCGGCGAACCGGGAGTCTTCCCCTTCCCCGCCCCGCCGCTCCCCGTCGCCGGCCTCGATCCTAAGGCCGACAGCTTCACGCGCGCCGCCTCCGGCGCCGCCGCCCCCGCCCCCAAACGCGGCCGCGCCGCCGCCGCCGCGCCCGCCCCGGAGGCCGAGCCCGACGACGAAGAGACCACCGACGGCGCCACCGACGACGGCGACGACTCGCAATCCTGAGTCATCGGCCGCGCCGCTCCGTCTTCTTTCTCCCGCCCGCCCAACCGCGTGCAGCTCGACCGGCAAATCCGCGTCAACGAACTCCTCCTCCAGCGCGAGGAGCTCTTCCTGCGTATCCACGCGGCGGAGACAGAGATCGTCGGCCTGCTCCGCGGCCCTTATCCGTTCACCCCCCCCGCCCTCCCGTCCGACCGTCGCGCCAAACGCAAAGCCGGCCCCGCCGCCCCCGCGTCCGTCGCCGACTTCCTCTCCTCGATCGCCGCCTCGCAATCGCCGTCCGTCCCGGCTCCCGGCTCCTCGCTCTCCGCTCCCGGCTCGCCCGGCCTGCGCCGCCTCGCCGACGACGAAGCCGCCTATCGCGTCACCTACCTCCAGTTCAACCGCGAGGTCGTCGAGATACACCCCGACTTCGCCGCCGTCGCCACGCTCCTCGCCGCTCAAGCCGCGCACCTTCGAGTGCTAAGAGTCGAGACCGTCGACTCGTCCGGCGCGACCCGCGAGGTGCTCCTCGCATCGCGGCCCGCATGAGATCGACCCGGCGGAAACTCCGGACGGCGAGATGACTCGCGATAGTCGCGGGATTTCGGGATCAATCCGCCGTCGAAGTCGGGCGCCCGCGGCAACAATAACGGACCATATGCCGCCTCGGTTCGGCTCGACGCCGCCCGCGACCTGAGACTTTTTTGGAAAACAGTCGTCGCCCATGCCAACGCGGCGCCGCGAAAAATTGCCCGCATTGCCGCCCGATGCGCTCCCGTCTGCGCCGGGCGGCATCGTCCTCCACCGCCCCCTCCGACCCCACGCGTGACTGCCCCGATCCAACGCCTATCGCTCGCCGAGCAAGCCATCCGCGTGCTCCGCGACGGACTCGTTCAGGGGCGTTGGACGGAAAGTCTGCCTGGCGAGATGGAGCTCTCCCGCGAATTGCAGATCAGCCGGGGAACCTTGCGCCGGGCGCTCGATGCGCTCGCCCGCGAGGAGGTCATTTCCAAGGGAGGTCGCGGGCAGCGCCACAAGATCCTGCATTCTTCCGCGCCGATCAGAAGACCGCACGGGAACATCATCCGCGTGCTGGTCCCCTTCGGCGCCCAGCATTTCGGCGAGTTGCATCTGATCATCTGCGACAGCCTCCGCGAGCGAGCCGGCCGTGAGGGATATCGGGTCGAGTTCGAGCACCACCCCCGCCTCTTCAGCCTTCGCAACCCGCGGGAACTCGCCCGCCTGAACGCCCTTCCAGGCACGGCCGGCTGGGTCGTGCTAAACTCCACTCCGGGCGTCCAAAAGTGGTTTTCGGCAAACAGGGTTCCCTGCGTGGTGCTCGGTCCTCCGTTTCCCGACACCGCCTTGTCGTGCGTCTGGCCCGACACCTGCGCCAGCGCCCGGCACGCCGCGGGGTTGTTCTGCGCGCGCGGCCATCGCGACGTCGTCTACTTGATCAGGTCCGACACCACGCTCGGAGATCTCCGCGGCGCGGCCGCATTCTCGGAGGAGGCGACCCGCCTCGGCCTCCGCCCGCAAGTCGTCACGGTCGAGCCCGGCGCGGTCCTTCGCCGCATGGTGGACTTCGTGCTTGCCCGGCGGCCCCAGCCTACGGGCTTCATGCTCTATCCGCACGACGACACGATCACGCTCCTCTCGCATCTCCAGGATTCCGGACGACGCGTGCCGCGCGACGTATCCCTGATCGCGGGCTGGGCCGACAGCATCTTCGGCTACACCGTGCCCTCGATCGCCCACTATCGGATCGATGGCGCGCGCGCCGGCAGAACAATCGCTCATCTGCTCATCAAACAGATCGAGTTCGGCGCCTCGGGGAAAGTGGACACCGTGCTGCTCCCCGAGTTCGTGCCGGGCGGCTCGCTCGCCGAGCGCGCGACGCACGACGGCGCCCAAGCGGAGCGCTGACGAAGTTGTCCAATCATTACGCAAGGTCGCAAGCGGCCTGCGCGTTTGACCGGACCGGCGCCCGGCCGAGGATCTCGTCGCCCTCACGACGATCTTCGTCGCGCCCCGACCGCGAATCTTCCTGGCGCAGCCGCGCCCGTCGAAAGCCTGCGTCATTTCTTTGTCACCCCGATGAAACCCCAAACAAAAATCGGCCTGTCCGTGGCTCTCGCCACCGGAGGTCTCGGGCTCGGCCTCTGGCTGTCCCAATCGTCACAAACCGACACCACCACGCCCGCGCCGCTCAGCTCCCAAGCCGCGCTCGTCCCTGCGGTCGCGTCTTCTCCGGGAACGGAAACGGCCGTCCTCGCGCAGGCCGCGCCCGCCAAACACGTCCCCGACCGCGAGCTCTTCGGCAGCGCATGGGCGACTTCGCCGCGCGCCGAGCTGAGCGCGTTCTCGTCCTGGGCGTCCCGCTATCTCGACGCCTCTCCGGCCGAGCGCGCCGCCCTTGAAGCCGAGGGCCTTCCGCACGCCGCCGCGCGCCGCGCGCTCATGCTCAAACTCATTCAGGACGACCCGCGCGCCGCCATCGCCGCCACCCTGCCGGTCGGCGTCCGCCAGCGGTTGCCGCAATCGATTCAGGCACTCCTCGAGGCGCGCGTCTCCGGCGAAGGCGACGTCTACCGCGTGATGGGCGTGCCGCCTCCCGGCTCGAAACAGGTCGTCCCCACGGTCCACCAGGCCCATGTCGGCGACCGGGTGTATCAAGCACACCCCTACGGCGATCGCGCGCTCACCCCCTCGCTCAAGGCCGTCTCCATCCACGGCGTGGCGCTCGATGGCCACCTCGCCGTCCTCGACGGTCCGGTGCGCAAACTCGAAGTCGGCGAGACCGCCAAAGAGACCTCCGAGACCTGCATCGTGACCAACAACGTAGTCGTCACGCCCAAGCCGGAGGAACCCAAGCTCGCGACCGCCTCGATCCCGCCCGCCGAAGTCGCCTCCTCCTCCGCCGATGTCGCTTCCTCTTCTCCAGCCACCGAGACCCCGCCCGCGGAAAAGACCACCATGCTCGTCGGCGATCACGGTTACACGATGTGCTGTCCCTTCTGCGCCGAGGATTTCGAGACCCGCCTTGAGCGCCTCGAACGCCAGCAGTTCAGCGCCATGCAGGCCCTCGGCGCCATCGCCGCCGACGCCGACACGCCCCGCGCCCTCTCCTCCAGCGGCGTCGACGGCAGCGCCGACTACCCCGGCAAGCCGCCCGCCTCGCTCACGCAGGCCACGAACAACATGATCTTCCTGCGCGTCGATTTTCCGGACCACCCCTACCACTGGTTCACCGAGCAATATCTGAACGATCAGGTGAACTCCCTGAACTGGATGATCGAGCGCTTCTCCTACGGGAAATCACACCTCGCCCCCGCCACCATCACGCCCGTGATGCGAATGCCGCAAAACAAAGACTACTACAACAACAGCGGAAACTATTGGGGCACCATCCTCAATGACGCCCGGGCCGCCGCCATCGCACTCGGCTACAACCCGGACGCCTACTCCTGCCGCGTGGTCGTGCATGAATCGATAAACAACTGGGCCGCCGGCTGGGGCGGTGGCGGGAACATCTGGTGCAACGGCTACGCCCAGGACCGCCTGCTCCTCCACGAATACGGCCATGTCTTCTGGCTCCCGCACGCCAACTCCTGGCAGGCCGACGACGGCAATCCCCTCTCGCCAAACCGCTGGCACGTCGAATACGGCGACGCCAGCGACCCCATGGGCGACGCGTGGAACACCAGCGGAAACAGCGACTTCAACGCCTACTACAAGAATCTCCTGGGCTGGCTTCCCGATAGCGCCGTCGTCCCCGTCACCCACTCCGGCGTCTACCGCATCAACCAATTCGACGGCTGGGGCGACTGGACCAAGCCCGTCGTCCTCAAGATCACCCGCGACAACGATCTCGATCTCTGGGTCATGTTCCGCGGCGACGGCGTCCCGCAGGGCAACTACAACAGCGGCGCCTACATCGTCGCCGCCAACGGCGAGCGCTTCGGCGACTCCCATGTCCTCGACATGAACAACACCAACGACGGGACCGGGAACGCTCCCCTCGCCCAGGGCCAGTCCTGGACCGACGCCGCCTCCGGAATCACCCTCACCACCGCCGGCCGCATGATGAATGCCTGGCCGCATCACATGTATGTGAAGGTCGATTTCCCGTCCAACTACCAGCACGGCTATCGTCCCCTCGTGAACGGCGGCATCTACGCCCTCCGCAACAAGAGCTTTAACCAATTCCTCTCCGTCCCCGGCAACAGCGCCGCCAACGGCGCCGAGCCCGTCGTCGCCGCCTACACCGGCGGCTCCGAGCAGCAGTGGGTCGCCCTCCGCAACCCCGAGGGCAACTACCGCCTCGAGCACAACGGCACCGGCAAATTCCTCGATGTCCTCGGCAACGCGGGCGGCAACTATGCGGAAATCACCCAATGGGACTGGAACGGCGCCGACAATCAGCGCTGGGATGTCGTCAACTCCTGGGACGGCTACCTCAAGTTCCGCCATCGCGGCACCAATCAGGTCCTCACCGCCGACACCGCCGCCGCCAACAGCGGCGACGTGATCCAGTATGACGACTTCTCCGGCGACGAACAAAAGTGGGAGCCCTACCTGGTCGGCATCAACAACGGCACCTATCGCCTCGTTCCCCGCCACGCACCGACTCGCGCTCTCGCGCTGCGCAACCGCAGCTCCGCCGTCGGCACCCAGGCCGAGCAGCAGTTTTGGGCGGGCGGCGCCTGGCAACGCTGGACGATGCTAAGCGTCGGCGGCGGCCAGTTCCGCATCCATCCCGAGGGCCAGCCCGGCGTCACGCTCGCCATCTCCGGCGCCAGCACCGCCGAGGGCGCTTCCGCCGTCCTCGAAACCTACACCGGCGCGAACCACCAGAGGTTTACCTTTGTCGCCACCGGCATGGGCTTCGTCCGCCTCACTCCCGTCCACGCCCCGGCCATGTGCCTCGACGTGACCGCGTCCGGCGCCCACGCCGGAGCCGGCATCCAGCAATGGACCTACCTTGGCGCCAACAACCAGCAGTGGCGCTTCATTGATTCCAACCTCTGAACCCCGGCCCCATGAAACTCATTTACCCCCTCGCCGCCGCGGCTCTCGCCAGCCTGCTCCTTCCCGCGGCCAACGCCCAACAGGCGCTCTCCATCGGCCCGAAGCACCGCTACCGCTTCGACAACGTCGCCGGCTCCCTCGCCGCCGGCGCGCAGGTCCTCGATTCGGTCGGCACCGCCCACGGCATCGTCCGCGGCGGCGGCGCCTCCGCGACCGGCGCAGGCATCCGCCTCCCCGGCGGCTCATCCGCCACCGCCGCCTACCTCGATCTCCCCAACTCCCGCGCCTCCGGCTCCGCCGATATATTCCCCGGCTTTTCCGCCGCGACCTATGAGGTCTGGGTCACCGTCCACAGCACCCAAGCCTGGGCGCGCATCCTCGACTTCGGCGGCAGCTCGGTCGACGAGGTCGCCGACATCGGCGGCACCTTCAACGGCTCCGACTACCTCATGGTCAGCGCCGCGGTCGGCACCACCAATAACATCCGCTTCGAGCGCGGCGGCGACGCCCTCTTCGGCGGCGCCACCCAGGACGTCGTCGGCGCCACCGCCGTGGGTGTCCGCATGCACCTCGCGGCCACCTATGACACCGCTTCCTCGTCCTGGAAACTCTACAAGAACGGCACGCAAATCGCCTCGCTCCCGACCAACCTCGGCCCGAGCACGATCGACGATCTCAACGTGTGGCTCGGCCGCTCCAACTGGTCCGGCGACAGCAACACCGACGCCACCTACGACGAGTTCCGCATCTACGACTACGCCCTCGACGCGCAGGAAGTGCTGGGCAACTACCAGGCCGGCCCGGATGTCGTCACGCAGGGCGGCGGAGACTTGATCGCCCCGGTCTTCAACCCGAACTCGCTCACCGGCCCCAACGCCGGCTTCGGCGTCGCCTACTCCGCCAGCATCGCCGGCTCCGCGACAGACGCCACGCCCGGCGACACCATCACCTACGGCAAGATCAGCGGCCCCGCCTGGCTCTCCGTCTCCCCCTCCGGCGCCTTGAGCGGCACGCCCAACGTCACAGGCGTAAACGCCTTCGTCGTCCGCGCCACCGACGCGGCCGGCAACTACGACGACGCCCCGCTCTCCATCACCGTGACCGGCGGCGAACTCCCCGCGGGCTGGACCGGATCCGACATCGGCTCCGTCGGCGTCGCAGGCCAGAGCTCCTATTCCTCGGGCACCTACACCGTCACCGGCTCCGGCGCCGACATCTGGGACGCGCAGGACGCCTTCCGCTACGTCTCGCAGACGCTCGCCGGCGACGGCGAGATCCGCGCGCGCATCACTTCGCAGACCAACACCGATCCGTGGGCAAAAGCGGGCGTGATGATTCGTGACGGCTCCGGCGCTGGCGCGGTCAACGCCCTCGTCGCCCTCACCCCGGCCAACGGCTTTACCTTCCAGTCGCGCGCCACCGCCTCCGGAGTCAGCGGTTTCACCGCCGGCCCGGCGTCGAACACCGCTCCCAACAACTGGGTGCGTCTCGTGCGCAGCGGCGCGCTCTTCACCGCCTACGTCTCCGCCAACGGCACCGCCTGGACCCAGGTCGGCTCCGCCACGCTCACGATGGGCGGCAGCGTCTCCGTCGGCCTCGCCGTCACCAGCCACAACAATACGACGACCGGCACCGCCACCTTCGACAACGTCGCCGTCACGCCCTTCCCCTCGCCCTGGCTGAGCGCGGACATCGGCGCGACCGGACTCGTCGGTTCGGCCGAGTCCTACGCCAACCTCTACACGGTCAAGGGCGCCGGTCTCTTCGGCGGCGGCGCCGACTCGTTCCGCTACGTCTACCAGACGCTCAGCGGCGACGGCTCGATCGTCGCTCGCGTCAGCACCTTGAACAATACCGGCACCAGCGCCCGCGTGGGAATCATGATCCGCGATACCCTCGCGAACAACTCCCGCATGGCCGCCCTCAGCGTGACCGGCGCCGGCGCCTACAAGTGGCAACGTCGCACCAGCACCGGAGGCAACGTCACCAACACCAACAGCTCCAGCGGCACCGCGCCGAACATCTGGATCCGGCTCACCCGCAGCGGCAACACCATCACCGCCGCCAAGAGCGCCAACGGCACCACCTGGACCACCATCAACAGCGCGACCATCAACATGGCGAGCAACTGCTACGTCGGCCTCGCCGTCGCCAGCGGTTCCACGACAACGCTGAACACCTCGGTCTTCGGCAACGTGACCGTCGTCCCCTAAGCAAGCTGAAGCGACCACGACCGCTACCTCGCAACACGTTCCGCCATCCCCGGCCGGGGATGGCGGTTTCCTTCTCGTCAGCCCGCCCGGAACCCAAATCCGCCATGCGACCGACATGCGCGGAACCATCTCCTCCCAACCAGAAAATCGTATGCGTATAACAACTACATCATGCGGATTCCCTCCGTTTTCTGACGGTGTTCGGGCGGCATTCTCGTTCTTTATTATAACATGACCCGATCTACCCGCACCCGTCTCTGGCTTGGCGCGCTCGCACTCCTCGCGCTGCTTGGCGTCGCTCTGTTCCGGCAGGCAGACCGGCCCGCCCCCTCCACGTCCGTCGCCGCCGTCGCCAAACCGGCCCCGGCGCCCGCCGCCGCGCGCCACCCCGCCGTCGCCGGCGAGGTGGTGCTCCGCCCCCTGGCGACCGACCAGGAAACGGCGCGCCACGCCTGGACTCGCGAGGACGCAAAGGATCCCGAGGTCATCGAGAAACTCGCGCACAACCCCGAGGAGTTCACCCGCATGATGGAGGAGAACACCCGCATCAAACGCCGCCAGCTGGTCTACCGGAAAGAGCCGCTCGCCCTGCTGCTCGAGCAAGCCCGCGCCTCCGGCCAACCGCTCGCCCGCTTCACGCTGCCCGCGATGGACGGCAAGGAAGTCGAGGTCGAGGTCATCGAAACCCGCGTCGAAGGCCACCGCGGCGCGGTGATGGGCCGCATCGTCGGCCGCCTCGATTCGCTCGCCTGCGTCGGATTCTCCGGCGCCTGCGAATCGTTCAACATCATGTCGCCCGAGGACGGCCTTTTCATCGCCGCCGACTCGCGCGAGCCCGGCGAGGTCATCCTCAAGGAAATCGATCCCGCCGTCTACTCGCCCATGGCCTGCGGCGGCCCCCTCACCGCGCAGAACTGATCGGCGCCCCGCAAAACCCAATCCACGCCCACCGCCTTTCGTTATGTTCTCGTTGCTCCGCGCCCTTTTCTCCCGCCGCTCCGCCCTGATTCCGGCCGCCCTCCTCGCCTGCGCCCTCGCCGCGAGCGCCCGCGCCGAGGCGGAGGCCGATCTCCTGGTCGGCTACCCCGCCACCTGGAAAAACAGCATGGGAGGCCAGGCCCAGCTCGAGGCCTACGTTTTCGCGCAGGTCGCCAGCACCAACTGGTCCCACTGGGCGAGCGGCTCGCCGTCGCGCCTCCGCGTGGCCGGCTTCAAGCAGTCCGCGGTCGACACGACCGGCATGTTCGGCACCGCCGACATGTGCAACCGGCTGCGCACCTACGACGGAAACGTCGCCGACGTGGTCGTCCACGGCGACCAGATCGGCGCCGACCTCGTCGCCTATGTCTTCGACGCCTACGACACCGGCGCCGCCGCCAACGCGTATCAGCCCGGTCGATACTCCGCATTCGAGGCCCAATGGTTCTGGTATCACGTCGCCGCGCACGAATGGGGACACAACCTCGGCGGCGACCACCGCGACGCCGCCATGGACCCGAAGACCATCATGGCGCACAACTACTGCGGCGGCGGCTCCCAAAGCTACTTCAGCAACCCCAACATCTGGCTCAACGGCAACCGCCTACTCGGCACGGGCAACTGCCTCGGCGCCCCCGCCTACGGCGGCGACGACGCCTACCTCTTCAGCACCTCCGCGCAGCCGACGGCGGACACCCTCGAGCGCCCCGTCGCAGGCTCCGTGCTGAATGCCGTGCGCAACCGCTGGCAATTCACCCAGGGCGCCGGCTCCGCCCCCGCCGGCACCGTTGTCACCGACTCCGTCTCCGGCGCGCAGGCCCTCGTCCGAGGCCAAGGAGCCACCTTCACCGGCTCCGGCCTCCGACTTCCCGGCGGCACCACGGGCAATACCGCCGCCAACTCCGTCGCCGCCTACATCGATCTCCCGAACGGCCTCTTCTCCTCGCTCACTAATTTCACCCTCGAGATCTGGGCGACTCCCCGCTCCGCCCAAAACTGGATGCGCCTCCTCGAGATCGGCCGCGTCGCCGAGGCCGGCGACGGTCTCGGCTCGCCCGGCGAATACACCGGCGCGCCCGGCTCCGCCGCCCCCGGCGCCACGTCCTCTTCCGACGCCATCACTCTTGCCGCCGCGATGGGCACAGACGCCGGCCTGCAGCGCCTCGAAGCGAAATTGGACGGCGGCGCCGCGGTCGCCGCCGAATCCGGCGTGCCCACCGCCCTCGGCGCGCTCTACCACTACGCGCTCACGTTCACCGACACCGCCACCGGCGGCACCATCCGCTGGTATCGCAACGGCACCTTCATCGCGGCCGTGGACGTCGCTTTCCACCTCTCGCAACTCGAGGACGTGAACAACTGGCTCGGTCGATCCCTCTGGAGCGCCGACTCCATGGCCAACATCGACTACCACGAAGTGCGCCTCAGCACCGTCGCCCTCACCGACAATCAGGTCCGCGGCAATTACCTGCTCGGCGCCCATTGGGACGATTCCCGCGTCATCCTGAAAAACAACGACCCTTGGGGCGGCGTGTCCTCCTTCACCGCCGCCGGCCAGTGGAGTGACGGCCTCGCCCCCTCGTCCGCCAAAAACTACGACACACGCGGCCTGCGCCTCATCACCCCGGGATTCACCTCAACCCCCTTCACCTTCGGCGGCGCCTCTCTTTCCGTCACCGACGGCATGTTCGCCTTCGGCGGAAACGCCGGCTCCGGCAGCACCACCGTCACGGTGAATAACCTCACCCTTCAGAACGCCGAGCTCCTCCACGCCGGCGGCGGCACCTGCAACATCGCCGGCTCGCTCTCTATCGGGTCGGCCGGAGCGACCGTGCGCGCCGCCAACGGCGCCCTAAACATCACCTCTTCGCTCAGCGGATCCGGACGGATCATGGCGCTCAACAACCCCGTCACCCTGAGCGGCTCAAACAGCGCATTCACCGGCAAGCTCGTGATCGGCGACGGCCGCTTTAGCACCGTGGTCATCGATTCGGAGGCCCGCCTCGGCGCCAATCCCGCCGCCTTCGCCGCCGATCAGCTCACGCTCCATCGCGGCATCCTGCGCACCACCCAGACCATGGCCATCGACGACGCCAACCGCGACATCC
>CAMLQS010000131.1 GCA_946482165.1 uncultured Verrucomicrobiota bacterium | reverse complement strand
GCTCATCGAGGAGATCGACAACACCCGCTACATCACCGTGGGATTCGACTACTAAGCCCGGAAACGGCGGTCGGGCGGCGGACTATCGCGCAAGATGTTGAGCGGGTGAGGCGAGCGACAGGCGGCCAACAGGGCGAACGGGGCGGGGCTCCAGGTGGGTTATCCGCAGGGCTTCGTATTGTTGGCTGCCACCGGCGCGACCTATCGGCCCGGCGCGCTGGTGGCTGCGCCAACCACCGACTCCACGCCAGTGCCATGCCATCGCTCGAACAGCGCGAGCCCCCGGCGCCCAAGCGGTCGCTTGTCGGACGCCGCATTACACGCCAGAAAATGCTTCGGGATAGATCATTACCGAATCCGGTCTCTCAAGTCCGACACGAGATTTTCAATCCAGCTCTCCGGATCCTTGCGCTCGGTTCTCCCGAAGATGTTCCTGTAAATCGAGTGGGAATAAAACTCCACAGACGAGGGCTGGCACCGGATATACAAGGTGGTGTCATATCCATGACGCACCAGCCTCAGGACCACGATCGACTGCCCGGATTGGACGACGCTCCAGCCGCGCCCGGTCCCCGCGCTCCTCACAACTTGCATGACGGTGGAGGTTAGTTCGCGCCCGCCAAGCTGGACGGATCTTGCCAAATGGGCCTCCGAGGGAATGGCCGGCTCGGCGGACGAGGAGGGAGCGTATACAATGGGCTGTATATTGTTGTTTTGAACGTTGGTCACGGAAACCAGGGTTTGCCCGCCTGACTGTTTGATGCCCCACCGTTGCAGAATGTCATCAGGCAGTTTCTCCAACTCGGGATTCGATATTCCCATGGTCCATGCGCTGCGGACGTTCACCAAGTAACACTTGTTTGTTCCGTAAACCTCGGCGAATTCCTTCTGGCCATATGCAACCACACTCTCGAACGAGCCGGTCTGCGCGCGAAATCCACCTCCAACCCCGGTGACTTCGACAGGAAGCCAGTTTCCCGAGGGCAACTTGATCACCGGCATGCAGTGGCCTGGAAGCAACATCAGATAGGGCTCCAGTCCGACCTCGTTGGCCATCGCCGCATAGAGGATTGCCAGATCGATGCAGGTTCCCGAACGGTCCCGGACAACGTCGCGGGGCAACTTGACGTTCTGGATCATCTTCTCGTCATAGGAGACGGACTTGTCGACGAATCCATCGGGATGCTGGTATGTGAAATCGTTTTGCCGCAGTAGATTGTAACAACTCTCCAGGACCTTCCACGCCTCTTTGTCACCGGATGTCGCCCCAAGCCCCCCTGCGTCCTTGTTCGCCAAGGCCGCAAACTCGCGAATGACAGGATCGTTGCGGGTCACCCAGGCCGCAAGCAACGGGGCGTTGTTGTGATCCTCTTTCCATGAACCGAAATTTTCGCCCGTCATCAGGCTGCTGAAAATAAAACTGTTCACGCCCAGCAGCACCGTTCGAGCCGACTCGGTTTCCTCCACGAGCTTGCGTTGGCCGTCCTCATAGGTGTATTCCAACAGCACGTCGACCGGCGTGTTTGAACGGAGCAACGCGGTTTCCTTGCCCAACACCGGGTAATATAGGCTGACGATGGTCTGGCCGGGCAGCACATTCGCATATTTCTGCCACGCGGACCACTCCGAGTAGCCGGATACTTTGTAGCGCATCCGCAGATTTTTGACGGCGCCCGTGCCTGTGTTTGCGAACACCGATTTGGCCAGCCATTGCCCCCGCAGCTCCGCCGTGTCCTGGGCAAGCCCATACACCTTGTAGGTGCAGGACATCAACCTCTCCTTGACCATCAACTTCTCCAAGCTGAGCCGCGGTTCCCCGCCGTGGGCGGGCGCCCGCAAGATGTATGCGAACCCCTGGTTGCCTGGCAGAGTCCTGACGGTCGACGCTCCCTTGGGCAAAATAAACTGTATTTGCTCTTGAACGGCCAATCCGGAAAAATTCCACGTCTTGTAATACTGAACCACGGAAACACCGTCGGAGCGGGCATATGTATCCACGAAATCATATCCAAGGCCGACGTTCGCCACCCATTCGTCGTTTTGCCCGGAGTAGACGGCGCCTCTGCACACAAAATCCATCACCACGGATGACGACGCATCGTCGTATCCCGACTTTGCGCCGGGCAGAAGCTCCCAAACGGCGTGCTCCGCGTTATACTCCTGCAGGAATTGATATGAGTTGGGCGTCGACCGCTTCACGTTGTTATAATCGCGAAGACTGAAGGCCAGCCGGGACGTAAAATGCGAATCCCCGACCTCGGTGATTTCATGCCTGGACTGAACCTTGACCACATTCGGCTGGATCGCGTCCACACCGGCCGCAGTCAACGGAGTGCATCCCATCCATATTATCAAAAAGAAAGTCAGAATCCTCATGCCTGAATTTGCGAATCGGCGCTATTTCACGCAAGCAGCCAGCCAACAGCGGCCTAGGGATTCCGAGTTTAAAATAAATTCTTCAACCCGCCATAAGGCGGCCAACACCCCCGGTGCGGAATGGGGACAGGGTCCCGCTAGCTTCGCCCCACGCGGATTATCACGGATACACGATCCGCGGCGACGTTTGCGGCCGGCGGAGCGCGGACGCCCCATAGTCGGCGCGGCAACCCCCGCGTCCCATAACCTTTTGGCGGCCGGTTCCGCATTCCCGCCCGGTCTTCATACTGTCCGAGCATCTTCCGGTGCGCTCTTATCGCGGGCGGCGCTCAGCCTCTTGCCGCCCCGCTTCCGTCCCTGCGCCCCACCCCGCCCATGCTCGCCCGCACGTTTTGCTCCGCCTTCCCCCGCTTTCTCGGTTACACGGCCTTCGCGCTCCTTCTCGCCTCCCTGGCCCCCGCGGCCGAACAACCCTTCTCCGCCACCGCCCCCGCCGAGCTCGAGCGCCCGCTCCGCTACACGCCCGACGCCGGCGACTTCGTGATCGAAAACGGCGGCGAGTTTTTCAACCGCCCGCTTTACGGCACCAACACCGCCTTTCGCGTCGACGCCGGCGACCGCCCCGAATGGTCGCTCTATCTCCCGGGGCGCGGCGGCAATCTCCGCCTCGGCCTCGTCGCGGACGACGGTTCAGTCCGCTGGCTCCACGAGGCCGCCCGCATCGTTTCCCGCTACCGCCCCGGCGCCATGCGCCACGAGATCACCGATCCCGCCCTCGGCGCCGGCGCCTCGCTCGTCGTAGATTCGCTGCCCTGCGCCGAGCGTGAGGGACTCGTCGTCCGCGTCACCTCTCGCGGCGTCGGCAAACCGCTCACCCTCGGCTGGGCTTACGGCGGCGCCAGCGGGCAGCGCGGAAAACGCGACGGCGACATCGGCACGGAGAAAGTGCCCATCGGCGAATATTTCCAATTCACCCCCGCCGGCGCCAAGGACCAGGTTTTCACCCTCTCCCCGACCGACGGCTCCTTTACCCTGAAGGCGCCCAGGGCCACCCTCCGCGGCGTCACCGCGCCCACCTCGCAGCTCGCGGTGGTTCCGGCCGACGCCTGGGCGTCCCCTTTCTCCGTGATCGCCGCGCGAAGCGACTTCGTGCCTCAACTCCCCGTCCTCGCCGGCCGCCTCGCCCTCGCCGCCGACACCCCCGCCTATCTCTGGATCGAGCGCGCCTCCGAAACCGCCCCGCCCGCCGATGCCTCATCCCTGCCCGCCAGGTTCGACGCCGCCGAAACCAAGCGCGCTCGTATCCAAAAACAGGTGACTGTCTCCACGCCCGATCCCTTCCTCGACGCCGCCGTCGGCGCGCTCAACCTCGCCGCCGACGCCGTCTGGGACGAAAAGGAAGGCGCCGTCATGCACGGCGCCGTCGCCTGGCGCCAAAAGCTCCTCGGCTGGCGCGGCCCCTACGCGAACGACGCCCTCGGCTGGCACGACCGCGCCCGCCGCCACTTCGCCTACTGGGCCGCCCAGCAGAAACCCGGCGAAATCCCCGCCGTTCTTCCGCGCCCCGAGGAAACCACCAATCTTGCCCGCGCCCGCACCGCCCTCCACTCGCCCGGCGCCATGTCGTTCAACCATTACGACATGAACCTCGTCTACATCGACGCGCTCTTCCGGCACCTGATGTGGACCGGCGACGTCGCCTACGCCCGCCAAGTCTGGCCCGTCATCGAACGCCACCTCGCCTGGGAACGTCGCCTCTTCCGCCGCGAGTTCGGGCCCGAAAAATTACCGCTCTACGAAGCCTACGCCTGCATCTGGGCGAGCGACGACATGCAATACCACGGCGGCGGCGTCGCCTATTCCTCCGCCTACAACCATTGGCACAATCTCATGGCCGCGCGCCTCGCCCGCCTCGTCGGCGCCGATCCGGCGCCCTACGAGAAGGAGACCGCCCTCGTCGCCCGCGCCATGCGGCAGCTACTCTGGCAACCCGAACGCGGCATGTTCGCCGAGTTCAAAGACCTCCTCGGCCGCCAGCTCGTCCACCCCTCCGCCGGCCTCTGGTCCTTCTACCACACGATGGACTCCGCCCTCGTCACGCCCTCCGAAGCCTGGAGCATGACCCGCTACGTCGAGCGCGAGCTCCCCCGCCTCGCCGTCCGCGGCCCCGGAGTCCCCGCCGGTCTCTCCATGTATGCCAGCTCAAACTGGATGCCCTACTCCTGGTCGATCAACAACGTCGTCATGGGCGAAAACCTCCACGCCGCCCTCGGCTTCTGGCAAGCCGGCCGCGCCGACGCCGCCTACGACCTCACCCGTTCGTCGCTCCTCGCCTCGCTCTACATGGGCGTCTGCCCCGGCAACATCGGATCGATGAACTACCTCGACGCCTACCGCGGCGAGTCCCAGCGCGACTTCGCCGACGGCTCAGGCGTCTTTTCCCGCACCCTCGTCGAAGGCCTCTTCGGCCTCCAGCCCGACCTCCTCGCCGGCGAACTCGCCTTCACCCCCGGCCTTCCCTCCGCCTGGGACCGCGCCTCACTCAAGCACCCCGATCTCGACCTCGATTTCAATCGTAGTGCCAACACCGATACATACCGTCTCTCCACTCGCTTCGCCCGCCCCGCCGCCCTCCGCCTCGCCCTGCCCCGCCGCGCCGCCAACGCCGAGATCACGGTCAACGGCGCCCCCGTCTCCGCCACGTCCGCACCGGATTGGCGGGACGCTCCCCGTCTCATCGCCACCGCGCCCGCCGCGGAAACATTCGAGATCACCGTCCGCTGGTCCGGCGACGCCATCGCGCCGACTCCCGCGCCCGCCTTCCCGCCCGCGCCTCCCGTCGACATCGCCGCCTTCGTCGCCCCGCCCGCGCCCGCCGCCGGCGCCAGGCTCGATCCGCTCAACCTCGCCCCGCTCTTCAACGATCGCGTCACCGCCATCTTTGCGCCCGGCAAATACCGTTCGCCCCGTTCGCCCCACGTCTCGCTCGCCCTTCCCTCGCAGGGCATCGGCGCCTGGGCCGGCCACGTCAACGCCACCGCCGAGATCGACGACACCGGCCTCCGCGCCGTCTCCGCCCAAAACGGAGGCCGTCTCGCGCTCCCCTCCGGCGTCTCCTTCGCCACCCCCGGTCCCGGCGATTCTCGCAACGTCGCCTTCGTCTCCCAGTGGGACAACTACCCGCGCGAGCTCACCGCGCGCCTCACCGGCCGCGCCCGTCGCGTCCACCTGCTCCTCGCCGGCTCGACCAACTGGATGCAAAGCCGCCTCGACAACGGCGAGGTGATCGCGACCTACGCCGACGGCACGACCGCCCGACTCCCGCTGCATAACCCCACGACCTGGTGGCCCATCGACCAGGACTACTTCATCGACGGTCGCGCCTTCCACCGCCCCGAACCCACGCCTGTCCGCGTCGACCTCAGAACCGGCCGCATCCGCGTCACCACGCCCGCCGATTTCAACCGCACCAAAGCCGACATCCCCGGCGGCGCCGCCACGGTTCTAGCTCTCCCTCTCGATCCGTCGAAAGAGCTGCGTTCCCTCACGGTCCGAGCCCTCGCCAACGAGGTCGTCATCGGCCTCCTTGCCGCCACGCTCGAACGCTGAGGTTCGGTTTGTTTGTGGCGGAGCTTGGTGACGGAAAGACCGAACGTCTTTCGCTCGGAGGCCGACCGCTATCGGCCATCGATCTTATTCCGCCGGTCAACCGCCACTTTCGGCCGCGGCTAACATCTGCGCCAAGTCCCCCTTTTTGTGGAGTTCCAGCAGCATCGATACCATAAAGTAGCGTATATGCGTCCGTTCCTGCTCGCGAAGTCGGATCTCTTCCACCGCTCCGCGTTCGGTCAAAAGCCCGATACGCTTCCCGATAAGATCATACACGCGCACGCTCGGACCGAAGGCTTTTCCTTTCCCGACCTGCATCTGCGCGGTCGACTCCATCCGGTGGTCCAGCGCCGTTCCGCGTAGCCTTTCGATCAACGCATCCGCCGCCGCCCTGCGTGCGATGTCGGCCGGTTCCGTCGCCGACGAACTCTCCATCATATACGGTTTCCCGCCCAGCGCCCGCGCGACGGCGTCGAGGAGCGACGCAAGCTCCTTCTCCGTGAGCGGCCTGAACTGTGCCGGGCGCTCCACCTTCTCCACTTTCCACTCTTCGAGCGGAGCCGCATCCGGCGCGACCTGCGCCCACACCCAGTCGAGAAACGCCTTCTTCGCCGCCTCCCGCGAGCCATGGAGCGCCTCGTAGGCCCCGGCGTCGCGGATCTCCAGATTCTGATACTCGCTCCCCTCCGGGCCGCCTTCCTGCGCCTTCGCCGCCTTGAACAAAATCGCGCCTCGCGTGCCCTGCACCAGCGCGCCGAGATCATCGAACGCCCGCTCGTCGTGCATTGTGACCTCGCCGTTGTGACCAGGCAGCGTGGGAGTGACGGTATTGCGTCCCAACTCCGCCAGCAACTCGCGCGCGATTTTCCGCCTCCACTCGGGCAAGTCCGCATCGAGTCGCTCCAGGCCGTTCTCGTCCTTGGCTACGTCGCCGACCATGAAATACGCCACGCGTGGATAGTCGCGCTCCCACGAAAGCCACGGGCCGCGCGAGTCGCGCGTCGCGAGCGTCAGATTCAACGAAAAGGTCTTCACCCGGCCATCCCGCGGGAACCTCACCCGCGCCTCGCCGCGCCCGTCCACGCGCAACGGCTCCGCGACCACGTAGGCTCCCGAGAAATTTCCTCCGACCTTGATCAGCCCGCCGGGGACAGGCTCGCCGCTTGTCCTGTCCACCACGCGCACCAACATTTCCCCGGCGAAGGCCTCCTCCGGCTCGTCGAAAGGCACCGGCGGCGTGTTCGCACGCCCCGGGTCGCGCCGCGCGGTGGTCGCCGCCAGCAGCGAATAGCCCGCCAAGCCCGGCTCGGCCGCCAGCTCCATCGTGCGCACCGCCTTCTCCGGGTGCGGATTGACGAGGCGCGTCTTGATGATGCGCGTCGTCGCTTGAAACTGGTTCCGCTTCAGATCGCGCAGAACGACCTTGCTGTCCGGGTCCTCCAGCCGCTCGCGCTCCTCCGAATTTCGCTTGGACCAATCGCGCACATGCACGCCGTAGCGCAGCGGGAATTCAGCCGCCGTCCCATCGAGGTAACGGAAACGCACCGTCGCCACCGGCTCGCCGTGGGGGTTTTCCCAATACGTGACGTGCAACAAGTGCAGCTCGTCGAAACGCCGGTCGCCCAAGGCTATTCCTTGCACCTTGTCTGGATACTGCTCGCGCGGCTTTGCGAAGCCGTCGCCCTTGAGGGTGATTTGCCCGTCCGCCACGAACCGCAAACCGTCGAAGACCGCTTCGCCCTCCAAGGTTTCCAGCGCGCGGCTCAAGTCCTTCAGCCCGAACTTCCGCGGCGTGAAATGCGCGGACAGATCCACGGTTTCTCCGGCGGGCCCCCGCTCGGGCGGCGCCTGCAAGCCCGCTTGGGGCGCTTCGACCGACCTCCGCGCCAGCCACCAGCCGCCGAGGCCCGCCGCGCAGGCCAACACCAGCGCCAACACCAGCGGACCGCCTCGACCTTTCCGCGCCGCCATGGCCCCGGGCTCGGAAGCGGACGACTGCGCCGGCGCGTCGCCGCGCGCGATCGTATCGAGTCGCGTTTTCACCTCGCTCGCCTGCTGCCAGCGTTTCTCCGGCGCGTTCTCCAAGGCGCGCAACACCACCTCGTCCAGCCGCACATCGATGCGCACCTGACGCGATGGCGAGGCGAAGGGCGCTTCCGGCCGCCGCCCCGTGAGCATCTCATAAAACACCGCGCCCAGCGCGTAAATGTCGGCCCGGTGGTCGACCCGCCCCGGATTCGTTCGCTGCTCCGGCGCCATGTAGCCCGGCGTCCCCATCACCACGTCCGCTTCCTCCGCATCCGAAGCAGACGCGGCCAGACGCGCCAGTCCGAAGTCGGCCACCTTCACCCGGCCTTGCCGGTCCATGAGGATGTTCTCCGGCTTGATGTCGCGATGCACCACGCCCTGTTCGTGCGCGTATTGGAGCGCCTCGCAAATCTGAGGCACGATCGCCAGCGCCTCCGCCGCCGCCAGCCGCCCCGTCTCCTGGACCTGCCGCAGATTCAGCCCGTCGACATACTCCATCAGCAGATAATAGTAGCCGCCCGCGCGCCCGAAATCATACACCGTCACGATGTGCGGATGATGCAGCCGCGCCAGCGCCTGCGCCTCGGTCGCGAAACGCGCCGCGAACACCGGGTCTTCCGTGCGCTCCGGAGCCAGAAGCTTCAATGCCACCCGGCGCGCCAGCGTCTTCTGCTTGGCCAGATAAACCACGCCCATCCCGCCGCGCCCCAACACAGACTCGATTTCGAGCTGCGGGAAATGCTCCGCGATTTCCGTCGGCTCGGGCACGCGCCGAGGTGCCTTCGCTCCGCTCGGGGGAGAGGCCAGAAAACTGCCGGTCAGAAAATTTCCCGCCGCCACGCAGCGCGGGCAAAGCCCTTCCGGCGCATCCGCCGGCAAAGGCGCGGAGCAGCGAGGGCAAACAGGCGAGGCGGAAGCGGCGGGGTGAGTGTCCATTAACTCAGGAATAAGCGCTCCGCGGCGTTTGTTACCGGCCGCGCGAGATTTTTCTACTTTTCCGCAAGCAGTCCGACCACGTGCCGCATCTCCGCCTCCACTTCCGCCTCGTCTCCCACTGTCTCGGCCACCTCCGCGCGAAAATGCGCGCGCAGCCGTTGCCTCAGTCGGTGCAAAGCCACGCGCGCCGCGCCTTCCGCCACCCCGAGCCGTTCCGCCAGACGCGCGTGGTCGACCTCCGCCTTTCCCATTGCGAGGTGATCTTTCAATACGTCGAAATCGCCCTCCCGCCCGGTCCGCGCGTAGTCCGCCCGCAGCCGCTCAAACGCCCGATCCAGCAGCGTCAGCGCCCAGCCTCGCTCGAAAATTCTCTCCGCCGACTCCTCGTCCCGCGGCTCGTTCCGACGGCGTTGCACCGTGTCCATCGCGTCCAGCGACACGACCTCGTCCGCCCCTCCCCGCTTCAACGCGCGCCGCCGATCCCACTCGTTGAGTAAGAACCGCCCCGCTGCCATCCGCAGAAAAGCCCGAAACGGCCCCTTCGCCGGATCGACCCGGGCCAGATAATCCCGGGCGATCAGCCGCGCAAAAAACTCCTGCGTGAGATCGTCCGCCTCCGAGCCATCGCCGCAACGCCCCCGGATGTAAGCCTGCACCGGTCGCCAGTAACGCTTCGCCAACTCCTCCCACGCCGCGCGATTCTCCGGCGAACCCGCGTCGCGCGCGGCCGCGACGATGGTCCATCGCGTCGTCGCGAAACAGGCATGCAGGCGAGGGCGTTCTTCGGTGGATGCGGACATGGTGGGGGCGGAAAGGCCTTGTCCGTCCGACCACAACGCAGCCGTCCCCCGCAGTCGAGCCGAGGAATGCTCTTCCCCGCCAACCCGGATTCCGAAATTATTCCGGAATCCGGTTCAAGACAGCGCCGCGCCTAATTGGGAATCGCGGTCAAGATGGTGCGCACCGCGTCGAGCTCGTCGGGGCCGATGGCGGCCAGCGCCGAAGTCGCCGCTTCTTTGCGGCGTTGGAGGTCGGGGATGGATTGTATCCATTGCGCGGCTACCTTCGGATCGCGCACGGCGTAGACGCCGACCAAGGTCTCGACCATCGTATCCTTGGCGGAGCTCGCGGGCTGGGTGTTGAGCCAGCCGACGGCCTTGTCGGGCTCGTTGAAGACCCAGAGCTGAAAAGCCGAGGTGTTGGTGGCCGCGCGTTCGTTTTCCGGAAGGCCGTCCCTCCACTTTTTCCACTGCTCGAGGTTGTTCGCCGCCAACACGCGCCCGTATTCGCGCACGGCGACCTCGCGGTCGGCGGGATCCTGGAGACCCGCTATGAGCCGCGCACCGGCCTCGGGCTGGGTGTTGGCGAGCTGGCCGGCGCTCATTCCCAAGGCCTGGTGGCGCTCGGCGGTGGGAAGCGTCGCGCTCCATTGCCAGGCGTCGGCGGGATTGGCGAGCGCCCGGACGTTGACGACCTGCTCCATGACATTTTTTCGGACATCAGCCTGCGCGGGTTGGTTGAGCCACTGCTCGACGGCGGCGGGATCGGTGGCGATCCAGTCTTTCGCGAGAGTGGAAACGAGAGCGCCCATCAGGTCCTTGTCGGTTTGCCATTTGCGGGCCTCCGCGACGATCGCATCGCGTGTCTTGGGATCGGACAGGGTATTGCCGAAAAGCCGGCCGTCGGCCTGGAAGTCCCACGGCTTGGTGTGCCGCATCCACAGCATCACCGCTCCGTAAGGATCTTCGCGCAGGGCCGCGGCATAAACCGCGTGGCGGCCCGCGTCATCGAGCGACTGGCCGGACTCGAGCTTGCGCCGGAGCTCCGGCACCATGCCCCGGGCTTTCTCGATGGAAATCGTGGAGACGAAATTGTCCGCGCCCCAACCCGGCAGAATCGCGACTTCACGGCCTCCTTCGGACATCCGGCTCCACAAATAAATCACGGCCGCGGACCCGCCGATGCTGGGGATCGGCCGACGGCGCGCCAGATCCGCCCAGCTAGCCTTGACCTGGTCGTCGGAAAGCCTCGTGAGGTCGCCCAAGGCCTCGACCAGATCCACCATGTTGGTGGTGTCGGCGGCGATCGCCCGATCGATGATTCGCTTCGTGTCCGGCGCCGTCGTCGTTGCGACGAGCTCGGCGGGAGCGGGCTGGCTGGGAGCGTTTGGCGATGTCGATTCAGGGGTGGACGCCGCGGGGCGGGTGTCTTTTCCGTCGGACGAAGGGCCGCGCAAAAACCAGCCGAGCGCGACGCAGGCGACGGCGATGGAGATCACCGGAACGACATTGAAAGGGGAAGAAGATGACTTGGGGGAACGCATGGCAGACGGAGGAACGGACGGGGGGTAATGGGCGGGGTTGAAAAGACTGATGCATGCAAGTGAGGCAGGGAGCGTCCTCCCTGCCTCATTGGTCATAGTTAGGCGAGAGCCGGACCGCACACACGTCCGGCTTCGTCGCGAATCAGTTCAGGAACTTCCACTGCTGGTTGTAACTGCTGTTCTGATACCAGCTCTCCACATTGCTTCCCTCGGCCGTGTTGCCGCCGGTGTCGACGGCCTTGCCGGTCGCGCGGTTGATGATCTTGTAGTAGCCCGAGTCGGTGGGAACGATCGTCCACTGCTGATTCGTGCTACCGCTGGATGCGTGGAGGCGAACGGGGGTGTCGTCGCCGGTGCCGTAGGAATCGAGGAAGAGATTTCCTCCGACGGCCTTGATCGTGACATAAACGCCGCTCGGGCCGCTGACGAGCCAGGTCTGGTTCGTGCTGCCGTTGGCGGTCGCCTGCCTGGCGTTGGAGCCGTTCGCCGTGGCTCCCCAGCTGTCGAGGACCTTTCCGGAGGAGCGGTTCAGCAGCTTGTAGGGATCGAAGGTCGAACCGGCGATGCCGATGGTCCCGTCGCTCAGGCCCATGTCGCGGCGAAGACCGCCGACGATGCCGATGTTGCGCTGAGGCCACTGGGCTTCGGAATCGTAGTTCCATCCATACGGCCAGAAATGCTGCGTGTCGCCGCTGATGTTGGCGGTGCCATCATAAGCCTGGACCTTGCTGTTGGCGTAGACGCCGTCCCAGGAGCCGCCGGTCATCTGGCCCGACCAGTTCGTGCTGGGGCAGCCGAACCAATGCGCCATCTCGTGCTGCGCGACGCGGGCGTTGCGGCTGCCGCCGAACTGGATTTCGCCGCCCCAGCTCGCTTGCGCGGTGGGAACGCCGGCCACGTAGCGCACCGGGATGTTCGCGTTGTAGGACGCGTAGAGGTTGTAGTTGGCGACCGCCGTATTCATGGCGGCGGCTATCTGGTCGCGGATGGCGGTATCCGACGGCGTGGCGGCCCAATACCACGTGACCGCGGCTTGAGCTTGGACGGCCAGGGCAAAAGCCATGGCGATTGGGGTGAGGAGTTTCTTCATTTGGGTTGGGGTTGTGGGTTAATCCGCACCAAAGGCATTCGCCTCCAGCGCGGCCCGGCGGACGGTCGACTCTCGCTCGAATGGATATG
>CAMLQS010000130.1 GCA_946482165.1 uncultured Verrucomicrobiota bacterium | reverse complement strand
AGTTCCAGCCGCGCTCGAATATCCCGGGCGGCCCGCCGCCTCCGCCGCCCGCTTCGCCTGCCGCCGCCCCCGCCCCGGCCTTGAGCGGCGAACTTGCCAAAGGTCTCTCCGCCCAGGTCAGCCGACGCGCGGCCTCCAGAGAAAAAAAGGATTCCGATTCCCGCTTCGTATCTGGTGCCACCGTATCCTTCGACGCAGAGCTCGCCCAATCCGCCGCCAACGAAGGTGCGCTTGGGATCACCTATGGTTCAGCTCGCGGCGCATTCGAAAAAGAGTCTGGCGGGCTCAATCGCGCCGACGCCGACCCTCAATTTGCCGGTGCAGCCCAAGACAAGATCTCGGTCTCCGACACAAACGGTTTGGCCGAAGCGGGCCGACAAGTCGGCTACATTGCCGACTTCAAAGTCAGGCAAGAGGCCAACGCTCCCGTCTCGGTGTCCGGCATCGTCTCCAGCGGCGCCGAAACCGACGCGGGAACCGCCCGGCGCGAAGCCACCCGAGCCAAGCTGATCGCCGAGGTTGCCAAATCCTGGCAGCACCCGGGCGTTTTCAACGAAAGTGACGCCAAGCAAAAGGACTTGCCGGCAACCGACACCGACGCCGCCAAACCCGCCCAGCGCCCCGCTCCCGACGCCTCCCTCCGCCGCGAAACGCCCTCCTCCGACGAGCCCGTATCGACCTTCTCGTTACACGTATCCGACGCCTCCTTCCGTCTCGCCCGCGCCGCCCTCGCCCGCGGCGAGTTCCCCGACCCCGCCTCCGTTCGCCCCGAGGAGTTCTACAACGCCTTCGACTACGGCGACCCCGCCCCGCGCGCCGACGAGCCCGTCGCCGCCCGCGTCGAGCAGGCCGCCCACCCGCTCCTCCAGCAGCGCAACCTCCTCCGCGTCGCCCTCCGCGTCCCCGCCGCCGGCCGCTCCGCCGGCCAGCCCCTGCGCCTCACCCTCCTCCTCGACACCTCCGGCTCGATGGAGCGCGAGGATCGCGCCGCCACCGTCCGCGCCGCCCTCACCCAACTCGCCACGCTCCTCGGCCCCGCCGACCGCGTGACCCTCGTCGGCTTCTCCCGCACACCCCGCCTCCTCGCCGACCGCCTCCCCGGCGACCAGGCCGCCACCCTCGCCCAGCTCGCCGCCGACACGCCTCCCGAGGGCGGCACCAATCTCGACGAGGCCCTCAAACTCGCCGCCGATCTCGCCTTCCGCCAATTCGATCCCGCCGCGCAGAACCGCATCGTCCTCCTCACCGACGGCGCCGCCAACCTCGGCGACGCCGATCCCGCCGCCCTCTCCGCCCGCGTCGTCCAACTCCGTCAAAAAGGCGTCGCTTTCGACGCCTGCGGAGTCGGCGCCAACGGCCTCGACGACGGCGTGCTCGAAGCCCTCACCCGCCAGGGCGACGGCCGTTACCTTCTCCTCGACTCCGCCGACGAGGCCGGTCCCGCCTTCGCCCGCCAGCTCGCAGGCGCCTTCCGCCCCGCCGCGCAAAACGTCAAGGTTCAGGTCCGCTTCAATCCCAATCGCGTCCCACGCTACCGCCTGATCGGCTTCGAGCAACACCGCCTCCGCGAGGAGGATTTCCGCAACGACCAGGTCGACGCCGCCGAACTCGCCTCCGCCGAGGCCGCCGTCGCCCTCTACCAGGTCGAGGTCGACCCGCAGGGCGCGGGCGAACTCGGCGAGGTCTTCGTCCGCTTCCGCGAAACCTCCACCGGCCGCATGATCGAGCGTTCCTGGCCCCTGCCCTACGACGCCTCCGCCCCGGCCTTTGACCGCGCCGCGCCTTCGCTCCAACTCGCCGGCGCCTCCGCCCTCCTCGCAGAAAAACTTCAGGGCGGCGACACCGCCGCCGCCATCCGGCTCGCCGACCTCGACCCGATCGCCGCCGCCCTCCGCGCCCAGTTCGTCGACCAGCCGCGCGTCGTCGAGTTTCTCGACATGCTCTCCCAAGCCCGCCGCCTCTCGCCCGAGTAAGCGTAAACCAGCCGTCCCGCGCCTGACAAAACCCTGACACTTGGCGGACTGCCTCCAGCCCGCCCCGGCCACAGCCTTGCCCGGCCGTTTCCCATCCGCGCCGCACTCGACCCACTACCATGAAAACCTCCGTCCGCTCCTGCGCCCTCGCGTTCCTCGCGGCCATCCTCCTGGCGAATCCACCAGCCGCCGCCGCGGCCGACGCCGACTCCGCCCGCATCACCGTCGAGGCCAGCGGACTCCGCGCCGCCGTGCCGGTCTTCTTCTCGGCCGACGCGGAACAAACCGTCACCGTCGCCCCTGAGTCCATCGACGGCGAAACCGCGCTCCGTATCCGCATCGTCCAAGGCCGGCCCGAAACGCTCTCCCTCGGCCTTTCCGGCGACGGCGAGATCGTATCCGTATCCGGTCCCGGCCTACGCGACTGGGCCGTCCGCCGGGGCGTCGGCGACGCCGCCTCCTCCCAACGCTTCCTCGACCTCCGTTTGACCGCTCCCGACGACGACAAAAAACACGCCCCCACCACCCTCGAATTCACCGTCCGCACCCGCATCGGGCGCCCCGCCCTGCCCGGCCGAACCGCGCTTCCACTGCTCACCGCCGGAGACGCCGTCGGCTTCTCCTCCCGCCTTCTCGTCCGCGCCTCGCCGACGCTCGACCTCCGCTACGCCGAGCTCGCCGGCCTCACCGGCGCCTCCACCGAGCCCCCCGCCCCCGGCGAACGTCGCTTCACCCTCGCCTCCGACGCCTCCCCCCGGCTCGTCGTCGCCCTCGCCCGGCGCGGAGCCGCCTCCGACACGGCCGAGTTGGTCTCCGCCCGCCTCTCCGGCGACTACACCACCGACGCTGCCGGCATGGCCTTTCGCCTCGACGCCCGGGCTCTCGTCCCTCGCCAGGGCGCCCGCCTGCGCCTGCTCTCCGGCCACGCCGCGCCCGTCGACGTCGTCTCCGGCGACGGTTGGAATCTCGAACTCGTCAATCCGAACGCACCGCCCGCCGAGGCCGCCTACGACCTCGTCTTCACCCGCAAGGGCTCCGTCGCCGTCGGCCTCCGCTTTGTCGCCGCCGTGCGCGCCGACGGCGACTGGCGCCGTCTCGATTTCACCGTGCCCGCCGGCTCCGCCATCCCGCTCGCGCTCGCCGGCCTCCCCGCCGAGATCGCCTTCGACAAAAACGCCGGCGTGGTTCCCTCCCGCGCAAACCAGCCCGACACCGCCGCCTGGCAGGGCTTCATCCCCGCCGACGGCCGCGCCACCCTCGGCTGGAAAGAAACCCGCGCGGCCTCGGAGGCCGCGCTCTTCTTCACCAGCACCGAGCTCGCCGATGTGCGCGTCGGCTCCGGCCTGCTTCGCCAATCTTCCGTCGTCGGCTTCCGCGTGCTCCAAGGCCGCATGACCGGCGCTCGCCTCCGCATCGAGGGCCCGGGCGAAATCGTCGGCGTCGAGGGCGCCAATCTCCTCGGCTGGCAAGTCATCTCTCCTCCGGCCGCCAACGAGACCGCGAACGCCGCTCGCGTTCTCGAGCTCAGGCTCAGCCGTCCGCTCGCCGCCGAGGGCTCCTTCACCATTCGCAGCCAAAGCCCGCTCGGCGCCTTCCCCGTGCGCGCCGAACCTGTCCGCCTCGTCCCCGAGGGCGGCGTGCGCCACTCCGGCTTCGTTCGCGTCGCCAATAGCGGCGCGGTCCGCCTCGAGGTCGTCGACCTCTCCGGCTTGCTCCAGCTCGCGCCCGCTCAGTTCCCCGGCGACGCCGCCGAGGCCGACGCGCGCCAGGTTTTCGTCTACCGTTTTCCCGCCGCCGAGCGCGCCTTCCGCATCGTCGCCAGCCAGATCATGCCGGAGATTTCCGTCTCCGCCGTCGCGCTCTACGAACTCGGCGAAACCAATCGCATCCTCTCCGCCGAGATCGAGCTCGACGTCCGCGAAGCCCCGCTGCGCGACTGGACCGTCCTCGTCCCCGCCGATCACGCCATCCTCGCTGTCGAGGGCGCGGAGGTGGCCGACTATGTCGCCGAATCCGCCGCAGAAAATTCCGGCCAACGCCGGCTGAAGATCCTTTTCCGAAATCCCGTTTCCGGCCGACAACTCGTGCGCTTCCGTCTCGAGAAAAACCTCCCGCCCGCCGCCGGCGAGTGGACCTTGCCACGTCTCGAATTCCCCGACGCCAAGTCCGTCCGGGGCCACGTCGGCGCGGTCGCCGTCGCCGGCTTCCGCCTCGCGCCGCTCGCCACCACGGGACTCGTCGAAGTGCCGCTCGCCTACTTCCCGCGCCAGACCCGCGGCCTCCAGTAGGCTTTCCGACTGCGCTCGCCCGACTGGAACGCGCGCCTCTCCGTCGAAGCGCTGGGCCAGAGCGTGCAGGCCGACGTCTTTCACCTCTACTCGCTCAAGGAGGGCGTCGCCTACGCCAGCGTCCTGCTCAACTATTTCGTCGTCGGCGCCCCGACCAACGAGTGGCGCGTCGCCCTCCCCCCGGGTGCGGGCAACATCGACGTCATCGGCCAGAACGTCCGCCGCGACTGGCGCCGCGAGGGCGACGAGCTCGTCGTCGCGCTCCACCAGCCCGTCCTCGGCGCCGCCACCCTCCTCGTCACTTTTGAGGAGCCGATGGGCGCGCGCGGCGGCTCGCTCCGACCCGGCGCGGTTCGCCCGCTCAACGTCCAGTCCGAGCGCGGCTACGTGCAGGTCGTCAGCCCGCTTCAGGTCAAATCCACCGTGCGCGGCGCCGAGGGTTCGCTCCTGAAACTCGAGCCCGCCGAGCTGCCCGCCGAGTATCGCCTGCTCACCACCTCGCCCTCACTCGCCGTCTACCAATACACCGCGCGCCCGTTCGCCCTCGAGCTCGGCGTCGATTGGTATGCGCCGGGCGATCCGATCGACCAGGTTGTCGACTTCGCCCGCCTCTCCAGCCGCGTCGCCCGCAATGGCGAGGTCGTCACCGAGGCCCGTTTCTTCATCAAGACCCGCGGCCGCAAGGCCCTTCGTCTCACGCTCCCCGCCGACGCGAAAATCTGGGACGCCACCGCCGAGGGACAGCCCGTCAACGCCCGCCGCGACGGCGATGCCACGCTCGTGCCGCTCCCTCCGCGCCTCAACCCGAACGAGCCGGTCGAGGTCTTCCTCCGCCTCGGCCAGCCCGCCGGCTCCTCCGCGTCGCTCGTGCGCCTCGTCGCGCCCCGCGTCGCCGCCCCGCTCGTCGTCGGCGAATGGACGCTCACGGCCGACGAGGGTCGCCGCCTCCTCCCTCGCGGAGGCAACGCCGATCTCGTCGCGCCCGTCGTCTCGGAAAACGGTTTCGAGTGGATCGCCTCCCGCGCCGTGCTGCCCGCGCTCGGTGTCGTCGGTCTCCTCGGCCTCGCCGCGCTCGCGCTCCGCGCCCCCGGGATCCGTTGGATGCCCTTCGTGGTTCTCGCCGCCCTCGCCATCCTCGCCATGTCCGCCGAATACGCGAACAACGCTTACCACGCTCGCATCCGCTCCACGGCCTCCGCTCCCGCCTACGCGGCGACGCTGCCGACCTCCGACGAAGCCCTCACCGTCGAGGTCGCCAACGTCCCCGCCTGGCGCGCCGCCTTCTCCTGGCCGGGCGTAGCCGCCCTCGTCGGCGCGCTCGCCGTTGCCGCCGCAGGCATGGCCAGTCGCTCGGCGCGGCTTCGCGGCATCTGGCCCGCGCTCGCCGCCGCATCGTTTATCCTCGGCCTTCTCCTCCAACCGGGCGGTGCGGTGTATTTCTTCATCGCCCTCGCCCTTGTCTCGACGCTGGTGCTGTTCCCCATCGTGTTGATCCGCCTCTGGCGCGCGTGGCGCTCGCGTCACGACGCCCCCGACGAGCCCGAGTCGCCGCCCCCGTCCCCCACCGCCGCGCTGTCCTTGACGCTCCTCGCCGGCCTGCTCGCCGCGTCATTGGGCGCGCCGACATCCGCACGAGCCGAGGACAAAGCCGCCCCGGCGCCCGCCGCCGCACCCGCCGCCCAGTCCATCACGCAAACGTGGAATCTCCGCGACGGCCGTCTCCACGCCTCCGCCGAAATCGTTGTCCGCGGACGCCCCGGTGAAACGTTTCTCCTGCTCGATTCGACCGCCGTGCTCACGGGCTTCGAGGGCAAAGGCCTCAAGGTCGTCAAAGTCCCGCGCGAGGGAGGCATCGCCTACCTCGTCGCCCCCGAGCGCTCCGGCGTGTTCACCGCGCGCTTCACCTACGAAATGGCCGTGCCCGAGCCCGCCAAGGGCGTGGCGTTGCCCACCGGCCCCGCCGCCGTGCAACGCATCGACGCGCGTTTCGCCGAGGGCGGCTGGGACCTCGGTTCGCCCAGCGCGGTCCAAGTCATGCCGCTTCCCAATCTCTCCGCCGAACAGAGCGGCGCCACGCTCGTCCTCGCCCCCGGCGGCCGCCCTGTCGTCACGCTCAGCGCCCGCCGCCGCGATCCCGGCGCGGAGCCCGTTCGCTTCTTCGCCGAAACCGCGAGCCTCTTCGTGCCCGGCCCCGGCGTCGTGAACGGCTACGCCCGCCTTTCCATCAAGCCCGTGCAGGGCCGCGTCTCCGCGCTCGAGGTCGAGGTGCCGGAAGGATTCACCGTCGGCGAGGTCGGACGCGGCCCCGCCGGCCCGTGGCGTTTCGATCCCGTGTCGCGCCTGCTTCGCGTATCCGTCGAGCCGGCACAGAGCCAACCCTTCAGCCTCGTTGTCGAGACGCAGCGCGCCGCCGCCGCCCTTCCCTACGAGCTCTCCGTGCAACCTCTCCGAGTCCGCGGCGCAGCCGGCTCCGTCGGCCTGCTCGCCCTGGGCTTTGGCGACGACGCCCAGCCCGAGGCCGTCCGCGCGCCCGGCATCTCCGCAATCAACGCCCAGGACTTCGAGGCCGGCCTGCTGCCGCGCGGCCGCGACGACAAACCGCTCGCGCTTCTCCACCAAGTTTACCGGCACGACGCCGAGGGCGGCGCCCTGTCTCTCCGCGTCACCGCCGTCGCCCCCGATGTGCGCGTCGCCAGCCGCCAGCTCCTTTCGCTCGGCGACGACCGCCTCGTCCTCGGCGCCGACCTCGTCGTGACGATCACCCGCGTCGGATTGTTCAAGCTCAGTTTCCCGCTGCCAGAGGGGCTCGAGGTCGAATCGCTCTCCGGCCCCGCCCTCAGCCAGTGGACCGAGGCCGAGGACGGCGGACGTCGCGTCGTCACGCTCCATCTCAACGGCCGCACGCTCGGCGAGCAGGCCTTCTCGCTCGCCCTCGCCGGCCCCGCGCCCGCCGCGCGAGAGGCCTGGGACGTGCCGCGCCTCCTCCTCCGCGAGGCCACCCGCCAGACCGGCGACCTCCAAATCGTGCCCGCCAAGGGCCTCCGCCTGCGCTCCGCCGCGCGCGAAAACGTCTCCCAGATCGATCCGCGCGACGTCGGCAACAACAAGGAGGGCGCGCTCGCCTTTCGCCTGCTCCAGGCCGACTGGCGCCTCGCCGTCGGCATCGAGTCGCTCGACCCGTGGGTCACCGTCCAGTCGTTGCAAGAAGTCACCACGCGCGAGGGCCAGACGCTCACGCGCCTCTCGCTCCGCTACCGCGTGGAGAACGCCGCCGTGAAGTCGCTGCGCCTCCGCATCCCCGGGCTCACCCCCGAACAGGCCCGCACCGTCCGCGCCAGCGGCCCGGCCGTCGGCGACTTCGTGCCCGCGCCCGACGCCCCCGATTGGTGGGAGCTGCGTTTCCAACGCGGCATCATCGGCGAGACCCAGGCCTTGGTCGAATACCAGGGCCCGGCGGCGCGCGACCAGGGTCGCGAAGAGATCGCCCCGCCTGTATTCGCAAACGTGCGACAGGCCTCGCAATTCGTCGCCATCCGCGCCGCCGGACGCCTCGAGCTGGAGGCCCCGGAACCGCCGCGCGGCTGGCAGCGCGCCGACTGGAGCGCCGTGCCCGCCGCCTTGCAGGACCGCGCCGATCGCAGCGTGCCCGCGCTCTGCTTCCGCGTCGCCGAGCCCGAGCGCCCGCTCTCCGTCGTGGTGCGCCGCCACGAAATCGCCGACGCCCTGAAGCTCCGCGTCACCGGCGGCCGCTTGGTCACCCTGTTCTCCGACGCCGGCGCCGCCGCCACCGCCGCCGAGCTGACCTTCGACTTGCGCGAGAAGACAACGCTTCGAGTCCGCCTGCCCGCCGCCGCGCGACTTTTTGCCTCGCTGGTCAACGGCGAGAGCGTGGCCACCGTCCGCGAAGGCGACGACTGGCTCCTCCACGTCTCGCCGCGCACCGCCGAGGACCGCGGAGCCGTCGTGCGCCTCGTCTACCTCACGCCCGCGGCGGCGAACGGCGCCGTCGAGCTCCACGGCCCCGGTTTGAACACGCCCTTGGAGAACGTTTCCTGGCGCGTGGTCCTTCCCCCGGGCCGGGAGCTCGCCCACTACGAAGGCGGTCTGCGCTTGCAGGAGTCCCGCTGGAGCGGCCGGATCGATCTCTCCGACTACCGTTCTCTCGAATCCGCCAAGCGCCAAAGCGAGTCGCAACAGGCCGTGCAGTTGATCGCCGAGGCCAACACCCTCCTGCAAAACGGCCAGCAGCAGCAGGCCGGCGAGATGCTCAGCCGCGCCGCCAAGGTGTCCGGCCTCGACGAGGCGACCAACGAGGACGCCCGCGTCCAGTTGCGGGCGCTAAAGACCCAGCAGGCCGTCGTCGGCCTGAACACCCGCCGTCAGCGGCTCTACCTCGACAACAACGTCGACTCCGTGGCCAACGCCCAGATCGAGCAGGCCGCGAACATCAACCCCCTCATGCAGGGCTTCCTCCAATACGACGCCAAGCAGGTCGACCAGCTCCTCATGGGCAACACGCAGGAGGAAACCACCGCCCTGCGCGGCATCGCCGCCCGGATCGTCGACCAGCAGCTCGCCGCCGAGCCCGCCCCCGCCGCCATTAATGTCACGCTGCCCGAGCGGGGCCGCGTGCTTGTCTTCGACCGCGGCCTGCAGGTGGACGGCGCCTCGCCGCTCCACCTCCGCCTTGAGCTTCGCCCCGAGCGGGCCTCCGGCCTGGTTGTCGGTCTGGCCATTGTCCTAGCCGTGGGCGCTTTCGCCTGGCTGCTCCGCCCGCGCGCGCGTTTCCATGCGTGACGCGCGGCCGGGGTTTTGCGTAATTGCCGCGCACCACCCCACGATGAAGACCTTCGCCATCCTCAACGGCCCCAATCTCGACCGCCTCGGCAAACGCGAGCCGCACATCTACGGCTCCGCCACGCTCTCCGACCTCGAGGCGCAGCTGCGCGCGGAATTCGGCGGCGTCGCCAAGCTCGAGTTTTTCCAGAGCAACCACGAGGGCGCGCTGATCGACAAGATTTCCGCCCTCGCCGACGCCAAGATCGACGGCCTCGTCATCAATGGCGCCGGCCTCACCCACACCAGCGTCATTCTGCGCGACGCCGTCGCCGGCAGCGGCCTGCGCGCGGTCGAGGTGCATATCTCCAACATCTACAAGCGGGAGGAGTTCCGCCACAAGTCCCTCACCGCGCCCGTCTGCCTGGCCGTCATCACCGGCCTCGGCATCGAAGGCTACTTCGCCGCCATCCGCTACTTGCTGAAGTAGCCACCCTTTGGATGGACGCCGTCCCCGGAGTCCGCGCCCGCGTCGAGCCGCCTCTCCAAATTCGCGCTTGAAACCCAGCGCCGTCCGATTTCCTCGGACGGCGCTAATTTTTTTGTTTCTCCGACGGGAACCTTTTTATCGAAGAGGTTTCCCAGCGGTCTTTTCCCCCTTCCCGCTTCCCCGCACCTCCCTATGATCGAAGTCAAAGGTCTGGTTAAAACGTATGGCAACAAGCGCGCCGTCGACGGCGTCAGCTTCAAGGTAAACCCGGGCGACATCCTCGGCTTCCTCGGCCCCAACGGCGCCGGCAAGTCGACCACGATGAAGATGATCACCGGCTTCATCCGCCCCGACGCCGGCACCGCCACCGTCGCGGGTATCGACGTCGCGCAGGACCCCGTGGCCGTGAAAGCCAAGATCGGCTACCTCCCCGAAAGCGCGCCCGCCTACGGCGAGATGACCGTCGTGGAATTCCTCCGCTTCATCGCCGAGGTTCGCGGTTTCCGCGCCAAGGCCGCCCGCGAAGAACGCGTCGAGCGCGCCATCGCCCGCACCCACCTCGACCCGGTGCGCCGCCAGACCATCGAAACGCTCTCCAAGGGCTACAAGCAGCGCGTCGGTTTCGCGCAGGCCCTCCTTCACGAACCGCCCTGCCTCGTGCTCGACGAGCCCACCGACGGTCTCGATCCCAATCAGAAGAACGAAGTCCGCGCACTCATCAAAACCATGGCGCAGGACCGCGCCGTGATCCTCTCGACGCACATCCTCGAGGAGGTCGAGGCCATCTGCACGCGCATCATCCTCATCTCGCAAGGCAAGGTCGTCGTCGACGAGACGCCCGAGGCCTTCCGCGCCCGCAAGCCCGGCGCCCGCCTCGACGAAATCTTCCGCAGCCTCACCAAGGGCGACATCTAAAACAGCCCGCTTCCTCCCCCCACCTTCAGGTCTCAGGTTTCATCCCTCATCCCTGCCTTTCCCATGTCCCAGATCGCTCCTGTCTTCAAACGCGAGTTTCTCGGCTACTTCCGCTCCCCCGTCGCCTACGTCTTCCTGATCGTATTCCTCGTGGCGTCGGTCGGCCTCGCCTTCTTCATCGGCGGCTTCTTCCGCGGCAACCAAGCCTCGCTCGAGAGCTTTTTCGTTTTCCACCCCTGGCTCTATCTTTTCCTCATCCCCGCCGCGGCCATGCGACTGTGGGCCGAGGAAAAGCGCGGTGGCACCGTCGAACTGCTTTTCACCCTGCCGCTCACCACGCTCCAGGCCGTTCTCGCGAAGTTTTTCGCCGCCTGGCTCTTCCTCGTGCTCGGTCTTCTCCTCACTCTGCCGATGGCCTTCACCGTTTCCTGGCTCGGCGATCCCGACGTCGGCGTAATCGTCTCCGGCTACCTCGGCAGCGCGCTCCTCGCCGGAGCCTGCCTCGCGGTTTGCACGCTCATCTCGGCGCTCACCAAAAACCAGGTCATCGCCTTCGTGCTCGGCGTGATCACACTCCTCGTCCTCCTCTTCCTCGGCTGGAGCGTCTTCAACCAGTTCCTCTCCGGCTTCCTACCCGTCGCCGCCGTCGACTTCGTCGCCAACCTCGGCGTCATCCCGCACTTTGAAGCCGTCGCCAAAGGCATCCTCGATCCGCGCGACCTCGCCTACTTCGGCTCGCTCATCGCGCTCGCCCTCGCCCTCAACGTCGCCGCCCTCGAGCGCTGATCCCTTCCTCCTCGTCTCCCTTTCTGGCTCCTAGCTCCCCGCTCCCTGCTCCACGCCTATGAAACCCGGCCTCGCCAAGACCCTCGCCGTCTCCCTGCTCGCCGTCGTCCTGTTGTTGATCAACTTCCTCGCCACGCGCGTCCCTGTGCGCGGCGACCTCACCGCCGGCCAGATCTACACGCTCTCCGACGGCACCCGCGCCCTCCTCGGCAAGATCGAGGACCCCGTCACCCTCCAGCTCTACGCCAGCCGCGACACGGCCGGCCTGCCGACCCAATACAAAAACTTCGCCGCCCGCGTGGAGGAAATGCTCCGCGCCTACGTTCGCGCCTCCGGCGGAAAGCTGAATCTCGAGATCATCTCCCCCGCGGCCGACACCCCCGAGGAGGAAAAGGCCCAGGCCGCCGGCCTTCAGCCTCAGCAGGCCCCCGGCACTGGCGAGGCCTTCTACCTCGGCCTCGTCGCCATCCAGGCCGACCAGCAAAAGGCCATCCCGACCTTCAGCCCGCAGCGCGAAGAACTGATCGAGTATGACGTCTCCGCGCTCATCCACTCCGTCCAGCAGGTCTCCAAGCCGCGCCTCGGTCTCTTCAGCAAGCTCCCTCTCGCCGGCCAGCCCTTCAGCATGATGAACCAGCGCCCTCAGCGCGGTCAGCTCATCCGCGACGAGTGGGCCCGCTCCTTCGAGGTCGTCACCATCGAGGACAACTTCACCGCCCTGCCCGAGAAACTCGATGCCCTCGCCGTCATCCACCCCGTCGGCCTGAAGCCCGAGCAGGAATTCGCCCTCGACCAGTTCATCCTCTCCGGCAAACCCGTCCTCCTCGCCGTCGACCCGTCATCGTTCTATTTCAAACGCCAGGGCGGACAGCAGCAGGCCATGTTCGGCGGCGCCTCGCCCAACACCTCCTCCGATCTCCCCACGCTCTTCAAGGCCTACGGCATCGGCTACGACGCCCAGCAGGTCGTCGGCGACCAGTCCCTCGCCCTCCCGCTCAACAACGCCCAACGCAGCCGCATGCCGGTCTGGCTCACCCTCACCGCCAAAAACCTGAACCAAGGCACCCCCGCCACCGCCCAGCTCTCCTCCGTCTGGCTCTTCGAGGCGGGCAGCTTCAAGGTCGACGCCGCCGAGGGACGCGAGGTCACGCCGCTCATCGAGAGCAGCGCCGCCGCCGGCACCGTCCCCGCCTTCAGCCTCCAGTTCTCCCAGCCCGACGACGTCGCCAAGAGCCTCGTCGCCGGCACCGAAAAGAAGGC
>CAMLQS010000129.1 GCA_946482165.1 uncultured Verrucomicrobiota bacterium | reverse complement strand
CTGAAAAGCGGCGAGGCCGGCATAGTCGCCGTCTTTCATGCCGCTCACGTCGATGCGGGTGGTGGCGGAACTGCTCGGGCCAAAGGTGCGCTGCGTGAGGGTATTCGGGGCCTCGGTCAGAGTGGAAACGACCCGGCTGGTGACGAGGCTCAGGTAGCCCGGGCGCTCGGCGACCGACCAGTGGCGAGGCACGGGATTGTGATTCCATTGCCAAGCGAGGGGCAGGGCGGGGTCGCCGGGCTGGCGCGCGAATTCGTCGGAGGCGACGATGCCGGAGGCACCGGAGAGGCCCTGTCCGCCGGCGGGGATGTCGAGCGTCATGGGCACCTTGCCGTCGGTGCCGAGCACGGGCCAGCCGTCCTGCCAAGTCACGGGCACGAGATAGGGGATGCGACCGACGGAGGCGTTGTCCTTGAATAGATAGGCATACCATTTGCCCTCCGGGGTGTCGATGAGGCCGCCCTGGGCGATGCCGCGATCATCGAGCGCGATACGACTTTCGTAGGGACCGTCGATTTTGTCGGCGCGGCTGATGACGACGGTGCGCGCCCAGCGGCTGCCGGGCGAGGCGATGTTAACGAGGTAGTAGCGGCCGTTGATCTTGAAAAATTGCGCGCCCTCGCCCTTGAGCCCGCCCTGGTCGGCGCCGAAGACGGCGTTGACGCTTTCGACGATGACCTTGTTCTCGGCACCCCGCTTGAGTCCGGACAGATCGGGTTCCAGCTCGGTGAGCATGACACGGCCGCCGCCCCAAATCATGTAAGCGCGACCATCGTCGTCGAAAAACAGGCTGTGGTCGCCCACCGAGGGCACCCACTTCGTCGCTTTCCACGGGCCGCGCTCCGGATCGCGCGTGGTGTAGATGTGGGTGTGTCCGGTGTTGGCGGAGAACGTCGAGGCGTGGAATACGCCGTCGTGGTAACGCAGGCTGCTGGCCCAGGAGCCGGCGCCGTAGGCGCTTTTTCCGTTCTTGAGGCTGAGCTCGTCGTTGTCGCCGAGGGTTTCGTAGGCGTAGGAGGCCATGCTCCAGTTGACCAAGTCCGTGGACTTCATGATCGGGAGGCCCGGGCTCATGTGCATCGTCGTGCTGCTCATGTAGTAGGTTTTCCCTACACGGATGATGGCGATGTCCGGGACGTCGGCCCAAATGATGGGATTGTGAGCGGGTGTCTCGGCCGGTGCGCTGGTGATCTGCGCGTGGGCGTGCGCGGCGACGAGGAGCCCGCCGAGCATGAAGGCGGGCAAGGCGAGGCGGCTGATTCCAGAGGGCGTGTGCATGGGGGCGGGTGTTAAAAATAGAGGGGAGGCGGAGGCGGGCGAAGTGGCGGACGGCGGTGATCCGGCGGAAGCTATTTCAGGCGCATAAACAGCCTCGGTTCCGTGGAGGGAAACGACCACGAGACGCGTTCGCTCAGGCCCGAGGCGTCCAGTGGATCGACGAGCGAAACGCCGACCGCCGGCTGCCAGTCTTCGAGGTTGGTGGAGATCTCCAGCGTCATGGGGGCGGGGACTCCCGCGCGCCGGACGTAGGTCAACGCCAGCGCGCCATCCGCGACTTGCAGGGAACACCACGGGCCGGCGTCGTTTTCGACCGCGTTTCCCAACAGAAACCACTCGATCCGGTTCGGAGCGCCGTCGTGGTCGGGGTCGGCGGCAAGGCCGCTGACGCCATCGTCGGCCAGTTCGGATGCGGTGAACCGGGATTGCCGCCAGTTTTCCCAATCCAGCGTGGTCCAGTCTTCCTCATCGGCCTGGCCGACGAGCGAGATGTCGTCCACGTGGAAGGTGGAAATCGGCGAGCCGCTGGCGTTCTGGATCCACAGTCCGTCGAAGTCCAAGACGTTGGCCAGGCCCAGTTCGGACAAGGGGATCACCACGCGGGTCCACGTGCCGGCCATCGGCGGCGTGATCGGCTTGAACACCTGGGTGTTCCCGCCGCGGAGACCGACGACTTGGAGGGATTGTCCTCCGCTCGGTCCGCCATGTATCCAGAAAGCCACTGCGGAGTATCCGACGGTGGACTGCACTGCCTGCCGCCGTAGAAAGAGGGCCGCCCAGCCTTCCGCGGTGACCGAGATGGCGGACGCCCCGCGCCGCACCGGAGTCGCGGACGCCGTGTTCACCGTCGCCCAGCTCCAGTTCTGCCAGCCATCGACCAGCGAGTCCTGAAAGATCGTCTTTGAAACTTGCCGCGTCGGAACTGGCTGCCCGGTGGGAATGTCGCCGTAGAGCAAGCCGCGTCCGCCGAAATAACAGCGGCCGTAGATCTTGGGGTCGCCGGTGATTTGGGATGCGCCGCCGTATTGGTGCATGTCATCGTTGATGCGTATCCAATTCGCGGCCAGATTCTCGGAGCGGAAGATACCCCAGGTATTGTTCACTTGCCCGCTCAGGTAGAGGACCGGATGCCCGCCGCCGCTCGCCGTGCGACCGAAGCCGATGGACTGCGCATTCTGGACGCCGCTCACTTTGGTGAAACTCACACCGGAGTTGGTCGAGCGCCAGAGACCTGCCTTGGAAGAGTCGCCGTCCACGCACGAGATCCAGACGTGACCTTCCAGGCCATAAACGGTGCGCATGGCTTCGCACCAGGTGCCGAGCGTCGGTCCCGCGACAAAGTTCGCGCCGCCATCCGTGCTGAGGTGGACCACCCCGGTGGAGGGCAGGTAGAGGTAGAACTTGTTGCTGTTAACCCGATCGGAAAAAAGAAACGGCTGCTCCCATACTTCGGTCGGCGTGATGTTGCCGCCGCACTGAGTCCAGGTCGCGCCGTTGTCCGTTGAATACGACGCAGGGGCACCCTCCGACACCCAGACCAGCCGTTGGCCATTTGCGGAGATCGCAATCGCGCCGGGATCGTTGTCCGTGGCGGGGGGATGGGTGGGGAAGTCCGTCCACGTCCGCCCGCCATCGGTCGAGCGCGAGCCACGCGGCGCACCCTTATGGGTGCGGACCACGATGTCGGGGTTCAGCTCCGCGAAATCCACGCTCGTGTTGCTGTCATAGACCGGGTCGTAGTGGTCTTCCAGCGCAGGTGAAACATCGGGATCGTAGTGTGAGAACCCGCCGATGTCGCCCAGCGCGCTGAAAAACAGAGCGCCGCTTGGCGGACTGCACAACGCGCTGCCGCCGGGCCACAGGCCCATTTCCTCGATGCCGTCCGAGCGGAACTCCCACGAGGGCGTTGTCGCGGTCAGGTTATAACTCGAATACAGGCCACGGCCGCTGATGTGATAGACGCGGTTTGAGTTGAACGGATCAATTTTGATGTCGCCGATCCAATGCGGCACGGGAGGCGTCGCATAATTGAAGAAGATCCAGGGCGCGCTCGATCCGTCGATCGTCGCGCCTGCATAAAGCGCTTTCCACGTCGTGCCGCCGTTGGTGCTGCGATAGACCTCGTCGTGCGGCCACCAGCGATCCATCGTGCTGACGACGAGTGTAGCAGGATTTTGCCTATCCACGGAGACGCCCCCGAAGCCACCCTGGCCCAGCGGCGGCGTCACATTTGTTGAAGCGAGCGTGGCGAGATTGATTTTACGAACCGACCCGGCGCCCACGTCGTTCGGTCCCGGACCGTCGTTGAAAGTGACATACATGTTTCCGATGCCGTCCTGTGCGGCACGGTGCGGCATGTGGCTGGAGGGCGCGCCGTGAGGCACCGCCGACCAAGTGGCTCCGCCATCCGTGCTCCGGTATAGATTGTCGCCTCCTTGGGAGACGCCGACCCAGATCTCGGGCGTGGCGCTGCCATTGACGCCGCTGTTCTTGATGAACTCCACGAACACGAGGCCGACGAGGTTCGCCGTGGTGTTGAGGGGGAAACTCGTGACCTTGGACCAGCCCGCGCCGTAGTTGACGCTCTTCCACAAGCCGTCACGGCGCGTGCCATTGAACAGGATGCCGCCGAGATTGGGATCAACCGCGAGCCGCTCGCCATTGCTGCGGCCACCGCCGTTGGCCTCCATCGTGAACGGTGCGGTGACGCGCGTGAAATTCGCGCCACGGTCCGTGGAGGTCCAAACTTCATTCAGGCGTCCCACGCCCAGCCAGCCGCAGGTCATGTAAAGCCGGTTGGCGTCCTGCGGATCGAGGGCGATGCTTTCAACGCCGTAGAGGCCCCATTCCTCGTTCGTGGGCGCGAGGAAATCCTGCAACGGGATCCAGGAGCCATTGGCGGGGTTCCACCGGTAAGCTCCGCCCACGTCCGTGCGGCAATACATCAGCCCGGACTCGTTCGGATGCGGCACGATGCCCGTCACGAATCCGCCGCCCTTGATCACGACCGATTTCCAGTCGTAGGGCTCGGCGTAGGTCTGGGCCTCAAGCGCCGGAACCGCCCAAAGTGCGACCAGCATCAAGAGGAATGAAAGGAGCCAGTTTATCAGGAGGCATTCGCTCCGGCACTTGGTGGCGGGGTGGTTGCGGCGCTCGAAATCGCCGGTGCGGGCCGGACGCGGATGCGGGTTCATACAGGGGAAGCGAGAGATGGGTTCATGGTGCCGGGGGCGTCGGGCTCAGTATGGCGGCGTAGCCACCGCCGGGAACGAGGCGGAGCGTGAGCGTGCGGGCTTTGCCGATATCGCGGGTGGTTTCGACCACGGTTTCGGGCGCGGCGGGGTCGGCGCCGTCGGCGAATTCCCGCAGTTGCCAGCCGCGGCCCTTGAGGCCGAGGGCGGCGAGGGAAACGTCCACCGCGAGGGCGTCGTCGCCGTTCATCGCGGCGATAAACCAGCGCTGGCCGGAGCGGCGGGCGATGACGAGGTGTTTGCCGACCTCGGCGGAGAGGACGACGCTTTCGTCCCAGACGGTCGGGAGGTCGCGGAAGAACTCGACGCCGGGCTGGCCCCGGTAATTGGCGGGGCTGTCGCAGAGGACGAGCAGGGGGCTGCGATAGACTACCGTCATGGCGAGCTGGCGGGCGCGGGTGCCAATGACCTCGGCGGGATAGGTGACCTTGAACGCGGACTGGGTGCGGTTGAGAAAACCGCCGGGGGTGTAGTCCATCGGGCCGAGGAGACCGCGGGTGAAGGGCAGGATGAGGGTGTGGCGCGCGGTGACGCTGCCGCCGAGCTTGTTGTATTCGTTGCCCAATACACCTTCCTGGGTGATGAAATTGGGGTAGGTGCGGGCGAGGCCGGTGGGTTTGTAGGCGCCGTGGAAGTTGACCATGAGGCGGTGGCGGGCGGCGGCTTCGAGCACTTGGACGCACCACTGGACGGCTTCCTGGGAGTCGCTGTTGATGAAGTCGATCTTCACGCCGGCCACGCCGAGCGATGCGAGATAGCCGAGGGTCTTGTCTATGCCGGCGGTCTGGAGATCGAGGGAATGGCCCCAGATGAAGAGCTTCACGTTTTTGGCACGCGCGTGGGCGACCAAGGCGGGCACATCGATGTCGGGAACGGATTGGGTGAAGTCGCCGGAGGGCCGATTGGGCGGGGAGAAGAGGCTCTTGTTCCAATCGGTCATGTGCCGATACCAAAACCAGTCCACGAGTTGGTAGGGCCAACCCATCTCGGCGGCGAAATCGATGTATTCGCGATGGGAGCGGTTGTCGCCGCGGGCCAGGACGGCGGTGTGGTTTGGCTGGGAGGGATTGACGCCGGTCCACCAGGCGTCCCAGGCGCTGACGCCGGGCTTGACCCAGGAGGAATCGGCGACTCGGGAGGGTGTGGCGAGGGTGGCGACGAGGTCGTTCGTCACGAGATCGCCGGCGCCGCGGCCGACCATGAGGACGCGCCAAGGGCTGAGCATGGGGACGCGACCGACGACGGCGCCGCGCCCGTCCTGGCGCGGGGCGAGTTCGGCGCGGACGGCGGTTTCGCCGGTGCCGGCGAGAAAGAGGCCGGCCCAGTCGAGGAGGTCGGACTCGGCGACCGCGACGTGGGCGGCGGGCGTTTCGACAAGGAGGGGCAGGACGGAGCGGTAGGCCTGGCCGGGGCGCCAGCTCTCGGAGGTTTTTGCGGGAATGTCGGAGAGCTTGCGTTCGAGGTAGGTGTTTTCGGCGCAGGCGGATTCCATGCCGGCCCAGGCGCGGTGGTCGGCCGGGAAGCGGAACTCGGTGAGTTCGCGTCGAAGGGTGAATTCGCCGAGGCCGGAGGCTTCGGGGAGATCGTAGCGGAACGCGACGCCGTCATCGTAGGCGCGGGCCACGAGGGCGAAGGTGCGGACGGGGTTGGCGCCTTCGCTCAGAGTGACGCGAAGCTCGCGGAAGCGGTCCGGCACGGTGCGGCGTTGGCCGAGCGGGTTGTCCCAGGTGGTTTTGCGGGACGCTTTCTTGGTGCCGGTGATTTTGGCGGCGGGGCCGAGGGTGGCGCCGTCGGCGAAGTCGAGACCGAGGACGGAATCGGCGAGGAGGGGCTTGCCGTCGAGCTCGACGCGGTAGCGAAGGCCGGCGTCGTCGGAGACGACCAGCGCGAGTTTGCCGTCAGGCGAGTTCACGCGGTGTTCGGCGGCGGACACCAACGAAGCCAGCAGGGCGGAGGCGGTAATGAGGGTGAGGATACGCATTGGGAAAAGGGTCAAGGGCGGGGCGGTTCGAGGCGGAGCCCGAGGAGTCCGCCGACGCGGCCTTTGCCCGTGCCTTGGAAGCGCACGGTGAGATTTTGCTGACCGGTGAGCGAATCGGGCGGGAGCGGGTAGGTGACTTCGATCGCTTTGCCCGGCTGGCGGCCTTCGAGGGTTTGCGTGGCGACGACCACGCCGTTGACCACGACGTCGAAGGTGCGGCCGCGGTCGCCGCCCCAGTAGGTGCAGATGAGGGTGGCCGCGGGAGATTTCGGGAGCGCGAGCACGTAGGAAAAGGCTCCGTTCGGGGCGGCATCGCGCCAGGCGTAGTTGGAAACGCGGCCGGTTTCGCTCTGCTCCGCCGACAAGTCGTGGGCGCGTTCCGAGGCGTCGTCGCCAACGAGGACGCGGTCGAGCGCCGAGGCGTCTTCCGGGGGCGTGGGCTGGGGCGGAGTCGTGGGAGACGAGGCGGACGAAGCCGGGGGAGCGGTGTCGGTGAGTTCCCAATACACCGAGTAGCGCTCGTGATGCACGGCGTAGAGTGGCTGGAACACGAGGCCGGAGGCGGGTCCGGCGTCGTGCGCCTTGAACGTCAGCGTGGAGGCGTCGGCGAGGGTCAGCCAATCGGCGGGATTGGCCGACGGGGTGACGATGGCGGGCACGGGCGCGGGCGGGAGTTTGAGGTAGGCGTCTTTGTCGGCGAAATCCCCGGGCATGCCGTCGTTGCCCAGGCGACCGGCGAGGAGCACGGGGCCATAGAAAACGGAAACCAGGGTGGGGACGTCCTTGGCGCGTTCGAGGCGGAGCGCGGAGGGAAGCGTGAGGGCGACGACGTCGCCGGTCCGCCAGACGCGTTTCACGGCGAGATAGCCGGACGGCGTGGCGGTGGCGGGTTGCGGGCGGCCGTTTATGGACAGCGCGACGGGGCCGGACAACCAGCCGGGAACGCGCAGGTGCAGCGTGGTTTCGACGGGGCGGTCGGCGCGGACGATGGTCAGGCGAACCGTGTCGGTGAGGGGCGGAAAACCTTCTTGTTTGATCGCGAGGCCTTGGGTGCTCCAGTCGAGGGCCGACGGGATGTAGAGATTTACCCAGAGGTTGCCGGGGCGTTGGAAGTAGATGCCCTCGTTATAGCGGGCGGTGTTTTCGATGCCCGAGCCGACGCAGCAGTGGGTGCCGTCGAGGTAGGTGCGGAAATCGCCATGAAGGGGTGTGAAATAGGTCATCGCGCCGGTGTCGGGGGCGATGGTGGCGAGGAGGTGGTTGTAGAGGGCGCGTTCGAAGTAGTCGGCGTGGTCGGCGCGGCCCGGCGTGCGTTCGATGAGACGCGCGGTGAGCTTCAGCATGTTTTGCGTGTTGCAGCTCTCGGCGGTGGTGGGCGGCAGGCGTTTGCCGTCGTGGATGGACGGGCCGGCCTCGACGTCGGGGCCGTCGAACCATTCCTTGTAGGAGTTGCCGCCGATGGCGAAGGAGTGGTGGCGGGTGACGATCTCCCAAGCGTTCTCCGAGGCGCGGGTGTTGGCGGCGTCACCCGTGAGGTTGGCGTGACGGGCGATGCCGGCCAACTGGGCGACGTGGGTGTTGGCGTGGAGAAATTTTAAGCGGTCCTCGCCGGCGGCGAGCGGGTCGATCAGCCAGGGACGGTTGAAGAGCGCGGCGAGTGCGAGATGGCTTTTGTCGCCGGTGATTGAATACAGTTCGGAGAGCGCGTCGGCCATGCCGCCGAACTCGGTCTGCGGGTTGCGGCTATGATCGGTGCGGAACATGCGCTCGATCTGGTCGGGCGGGAGGGCGAGGAGGCGCCTCTGAAGGTAGGCCGACATCTTCAGCGCAACGTCGAGAGCCTGCTGGTTGTCGAGGTAGCGATGGGCGTCCACGAGGCCCGCCATGATCTTGTGGATCGTGTAGTAGGGCACGACGATGCCGCCCGAGTCCCTGGCGGTGCCTTCCTGCCAGTCGAGGGCGACGGAGGAAAATGCGGCGAGGTAGCCGTCCTGGTTCAGCGCCTGCTGGCACTTGGCGAGCTCGGCGACGAGGTAGTCGGCATTCGTGCGAAAGGACTCGTCGCCGGTGGCGGCGGCCATGCGGGAGGCGGCGGAGAGGTAGTGGCCGGCCATGTGTCCCTTGATGAAGCCGCTATCCCAGCCTTCGTAGCCGGCGGTGACGCCGGCGGGCTGGGGCAGGCCGGCCAGCTTGCGGTAGGGGAAGAGCAGGCGGTCGGGTTCGAGCCGGCCGACGTAGCCGGTGCGGTGCAATTCCTGCCGGTCATGGAACGGACTGCCGGGGAGCAGCCGCACGCGGGACGCGTCCACCATCTCGACAGAGCCGGCGGGCGGTTCGGCCTGAGCGGAGGTGGCGAGCCCGGCGGCAAGGCAGACAATCACAAGGGGCCAAGATCTCATTGGCGGGGCGGAGCTGAGGGAACGGCGGGGGCGGGCTTCAAGAGCGCGAGTCGGTAGGGGAGGAGGACGTAGTTGGGCTCGCGGGTGCCGCGAGGGAGGCCCTGGTAGAGGAGGCGCAGGTTTTTCGGGTCGACCGTCATGGTCTCGTCACTGCCTTCGCGGAGGAGTTCGCCGTGGCTGACTCCTTCGGCCCAGAGCGGGGTGCCGTCGCTCGTGCGCACGTTGGCGTCGCCCGCGAAGGGCGTCGCCTCGGTGTCGGCGCCGGGCAGCGGTTTCCACTCGCCGTCGAGGCGGTCGGCCACCCAGGCGCGGTAGTAGCGGGGGCCGTGTTTTCCGATGCACTCGACGAGGAGGAGGAACTGATTGGATCCCTGGATGCGATAGACGCAGGAGCCCTCGAAGAGGTCGTTCTTGGCCTTGTGCATGACGACGACGGGTTCGTCGAAGCCGCGCGGGAAGTCCTCGATGCGCGTGCGGCTGCGGTAGAGGCGGCCATTGTCGTCGGGGAAGAACAAATACGCGTGAGTGTCGTCGCAGATGATCCAGTAGTCGAGCCAGCCCTCGACGACGCTCTTCGGCGTGCCCGCGAAAAAGGGCTGCGGCGCGCTCCACGACATGGGGTCCGTGATGTCATCGGTCGTCGAAAAGCGCGGCTGCGGCGACTGGAAGATCAGATACCACTTCTTTTGCGGCCGGAAGTAGAAGACCTGCGGGGCGCAGTTGTAGCCGGCGAGGTTCGGATTGTCGTCGAGATGGAAGGGCTTGGCCCGCGGCGCCTCGTCCCAACTGGAGAAACTGAAATGGGCCATGCCCCAGGCGCCGGTCGTGGCGGCGGTGGTGGCGAAGACGTGCCAGCGGCCGTCGTGGAAGACGACGGAGGGGTCTTTCACGGCGACGATGGGATGGCGCTCGTCGGCCGTCGGATGGACGAGCGGCCCGGTGGTGGTCCAGCTTCGGGAGACGAGCGGGGCGGGCGCGGTCAGGAAGCCCCGGCCTTTCAGCCAGGCGAGGCAGGCCTCGGGCCAGCCCTCGATGGGGGCGCCGGGCCAGCCGAGGCCGAGGCCGTGGCCGCCTTTTTCGTAGAGGTGCAGCTCGAAGGGCACGCCGGCGCGGCGGAGCGCTGCGGCGAATTGGAGGCTGTTTTCCACCGGCACGGTCTTGTCCTCGACCGTGTGCCAGATGAAGCAGGGGGGCGTGTCGCCCGTCACCTGGGTCTCGTTGGAAAGGAGACGGACGAGCTCCGGCGACGGGCTGTGGTCGAGGAGGTGGTATTTCGAGCCGCCGTGGGTGAACTCGCCCATCGTGACGACCGGGTAGCAGAGAATGCCGAGGTCGGGGCGGGAGCTCTCGCGCTCGATCGGGTCGGCGGCGTCGGTCCGGCCGGCGTCGAAGTGGGTGAGCAGGGTCGAGGCGAGGTGGCCGCCGGCGGAGGAGCCGATGATGCCGATGCGCGCAGGATCGAGGCCCTCGGCGCGGGCTCGCGCGCGGATCGTGCGCAAGGCGCGGGCGGCGTCTTGGAGCATGACGGGGTGGCGGTAGCCGGCGGAGCCGAGGCGGTATTTGAGGACGTAGGCGGTGACGCCGCGGGCGGCGAACCAGCGGGCGTAGTTCTCGCCCTCGTGGCCGGCGAGGCCGTGGTAACCGCCGCCGGGAAGGACGAGCAGGGTGGCGCCGTTGGCGGCGCTCTCGGCCGGCGCGTAGCGGGCGAGTGTGGGGATGTCTTTGGGTTCGGTTCCGAGCGCGCCGGGCGCGCCGTCCGGCCACAGGGGGGCGGGTTCGGCGGGCGCGGCGGCGAGCCGGAACGAGGCCAGGGAGACGAGTGCGAACAGGATGAGGGAGCGGGGGAGGAGCGAATGCACGGGGGAAGGGGGCGGATGGGGGGAGGGCTTTGTCGTAGGGTTAAACGGCACCGCGGGTGGGTGGGCGCGTGCTTGCGCACGCGTCGACGAGCGGAGGGACCCGCCGGTCCACCTTAATGGGCTCAGTCGCGGAGGATGATTTCGAACACGGCGGCTATCTCGTTGGGCACGGAAGCGGGCGCCTCGATGGTCAGGGCCTCGGCGCTTTGCGACCAGACGGGTTTCTCGTCGGAGCCGATCAGGCGGACGGAGGCGACGGGGGCGTCGAGGAGGCCGGCGGCGGAGCCGAGGGATTTGATGCTCACGGCGCTCTTCGGCGCGCCCATGAGGAAGGCGTAGAGCTTGCCGCCCTTGACGGTGAAGCGGACGTCCTCGGCGGTGAAGGGTTTGATGTTGTGCTCGTTGAAATTGCCGCCGCTGCCCGTTTCGGAGGCGGCCATCTGCGGGCCTTCGCCGAGGACTTTCCAGGGGCGGGTGCCGTGGATGGCCTCCTGGTTGATCTGCATCCAGGCGGCGATGCCTTCGACGATGGCGATCTCGATGGCATCGGGCTCGCCGTCGCCGTTAAGCGGGACGTTGAGGAGGAGGTTGCCGTTTTTGCTGACGACGTCGATGAGGGTGTGGACGACGGTGCGGGCGTCCTTGTAGCCGTGGCGGTCGCGGACGTCGGTGTTGTAGTGCCAGTCGCCGAGGCAGGTGTCGGTCTGCCAGGGGAGGGGCTCGATGACGTGGCTGCGACCGCGTTCGATGTCGAGGGCCATGCAGTCTTTCTGGTCGGGCTCGAGAACCTTGCCGAAGAGCACGCCGTCGTCGCCGCGCCAGGTGTTGTTGCGGTTGTAGAAGTGCGCGGCGATCTTCAGGCCGGCGTCGCTGGCGGGCCAGAGGGGGAGGGCGGTGTCGTCGAAGTAGACGAGGTCGGGCTGGTATTTGTTAATCAGGTCGATGGTGCGGTTGTAGAACTTGTCGCAGTAGGCCTGGTCGGGGGGCGTGACGCCGTTGAACCATTCCCAGATGGCGTGGATGGTCTTGGGATCGTCGAAGTTGGCGATGGGCGCGTGGCGTTGTTCGTAGAGCTCCTGCGGGTCGAGGCCCTCCCACCAGGTTCCCTTGCCGTCGGCGGCGGTGAGCTTTCCGTCGTAGGGGATACCCGAATACGGGCCTTTTTTGTCGGCGCCCTGCGAGGGCTCATACCAGCTCCAGGCGTGGGAGGCGTGGACGCTGACGCCGAACTTGAGGCCGTTGGCGCGGGCGGCCTTTTCCCAGCCGGCGATGATGTTTTTCTCCGGGCCGACGCGGAGGGTGTTCCACGACTGGTATTTCGAGTCCCACATGTCGAGGTTGTCGTGGTGGTTGGCCATCGCGAAAAAGTATTTCGCGCCGGCGCGCTTGTAGAGGGCGACGAGTTTTTCGGGGGCCCATTTTTCGGCCTTCCAGGCGTGGATGACGTCCTTGAAACCGGCTTTCGATGGGTGGCCGTAGGTCTCGCGGTGGGAGGCGGTGACGTTGGTGCCCCAGAGCGGGCCGTCCTCGAGATACATGTGGCGCGCATACCAGTCGCCGCGGCCGGGCTGGCACTGCGGACCCCAGTGGGCCCAGATGCCGAACTTGGCGTCGCGGAACCACTCGGGGACCTCGTATTGTTTGAGCGAGTCCCAGGACGGGGCGAATTTGCCCGGGGCCACGGGTTCGGCGGCGGTGTTTACGATGACGGCGGGTTGGAGGGAGCTGGGGGCGGATGCCTGCATGAGCGATGGGAGGGCGAGGAGCGCGGAGAGGGCG
>CAMLQS010000128.1 GCA_946482165.1 uncultured Verrucomicrobiota bacterium | reverse complement strand
CCGGCGTGCTCATGCGCAAGACCGGCCACGAGCACTACACCCTCCTCCCCACCTATCAGGACCCCGGCTCCGGCCCCGTCACCACCATCCCGGCGGGCGATTACCTCGTCTCCGTCGTCTCCCAAGGCGGAGCCAACGTCGGCCTCGACAACCGCCTCGGCTCCGGCCCCGCCGCGTTCACGCTGACCAGCGTCGGCGCCGCGCCCGTCATCGACCTCGGATCCCTCGCCCTCGGCGGCCCCGCCCTCACCCGCACCGCCGACACCCTCGAAGGCGCCCAGATCGCCTTCTACCGCTTCACCGCCCCCGCCGGTCTCAGCACCCTCGAAGTCGAGCTCTCCGACCGCGTCGGCACCCCTTGGCTCGCCCTCGCCAACCTCCCCGATCAGCTCCCCGTAAACCAAAACACCGGCTCCCTCGGCCTCGACGCCAGCGGCATGGGCGGCGCGTCCACGTCCACCACCGAACTCATCGCCGTTCCCAATCCCGCCGCCGGCGCCTACTACCTCTCCGTCCGCGCCGGCCACAGCGGCTCCTACACCGGCTACACGGACGCCGCCTACTCCCTCCGCGTCGAGGCCCCCGGCCCTGCCATCACGCCCGTCGCCTTCGACGGCGGCACGTCGACCGTCGCCGGCCAGCCCGCCGACAGCTGGCGCTACTTCCAGATCGAGGTGCCGGACACCGGCTCCGCCCCCGGCCTCCTCGGCTGGGATCTGCGCCTGGAAAACATCACCGGCGGCCACCCGCGCATCGTCGTGCGCCGCGACCTCCTGCCCGCCACCCTCGCCACCACCGGCGGTTGGGTCTGGCCGCTCGAAGGCTCCACCGCCTACCTCCCCGCCGCCGCCGACGCCTGGCCCTCCGGCCACCAGTGGGTCGGCGAAAACGACCTCACCGGCTACCCCTTCGACGCCGACGCCACCGACCGCTCCGGCCAGTTCCTGCTCATGCCCCTCGGCCGCCCCCTCCAGCCCGGCACCTACTACGTCGGCGTGACTCGTGCCGACAGCGGGACCGACGACCTCGGCTACACCCTCGTCAGCCGCGGCGTCTGGGCTCCCGGCACCTCCGGCGCCTCCGGTCCCGTCGCCCAGACCCTCGCCTTCTCCGGCGCGGGCAACACCGCCACCGTCGCCAGCCTCGCCCCGCGCGAGACCGCCTGGTTCCGCGTCACCGTCCCCGCCGGCCAATCCAGCTGGCAGGTGCGCCTCGGCGCCACCACCGGCGACGTCGTGCTCGCCGTCCGCCGCCTCCACCTGCCCTCGCTCTCCAGCTACGAAGGCGGCTACAGCGGCGGCGCCCATTACCTCGAGACCGGCGTGCTCATGCGCAAGACCGGCCACGAGCACTACACCCTCCTCCCCACCTACGAGAACAACGGCTCCGGCCCCGTCACCACCCTCCCCGCCGGCGACTACTACCTCTCCGTCACCTCCCAGGGCGGCGCCAACGTCGGCCTGAACAACAACCGCGTCGGCTCCGGCCCCGCCGCCTTCACCCTGACCAGTGTCGGCCCCGCCCCGGTCCTCGACCTCGGCACCGTGCCCGCCGGCGGCGTCTCCGCGCTCACCCGCTCCGACGCCCTCGAAGCCGGCCGGATCGCCTTCTACCGCTTCACCGTCCCCGCCGGCCTCGCCAGCCTCCAAATCCAGCTCGGCGACCGCGTCGGCAACCCCGTCCTCGCCCTCGCCTCCGTCGCCGGTCAGCTGACCTCCATCGCCGGCTCCTATTACGGCACCGACTTCAGCGGCCGCGGCGGCTCCGCCCTGTTCAGCACGGGCTTCCTCACCGTCCACAACCCCGTGCCTGGCACCTACACCCTCGCCGTCTGCGCCGACCGCGTCGATGGCGACTTCTTCCCCGACGCCACCTTCTCGCTCCGCCTGAGCGAGAACCCGCCCGCCGCGCTCAACGTCTCCTCCGCGCTCAACGGCAACGGCCTCAGCCACACCGTCACCGCCTCCCTCGGCGACGGCCAGCGCGCCAGCTACCGTATCGACGTTCCCGCTACACTCGACGGCCAGCCCGTCCTCGCCTGGACCCCGCGCCTCACCCTGTCCTCCGGCGGCGTCACCTGGTGGATCAACAGCGGCTACCCCGCGTCCGCTTACAGTGACGACCAGATCGGCAAGTCCGGCCCCGTCACCGCCATCGTCGCCCCGCCCCTCCTCACCCCCGGCACCTGGTATGTCGAGGTCCTGGGCTCCGGCGCCACCACCTTCACGTTGACCAACTCCGTCGCCACCCTCCAGCGCCCCGCCTGGACCATGCCCGCCCTCGGTCAGCCCGTCACCACGCCCGGCCTCGCCAGCCCCGCCGGCTCCCTCTTCGCCGACACCGGCGTGCGCACCGACGGCACGCCCTTGCCCGACCCCGAGCTCGGCACCGTAACCGACCAGGGCGTCGACCTCGCCCAGTCCGATTACCACTACTACGCCTTCACCGTCCCCGCCTCCAACGCCGGCCTCGTCCACGTCGAGCTCATCGCCATCAACGGCAACCCCGACCTCTTCATCCGCCCGCAAACCCTCCCCTCCGACGACGCCACCGCCACCGCGCCCCGCCACCGCCTCGAAGGCGTCGGCACCGAATACTCCGCCTTCGTCCCCGCCACCAGCCGCACCTCCCTCGCCCTCGAGGCCGGCACCTGGTATGTCGCGGTCAAGGCCTCCGGCGGCACCAACGCCCGCTACCGCCTGCGCCTGAGCCACGGCAACGCCCTCGCCGACGGCAAGGTCCAGACCCTCGCGCTCAACGGCGGCTCATTCACCGGCCAGCTCCTCGCCGCCCGCGACTGGCGCTACTACCGCGTCGAGGTCCCCGCCGCCACGCCCACGAGCTGGCAACTCACCTACGCCCAACAGCAGGGCGACGTGGACATGCTCGTCCGCGACACCCTGCCCCCAGGCTTCGACACCACCGCCTCCTCCGTCGACTACGCCCGCGACTGGCGCACCGACAACAAGAACCAGGGCCCCTACTCCTGGTATCCCGACACCGGCACCCACGCCCTGCCCGTCGCCACCCTGCGCCCCGGCCACACCTACTACATCGGCTTCCGCGCCAACACCGACGCCAGCTTCAGCATCAGCTCCAGCGCGTCCGGCGCCGCCGCCATCCCGCCCGCCCTCGCCTTCTACGGCGGCCAATTGACCAACGTCTCCCTCGCGGCCGGCGCCGCGCTCACCTACCGCGTCGACATCCCCGCCGATGCCTGGCGCTGGAAGAGCTCCGCCACCGCCACCGGCGGCCTCGACTGGTTCCTCGAAGAAGGCGCGCCCGTGGATCTCGCCCGCGTCGGCATCGTCGAGGCCCACCGCCAACACCTCTCCAACATCGACTGGAACATGAACCAGCCGCTTTTCGAGAACGCCTGGCCCTGGCTTCCCTCCCGCAGCTTCTACCTCACGGTGCGCAACCCCTCCGCCGACACGCTGGTCTTCAGTTTCGTGATGAACGGCGCCAGCGCCGCCACCGACGACGAGGACATCGACGGACTGCCCGACGCCTGGGAAACCGCCCGCTACGGCGGCGCCCACTACACGGCCTACTACCCGAACTCCGACCCCGACGGAGACGGCATCGAGAACCTCCTCGAATACGCCCTCGACCTCGATCCCCTCGTCGCGAGCACCGCGGGCCTGCCCGTCGTCGGCTCCTCCGGCGGCAACCTCACGCTCACCTATCGCCGCGTCCGCGCCGACGTGATCTACACCGTGCAAACCACCACCGACCTCGCGACCGTCCCCTGGACCGCCACCGGAGTCACCCAAGGCACCCCGGCCGGCGACGGCACCACCCTCGCCAGCGTCGCCCGCACCGGCCCCCGCCACTTCCTCCGCCTCCACATCGCCAAGGCGCCCTGATTTCCGTCCCTGTGGCAACAAGGCCCGACCGGCGGGTCGCACAACCAGGCCGCGCGCGAGCGGGCGGGAGCCCTGCGCTACTTTACCACGCCACCCCCGCTCGACAAACCGCGCGAGCCGCACCCAATTTGCAGGGCTCATGCCCGCGCCCGCCCAAACGTCCGCCTCCTCCGCGCCCGCCGCCCCTCGTTACGCCCGGCCGGAATTGCTCGCGCCCGCCGGCGACTGGGAATGCGCACGCGCCGCCGTCGAGAACGGCGCCGACGCCATCTTCTTCGGCCTCGAACGCTTCAACGCCCGCATGCGCGCCCACAACTTCACCGTGGCCGACCTGCCGGACCTGATGGCCTTCCTGCACCGCCGCGGCGTGCGCGGCTACGTGACCTTCAACACCCTCGTCTTCTCCGACGAACTCGCCGACGCCGCCGACTACCTTCGCTCGATCATCGCCGCCGGAGTCGACGCCGCCATCGTCCAGGACGTCGGCGTCTGCCGCCTCATCCGCCGCCTCTCGCCCGATTTCCCCATCCACGGCTCCACGCAGATGACCGTGACCAACGACGCCGGCGTGCAATTCGCCCGCGACCTCGGCGCCGAGCTCGTCGTCCTCGCCCGCGAAAACTCCCTCAAGGAGATCGAGCACATCCAGGCCGCCCAGCGCGCCTCCGGCCAAACTCCCCTCCCTCTCGAGGTCTTCGTCCACGGCGCGCTCTGCGTCGCCTACTCCGGCCAGTGCCTCACCAGCGAATCCCTCGGCGGGCGCTCCGCCAACCGCGGCGAATGCGCCCAGGCCTGCCGCATGCCCTACGGCCTCGTCAGCGACGGCCAACCCGTCGACCTCGGCGACCGCGCCTACCTCCTCAGCCCGCAGGATCTCTCCGGCCTCGACGTCCTGCCCGAGCTCGTCCGCGCCGGAGTCGCCTCGCTCAAGATCGAGGGCCGCCTCAAGTCCGCCGAATACGTCGCCAGCATCACCCGCACCTACCGCCAGGCCCTCGACCACGTGATGCTGGAGCTAGGAGCAGGGAGCGTGGAGCAGGAGGCAAGGAGCCGGAATCAAACCTCCGCGTCCGGCGCTTCCGCCTCTCTGGCTCCAAGCTCCTCGCTCCATGCTCCTAGCGCCTACTACGAGCTCAACATGGCCTTCTCCCGCGGCCTCTACACCGGCTGGTTCCGCGGCATCAACAACCAGGAGCTCGCCCACGGCCGCTTCGGCACCAAGCGCGGCGTGTTCCTCGGCCAGGTCGCCCGCGTCGGCGCCGACCACGTCGCCCTCCGTCTCGTCGCCCCCGCCAAGCCCGGCGACGGCGTGGTCTTCGACGCCGGCAACCCCGCCGCCGGCGAACAGGGCGGCCGTATCTACCAACTCAATACCGACGCCCGCTCCGGCGAGAGCGTGCTGCGCTTCGGCCACGGCGACCTCGACTTCAAAAAAATCCGCCCCGGCCACCGCGTCTGGAAAACCAACGACCCCGCGCTCGACCGCGAGCTCCGCGCCACCTTCGCCGGCGACAAGATCCGCCACACCCGCCCGATCCGCGCCGAGGTCCACGGCCACGCCGGCGCCCCGCTCACCCTGATTCTTGACGACCACGAGGGCCACGTCGTCCGCGAAGCCTCCGCCCTCCCGCTCCAAGCCGCGCCCGCCGACCAACGCCCGCTCACCGCCGAGCGCCTCCGCGACCAGCTCGGCCGCCTCGGCGGCACGCCCTTCCACCTCGGCGACCTCGACAACCGCCTCGAAGGCCAGGTCATGCTCCCGACGAGCGAGCTCAACCGCCTCCGCCGCGACGCAGCCGCCCGACTCGATGAACTCCGCGCCGCTCCCCGGAGATGGACGCTCACCGCGGATGCGGGAATGACCAATGTCCAATGTCCAATGTCCAATGGTCCGGACATCGCCGTCAAAATTCCCGCCCCCGCCGAGACACCCGCCACGCCGCAGATCATCCCTCTCGTCCGGGACTTCGCCCAGCTCGAGGCCGCGCTCAACTCCGGCGTCCCCTTCGCCGACCTCTACTGCGAGTTCGAAAACCCGAAGCACTACCGCGAAGCCGTCCAACGCTTCCGCTCCTGGCAAACCGCTTCATCATTGGACATTGGTCATTGGTCATTGGTCATTCCGGCGGCTCCGCCGCCGGCCATCTGGCTGCTTCCGCCCCGCGTCTTCAAACCCACCGAGGACTGGATCCTCAAACAGGTCCTCTCCGCCGAGCCCGACGGCATCCTCGTGCGCAACCACGAGCACCTGCGCTTCTTCCCCGCGGCCGCGCCGACGCTCCGCCTCCGCGGCGACTTCTCCCTCAACGTCGCCAACCCGCTCGCCGCCGAGTATTTCCTTTCCAAATACAAACTGGAGCGCGTCACCGCCAGCTACGACCTCAACGTCGCCCAGCTCGAAGGGCTCCTGAAGGGCGCGCCCGCCGGGTGTTTCGACCTCACGCTGCATCAGCACATGCCCATGTTTCACATGGAGCACTGCGTGTTCTGCGCCTTCCTCTCCAAGGGCAAGGACTACCACGACTGCGGCCGCCCCTGCGAAAAGCACAAGGTCGCCCTGCGCGACCGCGTCGGCGCGCTGCTCCCGCTCAAGGCCGACGCCGGCTGCCGCAACACCGTCTTCAACCCGCGCGCCCAGACCGGCGCCGAGTTCGTCGACCGCATGATCGCCCTCGGCGCCCGCCACTTCCGCGTCGAGTTCGTCGACGAGTCCGCCGACGAGGTGACGCGCACGCTCCGCGCCTACGAAGGTCTCTTCGCCGGCCGCACCAGCGGCGCGGACCTCTGGCGCGAGCTGAAGCTCCTCAACCAGATGGGCGTCACCCGCGGCCAACTCGAGACCGCGCCGCAGGTGATCTTCAAGAAACGCTGAACCGGTAGGGCGGGACCGCCGGGCGCGCAGTAACGTCGCACGGCCGGCCCGGCGTCCGGCCCTACCTACAGCCGCTGCGCAGCCGGCATCCCGTAATACTCCTGCACCCGCTTCGTCGCGGCATCCAGCGTCGCGGCGTCGAGCACGAGCCGCTGAAGGTTGCGTCCCGACATAAACTCGAAGCGGTGCACCCCGCCCTCGACCGGCGCCTTCAACGCCTCGGCCAGATCGGCGAGCGTCGCCACCACCCGGCCGTTGACTTGGTCCAGCACGAGCATCGTCGCATCCTGATACCCAAGGTTGATCGCATCCGGCAGCACGCCCGTCAGCGCGACGAGTGACTTCCGTTTGTCGCGCGGTTCGCCGTATTGGAAATACTGGAGCCTGAAGGGCGCGTATTTGCGCCACTCCTCGCCCCAGCCGCGCAAGAACGCCTGCGAAAGCGGCTGAAACACAAGCCCGCCCGTCATCAGGTATTTGGGCGCCCCGTTGTAGATTTCGCGCGGCACGGTCTCGTCCGCGAAATCCGCCTTCGGCACCGTGTAGTCCAGCGTCAGTTCTTTCCCACCGCGCCGCACCTTGAACTTCACCGTGGCGCCGGCAAAGCGTCCGCGGTTGGCGAGGTTTTCCAACATCAGGTGCCCGTAATCCGCGTCGAGATAATCGCCTTCGCTGTCGATCGCCTGCCCGTCGATCTCGAGCAGGATGTCGCGCGGGCGCGGCGATTTGGCGGGATCGGCCTCGCGACCCGCCGCATGCACCACCGCGCCGCGCGGCTCGCCTTCGAGGCCGAGCTCCTTGAGCAGGTCGGGGTTGCTGCCCGGCTGCCAGGTGAAGTCGAAATAGCCGAGACCGGTGAACGTCCCCGCGCGCCGGGCGTCCAGCACGTCGCGGATGAAGGGCGCAGGCAACGCGCCGCACACGCGTCCGCTCGAATAGGCGGTGAGGCCGACCAGCGCGCCGTCGCGCGCGATCACCTCGGTCCAGCCAAGGCCGGTCAGATCGGAACTCACCTCAAGCTGCACGTGCGGCGCAAAACCGACCGCGCCTTCGCCCACCGTGAACTTGCTGAACTCCACCCGCCGCGTCTCCAGGTTGCCGTCGCGCCAGCGCACGAGTTCGAACTCGGGCCCGGTGCCGACTTTCGGCGCGAAGCCCGCGGGCGCGAGCCCTTCCCAAAACGCCGCCGAATCCGACTCGATCAGGGCGAGGTTCGACTGGGCGTCCCACCATTTCACCCGCGCGTCATACCAGCGGCCGCGACCGCCTTTCTGCACCCGCACCAGAGTATGGGTCGGCAAATACTGCGCGGTGGTGAGGATCTCGCCCGGCCCCGTGGCGATGACCACGCCGTGCTTGCGGATGGCGCGCGTCGGCTCGTTCCAAGGCTGGAACGCGTCGTAAACCTTGTAGGTCACCTCCACGCTCACCAGCGAGCGGTCCCAGCCGGAACGGGCGGGCAGGAGCTGGGCGCGCGCCGACGACGAAGCGCAGACGGCCAAGCCCAGGACCGCGGCGAAAGAAACGATGCGAAGAAATAAGCTACGATGCATGGCGGGAGTTTTCCGGGGCTCAGAGACGTTGGTCGGACACGATGCCGTAGTTGCGCAGGATCTCGGCGTGCGCGCGTTCCGCCGCAGCGCGGTCGAGCGCCTCGATCGGCCCTTCCTCGGGCCCCTCGAATTCGAGCACGTGCCGCTCGCCCTGGTTCTCGGCCAGCGCGCGCTTCACGTCCTCGAGACGCTCGATGCGCACGCCGTTGATGCGATTGACCAGCGAGCGGCCGCGGATCGCGAGATCGGCGTTGACCGCATGGGGCAACACGGCCGCAAGCACGACGGGCTCGGGGCGGGCGCTCGCCGGATCCTCGGACTGGCGGTGATGCAGCTCGTAGGTGAGCTGCGCGAGGCCGTCCCAAAGGTAATCGCGCCCCGGCTGGCCGAGCGTATCCAGATAATTGGCACTCAGCGGCGTGAACACCAGTCCCGCATGAATGACGTAGCGGGGCGGCACGTCGTATTGGCGCCCCGCGAGCCGGTCGCCGTCGTAGGCCGCCATCGGCAGGGCGACATCGATGAGTTTGCCTTCGCGCCAGACTTTCAAAGCGAGCGTCCCGCCCGCCTGCGGTTGCTGAAAAGCCACGCCCGCCGCCACGCGGTTTTGCCGATAGGGAATCATCGCGTCGCTGCCGACGGGGAAGCCGTTCGCTTCCAACATCACGTCGTCGAGGCGCAACACCTTCGACGCCGGGCCATCCGGGCGCAGCCAGTCGACACGCGCGCCGCGCCCGTCGTCGGAGAGGCCAAGCAGTCGCCGGTAAGCCGGGTTTTGCAGATCCTCAAGACCCACGCCGGCCATCGGAAAGCCGTCGTAGCGGCCGTCCTTCACGTCGGTCAGAAAATGCCCGACCACCTCGGGCGGGATGAAGAAGCCCGCGTTCTGCAAGCCGGGCATGCCCTGAAAGGCGACGCCCACGACTTTGTCCTCCTGAAACACGGGGCCCCCGCTGTTGCCGGGATTGATCGCCGCGTCCGTCTGCACCGCGAGCCAGGCACGGTTGCCCGGATGCGCGTAGGGCTGCACCTCGATGCGCGAAACGACGCCGCGGGTAAAAGACATCTGGTCGCCGCCCGCCGGATAACCGCAGGTGACCACCGTGGATTGCACCGCCGGCAACTCGCCAAACTCGAGCGCCTTCACGCCCTCGAGATCCTTGGGGTCGATCGGCTCCAGCAACGCGAGATCGCAGTCGTGTCCCGCAAAAACCACACGCGCCGGCAGCAAGCGCGGGTCTTGGTAACGCCGGATGAGAATCTGCTTCGCCCACGCAATCACGTGGGCGTTGGTCATGATGCGCCCGCCCTCGATGACGAAGCCCGTGCCCGACGAGCGCCGGATCGGCTGCCAGCGCCAAGGCGAATCATACACCGGCACCTGCGACGACACCAGTATCTGGACGACCGCCCGTTCCGGCGCCGCGGCCGCCACCGCCGGCGGCGGGTTTTCCAGCAAGGTGCCTTCGGCCCTGGCCGTTGCGTCGGCGCAAAGCGCAATCAACAACACCCACGCCAAGCGCCCCGCAGTTCGGCGCGAGGCCCGTCCGGTCATCGATAAAAAACGCATCGCCCACCACAGCATGCAGACCCGCGCCGACCGCAACGCCGCAAAGGACAAAAACTCCGCATCCTGTTCTATGGAGTGCGGCGGCACGACGCCGCTTTCGACGGCGAGCCTCGGCTCGCCGTCCCGACCCCAAACGCCGCCTCGCCCCCCAACTCCGCCTTGCCGTCCCCCCCGCGTCCGGCGCTACTTCGCCACGCCCGCCAATGTCCGCCGCTGCCGCATCTTCCGTCTCCTCCACCCACCCCTCCGCTCCCGCCCCCGCGCGGCCCGCCGGCGGCGTCCTTATCTGCGTCGACATCGGCAACACGCACACGCACCTCGCCATCCACCGCGACGGCATCCTGAGCGACCAGCGCGACATCCCGACCCCGTTGATCGACGACCCCGCCCAAGGCCTGCCCGCCATCCTGGCCGCCTTCGCCGCCTCCGTCTCCGGCTCCGATTCCGGCTCCTCGCTCCCCGCTCCAAGCTCCCCGCTCCAGCTCGCCTTCTGCTCCGTCGTCCCCGCCGCCACACCCAAGCTCCTGGCCGTCGCCGCCGCGGCCGGCGTCGATGCCTGGCAACTCACGCACGAGGTCCGCCTCGGCGTGCCGATCACTTATCCGAAACCCGCCGAGATCGGCCAGGACCGCCTGGCCAACGCCGCCGGCGCCCATGCGCTCGCCCCGGGCCGCCCTGCCATCGTCATCGACCTCGGCACCGCCGTCACCTTCGACCTCGTCACTCCCGAGGGCGGTTATGAAGGCGGCATCATCACGCCCGGCCCCGCGCTCGTGACGCGTTACCTGCACGAGCGCACCGCGCAACTTCCCCTCGTCACCGATCTGCGCACGCCGATCACCAGCGTCATCGGCAAGTCCACCGCCGAGGCCATCCGCATCGGCGCGATCGTCGGCTATGCCGGCATGATCCAGGCGCTCCTCGACGCCGTCCTCGCCGAATACGCCGCGCGCCGCCTGCCTTCCGCCGAGATCTTTCTCTCCGGCGGCGCCGCGCAGGTGGTCGAAGGCCGCCTCCGCCTCCCCGCCCGCATCGTCCCGGACCTGGCCCTCGTCGGCCTCGCCGCCGCGCACGCGTTGAACCAAGGCACCTAACAACTGATTTACACGCTCGCTATTGAGCTCCGATCAAGGCACTTGCTCAGCGGAGATGACGTTCGCATTTTTCTGGAAGCTCGCGGCTACTTTGAACGCCACATTGTTTCTCAGCCTGCTTGTCTCGCTGGGGAGCATATTCGCCCCAGCCCGGGGACTCGCAGCGGAGCCCACCCTCGTGCCCGAACCGCGTCTGATCGCCTGCCCCGATTGCGGCCATGACGTATCTCGCCGCGCGATCTCTTGTCCCAAGTGCGGTTGCCCGGGCAACGCCATCGCTGCCGCTGTGTATGTCGAGCGTGCCGCCAACGCCCCCTTGCCCGTGGTCCAAGTTCGTTCGGACCTAGGCGATGGGTTCGGTGTCATCGTTGCCGATCACGGCTCCACCTTTGTCATCTTGAGCGCCGATCTTCTCGCCGGCGCCGCGTCGTTGGAGCTGAACACGCTCACCAAAAAAGAGGCGGTTCCTTACACCAAATTGGAAATCGCCGCCGAGGCGCCTCTCGTTCGTCTCGCGACCTCTTCCAGCTCCGTGCATGCGCTTCCGCTCGGTAGCGGACCATCCTCCTCGGGCACCCGGCTGCTGCTCGATACCGGCCTCCCCTGCCCTCTCCTCGACGGCCAGAAACTCCCCTTCGTCGCCGTGCTGGATCGCGAAGACAGGGTTCTCGCCTTGGTCACCGGAGTCCCCGGCGCCCCCTCCCGCGCAGCCCACGACGTTAACGAGGCCACCGAGTGGCTGCCCGTCCAACCCGCCGAATACCGAGCCCAGACCGCTCTGCTTCGCTCCCTCTCCTCATCCGATTCCGCGCGCCCCTTGTCCGCCGCCGATCACGAACGCCTGAAAAGCACCCAATGGCTCAGCCCCTATCTGAAAAAAACCGCCGACGCGCTCCTCGCCGGCACGCCCCAACCTTGAACACACGCCCCGCATGAAGTCTCGCCTCCCGCTCCTCTGCGCCTTGCTCGTCACCGCCGCTACGGCGTTCGCCGCCCTGCCCGTCGTCTCCAACGTCACCTCCACCCAGCGCACCGGAACAAAGTTCGTGGACATCACCTACGACGTCGCCGACGCCGACGGCGACAGCCTCAAGGTGCGGGTCGAAATCTCCGACAACAACGGCGCCACCTACAGCGTCCCCGCATTCACCTTCACCGGCGCCATCGGCGACAACGTCACGCCCGGCGCCGGCAAGACCATCGCCTGGAACGCCGGGACTGGGACGGCGAATACTCCACGCAGATGCGCGTCAAAGTCATCGCCATCGACGCGCGCGGCCTGCCCGGCCTCGCATGGAGCAACGAGATTCCTCCCGGCGGCTTCCTCATGGGTCAGGACGGCGGCGTCGAGGGCAGCGGCCTCTCCCGCCACGTGAACATCCCATGGTCGTATTGGCTATCTAAATACGAGATAACCAACGACCAATACGCCGAATATCTCAACACCGCCTTGGTCACCGGCGAGATCACCCTGGTCAGCACCACCAGTGTCACCGCCGTGGTCGGCAAATACACTGGCGTTCCTGCAAGCGGCCTGCTCCTCAACATCGGCGACAGCCTCGACATCCGCTGGAACGTAAACAGATTCGAGGCACTGACTGGTCGCGGCAACTTCCCCGTCTCCGTGACGTGGTATGGCGCGGTGGCCTTCGCGCTGCACTATGGCTATGATCTGCCG
>CAMLQS010000127.1 GCA_946482165.1 uncultured Verrucomicrobiota bacterium | reverse complement strand
TCTCCGGCTCGATGGCCCCCGCCCTCCGCGGCGAAAACACCGTCACCGGAGACCGCGTGATCTTCGAGAAAATCACCCGCCACTTGCGCGCCCCGCGCCGTTGGGAGATCCACCAGTTCTACACACCCGAAGGCGTCCTCGTCGCCAAACGCATCGTCGGCCTCCCCGGCGAAACCGTTTCCCTCCTCGACGGAGTTCTCCACATCGACGGAGCCCCTCTTCCGCTCCCTCCCGAACTCGGACACCTTCGTTATTTCGCCTACGGCAACCTCGCCCAAGATCGCGAAGTCGACTGCGACGCCGGCTACTATGTGCTCGGCGACGACTCCCGCGACTCCGTCGACAGCCGTTTCAACGGCCCCGTCGCGCGCAAGGATTTCCTCGGCCGCGCCTGGTATGTCATCGCCCCCGCCGCCCACCGCGGCTTCGTGCGCTGAAGTCCTCCGCCTCCGACGGTGGCACGGGCGTCTCGCCCGTGGCGGGCAGGCGTTCCACCTGCCCGCTTCCGAATCGTGGGCAGGAGGCCCGCGCGACGCCAAATATCCCCCATCCCTTCCGTCCCGTTCCCCTCCGCATCCTCGCGCCGCCCCCCCGCCCGCGCCTTGCCCTCCCCGCAAGCCCGCGCCATGCTCCGTGCATGGCCCCCACGCTTTCGGCCCTCGCCGCCGCCGCCGGTTGCGGCGCCCTGATCGGCAGCATCCGCCAGTGGAGCGAACAAACCCGCCACCCCGAGCACGGCGCGGACTTCGGAGGCGTGCGCACCCACACGCTCTGGGCCATCCTCGGCTGCCTCGCGGCCGGCTTTCCTTGGGCGCTCCCCGCCGTCCTCGTCCTTGTCGCCGCCCACCTCATCGCCCTGCGCTGGAGCCCCTCGCCCGCTTCGGACCGCGCCCCCGGCGGCACCGGCTTCGCCGCCGCGCTCATCACCGTCCTCGTCGGCGCGCTCATGGCCGCCGAACACCCCCGCGCCGCCGTGCTCGTCACCGCGCTCACCGTCGTCCTCCTCGGACTGAAACAGCCCATCCACGATTGGACGCGGCGCTTCACCCCCGGCGACATCCGCGCCGCCCTCCAATTCGCCGCTATCACCGGCATTGTGCTCCCGCTCGTGCCCGACCGCGCCCTCGATCCCTGGGGCGCGCTCAATCCCTTCAAAATCTGGCTGATGGTGGTCTTCATCTCCGGCCTCGGCTTCGCCGGCTACCTCGCCATGCGCCTGCTCGGCGCCCGGGCCGGCCTCACCCTCACCGCGCTCCTCGGCGGACTCGCCTCCAGCACCGCGAGCACGCTCGCCTTCTCCCGCCGCAGCCGCGACGAGCCCGCCCTCGCCCCGCACCACGCCTTCGCCACCGTCGCCGCCTGCACCGTCATGTTGCCGCGCGTCGCCCTCGCCATCGCCGTCTTCAGTCCCGCGCTTGCCGTCGAGCTCATCGCCCCGCTCTCCCTGATGGCCGTGCCCGCGCTCATCTTCGCCGCCGTGTTCGTCTTGCGCCGCCCCGCCGCGGGCCAGATCGAGGCGCCGTCCGTGGCCAATCCCCTGGGCCCGCTCACCGCGATCAAGTTCGCCGCGCTCTACGCCGGCATCGGCCTGCTCGTGAAGGTCGCCCTCAAGCAGGACTGGCAAGTCGGCCTGCTGCCCATCAGCTTCGTCTCCGGCCTGACCGACGTCGACGCCATCGCCCTCAACGTCGCCCAGTCCGCGCGCGATGGCGGCGTCGACCTCGCTCTCGCCGCCCGCGCCGTGCTCCTCGCCGCGGCGGCCAACTCGCTCCTCAAGGCCGGCCTCGCCTGGTGCATCGGCGCTCCCGCCTACCGCCGGCCGGCCGCTTTCGTCCTCGTCGCCACCGCCGCCGTCGGCGCCGCGTGGACCCTCCTCGCCTGATTTCCAGTCGCTTTTCAGCCCAAATTCCGTCGTTCGCAGAACAGGGACGCAGGGCTTTGAACCGCTAAATTTCCACGCGTCCCCCCCTTGGCGGCATTTCGCCGCATCACGGCCTTGGAAACAACAGCTCGAAACGCGTGCCCGTTTCCGGCTCGGACTTGAGCTCGACCGTGCCGCCCAGGTAACGCTCCGTCAGCAGGCGGATGCTGTAGGTGCCGAGGCCCCGCCCGGGTCCCTTCGTGGAGAAACTGCGCTTGAAAAGCTGCAACTGGACCTCTCGCGGGATGTGCTGCCGGTTATGGCACCAGAAAACAAAGTGGGCCGGCCGCTGCTCCGCGCCCAGCTCGACGGTGTCGCCGGCCCCGCAGGCCTCGAGCGCGTTCTTGACCAAGTTGCCGAGCACGCGTTGCAGCAGGGCGAGGTCGGATTGGAACGTGAAATCCGCCGAGTCCGGCGCGATCTTGATCTTCTTGCCCTTGGCCAACGGGTGGGAGTGGTAGGTCTGGGCGACTAGATCCAGCTGCTTGATGGAATTCGTGGGCGCGAGGGTGACCTCGAGTTCGTGCCGCTCCGCCGCCAGCAGCTGGCGCTGGCTTTGGATCTCGTTGACGAGGACCCCGGCCGTCTCGGAGAGATCCTCCTTGAACACTTCCATGAACGAAGCGTCGTCCCGGATGAGCTCGGTCATGCCCTGGAGACTGCCCGCGGTGTTGAGGATATCGTGGAAAAAAATCCGCTCCAGCACGCGGCGGCGTTTTTCGTCGCTGATGTCGCTGGCGATGACGAGCGCGTAGTCGCCGGAGGGCTGGCGGAAGGGGCTGGCCGTGATGCGCAGATCGTAGGCGTCGATCGACGTGGTGGCGATGCGGCACTCCTCGGTGGCCTTGTGCCCGTCGAGCGCGCCGAGGATGGCGTTGACGGCGCCGCAGGTGCGGCAGGCCTCGCCCGTGCCGCAGCCGGAGGGCGCGTGAGCCGCCTCGCGACAATGGAGGAGCTCGCCGGGACGCAGCCCGAGCAAACGGCCGCCTGCCCACGGGCCGGCGAAAGCCTGCAGCGCCTGATTCGCGAAGATGATCTGCCGCTGGGCGTTCAAAATCATCGCGAAGTCGGGCAGGCAATCGAGCAGGGTGGCGACGTCGCCGAGGGCGGCGGCCTGTTGGCTGATGGATTCGGGCGACAGTCGTTCGGGAGAGGCGAAGAATGTCTGCGGCGACTCGGGAGCCTGCGGATGCATGGGGTAGCGCGATGGGGTAAACCGGCGTCATCAGCGTTAACCGGCGAAACACGGGAATCAACTCCTTCACGAGGCGTTTCTTGCCCAAAACGCCCCCGCGCCCGAAACGCCTCAACGAAGCTTGGCCGACTCCTCCGCGAGTATCTTCGGCGGCAGCGGATAGTAGCCCTCCCGCTTCACGACTTCCTGCCCCAGCGGCCCGAGCACGAAGGACAAAAACTCGCGCTGCAAATCGCTCGGCGCGGCGGCCGGGTTCCGGTTCGCCACCAGATAGAGCGGACGCGCCAGCGGATAGCTGCCGTCGAGCGCCGTCTCCTCGTTCGCCTCGACCGCCTCCTCGCCCGCCTTCTTCACCAGCGGGGCGAGCGCGACGCCCGCCGCCTTGTATCCTACTCCCGAATACCCGATTCCGAACTTGTCCGCCGTCACCTGCTCCACCACCTGGCTGCTGCCCGGCTGCTCCTGCACCCACTCGCCGAACTCGCCCTTCGACAGCGCCGAGTCGCGGAAAAAACCGTAGGTGCCCGAGGCCTTGTTTCGCCCGTAGACGTTGACCGGCGCGCTCGCCCACTCGCCACCCACGCCGAGCTGCCCCCAGGTCGCGATGCGCGCCGTCGCGCCGCGCTTCCTCGTGGCGGAGAAAATCGCGTCGATCTGCTCCAGGCTCAAGCCGGTCTGCGACACCGGATTGCTCGGATGCACAAAGATCCCCAGCGCGTCGATCGCCACGCGCACCTGAGTGGGCTCGTAACCGAAACGCTCCCGGAACTTCGCCACCTCGGGCTCCTGCATCGCGCGGCTCATCGGCCCGAAATCCGCCTGCCCTTCCAGCAGCGCCGGCGTCGCCGTCGACGATCCGCGGCCCTCGTGCACCACGCGCAGCCCGGGATGGTATTGGGTGAAAACCCGCTCCCAGTTCGCCACGAGCAGATCCATCGTGTCGGAACCGATCGAGCGAAGCCGCCCGGTCAGCACCGCCGAAGGCCGATAACGCGGATCGAGCTTCGGCGCCGCGCTCGCCGGCGCGGCGGGCGCGGGCTCCGCGGTTTTCGCTATGCCCGTCGCCGCGGCCGGCGCGCTCGCGGGAACCGGCGCCGACGCGGGAGCCGCCGCGGGCGCGGCGACCGCCGCAGTCCCGACGCCCGGCGCGGCCGAATCCCCCGCGACCAAGGCGCCGAGGATCTCCACCGCCTGCGCGTCGGTGATCACGCCGCGTTTCTTCAGCTCAAGGATGCGGGCGATTTCGCCGTTTCGATCCGCGTTGGACGCGTTGGCCGGCTGGACGGGCGCCACCCCGACCGGCGCCTGGCAGCCGGAGAGCCCGGCGAGCAAGGCCAGCGCGAGCGTGGCGCGTTGAGTAGCGAAGCGAGAGGTTGGAATGCTCATGGAGGAAAAAACGGGATGGGGCGCCGCGCCGATTCAGGGCCGGGCCAGGTCTGGATCGTGCGCCACGCGCAGCCCGATGTAGGACGTCGCCACCGCCGGCGCATACTCCCAGCGGTTGGCCGAACGCGCGTCGTTGGCGGGCGCGTTCCAACCGCCGCCGCGCACCACTTTCATCGCGAGGTCGATGCGCCCGAGACTTTCCCGTCCCGGGCCGGTCGGATCGCGCAGGCTCGTCGCCGCGGGATACGGCGCGCTCCAATCCGCGCACCACTCCCACACGTTGCCGTGCATGTCGCGCAGACCCCACGCGTTCGCGCGCCCCGACGCGCCCGGGGCGCGCGGAGCCAGCGGCGCTCCCGCCGTCCCGTCGTCGATGTTGGCGTCGCGCGCGGACAGCCCGTCCACGCCCAGGTTGAACGCGGTGCCCGCGCCGGCGCGGCAGGCGTATTCCCACTCCGCCTCGGTCGGCAGCCGAAACCCCAGCCCCTCCAGCTCGGAAAGCCGTCGGCAATACTCCGCCGCCTGCTCCCAGGTCACGCTATGCATCGGCAGCTCCGGCGTGATCAGCTCCGGCCCGGCCTTCGCCGCGCGCAGCGTCCGCAAGGCCGCGCCCGCGCCCGCGCCCATCACCCGGTCCCACTCGCGCTGCGTCGTTTCGTTCACCGCGATAAAAAAGCCTTTGCTCAGCGTCACCCGCTGCGGCGTCTCGTCCGCGTCCCGCCCCGCTTCCGCGCCGGAGCTGCCGCGCGAAAACTCCCCCGGCGGCGCGTAGGCCAGCTCGACGCCTCCCGCCGTGCGCAGGACCTGGCCGGCTTTGAATTTGTGCCGGTAGAGATACTCGCGCGACGAGCCGAGCGAGCCATCCAGCCGCAAAGCCCGTTCGTGAAACAGCGTCGCCATCGCCGCGTCCCCGCGGGCCGACGCCCCGTCGGCCGCTTCGGCGAACTGCGCCGCGACCGCCTTTCGCGCGCCGTCCAGCAAGGCGACCGCCTCGTCGCGTCGCGCGATCGCCCCCGCCCACTCGCCGCGCGCCGCCGCGTCCTCCGACGCCTCCAGCGCGCGCCGCAAAGCCTGCGCCGCCGGGGCCGCCTGATCTTCGAGGCGCAGCTCGCGAAGCGCCCCCGCCTCCTTCTCGTAGCGCGCGACGACCGCCGCGAGCACCACCGGTCCTGCCTCGGCCATCGCCTTCGTCCATTCCTGCGCCGCGCCCGCCAGGTCCCCCGCCTCGGCCCGCGTGCGGGCACCCGCCGCGAACAAGGTCGCCTCCGCCAGCCTGCGTCGCGCGCCGTCGTCGAGATCGAGCCCCGTCGCCCGGGCCTGCACCTGGACAAAGGCGTTCGCCAGCCGCGCCTCCCTCTGCGTCGGCGCCTCCGCCGGGGCCACGGCCTTCGGCGCCACGGAGGGAACGGGCCCGGCGTCCGCGGTCGTCGCCGAAGAGCTGTTCGCACGGGTCGCCCACCAAACCGCTCCGCCGACGGTGAACGCGAGCAGCGCCACCACCGCGACAACCAGCCCCGCCCCCACCTTCTTCGGAGCTCCGCCCGCCATGCTCGGCGAGGCCGGGGCCGCGTTCGTCGGCGGCTGAGCCACGCCGGAATGTGCGGCGACGGCGGAACGCGTCGAGGCGCGCGCCGCGAAAGGGGAATTGTTCCGGGGAGGAGGAGAACCGTTCGTCATAAAAATCACGCGTCCGCGCCGGCTTCGGGCTCAGCCTTTCGCCATCTGTCGGGTCGCCTCTCCGCTGCGGCGGAAGAACTCGCGCTCCTTCTCGATCAACATCTGCTCGCGCTGCTCCAGCATCGCCTCGCGCTCCGTCAAACCCTGCCCGAACTCCGCCAGCTTGCGCTCGCACTCCACGACGAAGCGCTCCCGCACCTTCAGGCTCTCCTCGATGCGCGCGAGCTCCCGCTCCCTCGCATCGTCCCGCGGCTCCGCGCCGGCCGTCTCGCCGCGCAGACGCAACGCGCACAGCGGACGCAGCCCCTCGATTTCGGCCCCGTTCACGTCTTCAAGTCGCGCGTAGACCTGCCCCTGCCCGACCGGCAGGATCGCGAGTTGCTCGCCAAGCGTGTCGGAAAACAAAACCAGCGCCGCATAGGCGGGATTGGCTACCAGGCGACGGAGATCCTCCGCCAGCGAGGAACCGGCGAGATTGCTAAACGAGGAAAGGGGCACGACAGGCACGCTCATACGGCGGCGGACATGCGGCCCGCTCCGCCGGCCAACAACCCCAAACACGCGGATCGCGGCGATTTAACCCGGGCGTCACGCCGCCGTAACCACGCCGACTATTCGCGTCCGTATCCACCTTCCCGTTACACACTTGTAACGGTCCTCCGCCGCTTGCGGATTGCGCCCGCCCCCGCCCCGCGCGTCTTCGTTCGCGCATCTTCCGCTACTGAAACCTATGGCACGCCGCATCGCATTCGTGAACTACAAGGGCGGGGTGGGAAAAACATCCCTGATCGTAAACGTGGCCACCTGCCTCGCCCAGCAGGGCAACCGCGTGCTCCTCTGCGATCTCGACACCCAGTCCAACGCCTCGATCTGGCTCCTCCGCCTCGAGCGCTGGAACCAGCTCGCCTCCGCCGCCGACCGCACGCTCTTCCGCCTGTTCCAGCCCGCCCCTCCGCCCCTCGCCGATCTCGTCGTGCGCGACGTCGTGGTCGACCGCGACGGCCGCCCCGCCCTGCCCGGCCTGGACCTCCTGCCCACGTCTTTCAACCTCGTCGACCTCGAGGCGGACTTCGTCGCCGATCCGCGCAAGCCGCCTTTCGCCCTCTTCCGCGAGCAGCTCGCCGTAGTCGAAAAGGACTACGACTACATCCTCTTCGACTGCCCGCCCAACGTCCTTCGCGCCTCCCAATGCGGCGTCTTCTCCGCGGCCGAGATCTACGTCCCCGCCAACCCCGACGCGCTTTCGCTGATCGGCTTCACCCTGCTCGTGGAGAAACTCGCCGGCTTCCACGACAGCTCCGCCGGCTTTCGCCGCGCCGCCCACGGGCCGGCCGCGCAGATCGAGGGCATCGTCATCAACGCCGTGAAGGCCAACACCGACGTCGAGGTGCCGAAGATGCGGATGCAACTTCGCCTGAACCAGTTCAAGACCGCCCGCCGCGTCTCCCGCTCGGCCAAGATTTTCAACACCATGGTCCGCGACGCCACGCTCGTGCGCCGCGCCGTCACCCTCGGCCTCCCCGTCCCTCTCGTCTCCGCCGACTCCGCCGCCGACTCCGCCGGCATCGTCTCCGACTACCGCGCCCTCGCGCTCGAACTCGTCCGCCACGACCACCTTCCCCTGTGAACACCCTGCTTCGCCCGCCCCCGGGCACCCGCGCCATGCCGTCCTCCGCACCGGTTTCCCCCCGCCTGTCGCCGTCGGAATGGGACGCGCTCCGGATGGCCTTCCACGGCTCGCCTCTCGTCGACGCCCCCCTCGCCGCCCTCGCGCAGAATATCGACGGCTGCGCCTGGCCTCTCGACGGGGCCGAGGAGAAACCCTCCGCCTACATCGACCTCCCCTACGGCGAGGCGATCGGCCGCCTCCGCCTCCACGACCTCGAGCCCGCCCGGCTCGACACGCTCGCCGACATCCTGCGCGGCACGCTCGCGTTCGACGCCTCCTTCGGCGCCATGGCCGACGTGGCCAGCGGCGCCGAAGCCGCCTCCGACCCGCTCGGGCGCAAGCTCGCCCGACTCGGCATACCCGCCGATTTTCCGATCGCGCTGTGCAACCTGCCCCCCGGCACGCTCCACTTCTGCGAACGCGAGGAGCTGCACACGCTCGGCGCCTTCCTCGACTTCTCGCGCGGCGCGTCGCGCGCCGTCATCGTCGGAGGCGAATTCCGCGATCTGCTCAACGCCGTCGGCCACAACGACGAGGAAACGCTCGCGCGCTACCTGCCCTACCGGCCGCACGCCCGGGGGCTGCATCTCGTCGAGGCGCTGGGCCATCTCGTCCGCCCGCTCGACATCGAAACGCGCATCGCCCTCGCCCGCGATCCCGCCTCCTTCCCGCCCGAACTTCGCGCCCGCGCGACGCGCCTGGTCGAATATTTCCCGGACCAACACGCCCGGCTTCGCGCCGACGCGGCCAAGGGCGTGCCCTACGCGCGCCTGGTCGTTTCCCTCGACGATCTCAGCCTCGAATCCGCCGTCGCCGGCCTGCTGCGTCTCTATGTCGAGCCCGAGCCGACGCACGCCGACGCCACTCCGCCTGCCGCGGCGAAACCCAAACCTCGCTGGCTCCCCCGCTGGTGGCCAGGCCGCGCCTGAGGTGACTCGCCCTTTCGCGGAACCGTCGGCCCATGGGCATCAACCTACTCCAACGTGCGAGGCGGGTTCGCAGGCTGTGGGAATGAGCAAGGGCCCGCCCAAGGACGGCGAGATACGGCGTCAATGGTTGCCTGAGGATCTGGCGGGGCTGGCAAGGGCCATTGCTTCATTCGGCGCGATCAGCATGCAGGACGCGCGAGCTTGGCTGCGGATCTTGTTGATGCATGTGGCGGGAGCGCTGTCTTTCGAGTAAACCGCCCTGCGCGCGGGCGAGCCGCCGCCGCTGGCAGATCGAGCTGGTCTTCGAGCGGCTCAAGGGCTGCTCAACTCGGGACATGTGCCCGAAAGCGACCCCCGCTCCGTGATGCAGGCCAAGATCCTCACCGCCCTCCGCTTGGAAAAACCGCTGCGCGGGGCGCGGCTTGCCCCCCCCGGGGATTCCCCCCCATCCGCAAGCAGGCCGGCGGCTGGCGCCAAACCCAGAAGGCGCTCGACGCCTTGCTGGCCGTCCGCGCCCCGCCCTGACAAACCTTTCGCTCCCGAACGCGGGCGGCGACGACGCCGTCCCTCCAAATCCGCTTCCGCCCCCTCTCCCCTTCTCCGGCTCCTTACGCCCCGCTCCTCGCTCATGCAACCCGCCTACGTCGAGCTCCACGCCACGAGCGCCTTCAGCTTCCTCCGCGGCTCCTCGCTCCCCGAGCAATTCGCCGCCGTCGCCGCTCACCTCGACCTGCCCGCCCTCGCCCTCCTCGACCGCGACGGCGTCTACTCCGCGCCGCGCCTCTACGCCCACGCCCGGGAACGCGGCCTCCGCCCGCTCGTCGGCGCCGAGATCACCATGGAAGACGGCAGCGTGGTCCCCCTCCTCGTCGAAAACCGCACCGGCTACCAAAACCTCTGCCGCCTCATCTCCACCGCGAAACTCGATCCGCGCCCCGCCGACCTCGCCCCCGAAAATCTCCCGCCCGGCGTCGATCCCCACGCGCGCAAGCGCCCCTGTTTCGCCACCTGGTCCGAACTCGCCTCCCACTCCGAGGGCCTCGTCGCCCTCACCGGCGACGAGGACGGCCCGCTCCTCCGCGGCTGGCATGCGCGAGGCCAGGCCGGCGTCGCCGAAGCCCTCGCCAAACTCACCCGAGCCTTCGGCCCCGGCCGCCTCCACGTCGAGATCCAGCGCCGCCGCGTCCGCGGCGAAGCGCCCGCCCTCCGCATGCTGTCCGACCTCGCCGCCGCGCGCGGGCTCCCGCTCCTCGCCACCGGCGGCGCGCTCTACGCAACCCACGCCGAGCGCGGTCTCGCCGACGTCTTCACCTGTATCCGCAATCACACCACGCTCGACGCCGCCGGCCGCCTTCTCTCGCGGAACGCCGAGCGGCACCTCCGCTCCGCCAAGGCGATGGCCGAACTTTTCCCCGACCACCCCGAGGCGCTGCGCAACACCGTGCGCCTCGCCAACCGCCTCGACTTCACCCTGCAAAACCTCGGTTACGAGTTCCCCGACTTCCCCGTCGGCCCCGGCGAGACGATGGCGGGCGTCCTCCGCGAACGCGCTTTCGCCGGCGCTCGCGACCGTTTCCCCGCCCTGACGCCGCGCATCGTCGCCCAGCTTGAAAAGGAACTCGCCCTCATCGTGAAGCTCGGGTTCGCCGGCTATTTCCTCATCGTCTGGGACGTCTGCCGCCGCTGCCGCGAAGACGGCATCCTCATCCAGGGCCGGGGCTCCGCCGCCAACAGCGTCGTCTGCTACGCCCTCGGCATCACCGCCGTCGACCCGATCAAATACGAACTCCTCTTCGAACGCTTCCTCAGCGAGGGCCGCATCGGCAAGGACGGCAATCCCTCCTGGCCCGACATCGATCTCGACCTCCCCAGCGGCCCCCTCCGCGAGTCCGTCATCCAAGGCGTCTACACCCGTTACGGCCGCCGCGGCGCCGCCATGGTCGCCAACTTGATCACCTACCGCGGCCGCAGCGCCTCGCGCGAAATCGGCAAGGTCCTCGGCGTCCCCGACGACATTCTCGACCGCTTCTCCTCGCTCTACGCCAACGGCGACTTCCCCGAGACCATGCAGCTCCCCCAACAGCTCAAGGTCGCCGGCCTCCCCGCCGAACATCCGCGCCTCCCCGCGATGCTCGCGCTCTGCAACCAGATCAAACACCTGCCCCGCCACCTCGGCCAGCACTCGGGCGGCATGATCCTCTGCCCCGGCCGCCTCGACACCATCGTCCCGGTCGAAAACGCCACGATGGAAAACCGCAGCGTCGTCCAGTGGGACAAGGACGACTGCGAAGACCTCGGCCTCGTCAAAATAGATTTCCTCGGTCTCGGCATGATGGCCGTGCTCCAGGACTGCCAGCGCCTCTGCCGGGAGAACAGCCGCCCCTTCGAGTTGCACACCTTCCCGCCCGACGAGCCGGAAATCTACGAGCGCATCCAAAAAGCCGATACCGTCGGCGTCTTCCAGATCGAGTCGCGCGCCCAGATGGCGACCCTGCCCCGGCTGAAGCCCGCCTGCTTCTACGACGTCGCCATCGCCGTCGCCATCGTCCGCCCCGGCCCCATCACCGGCGGCGTCACCGCGCCGCTCATCGAGCGCCGCGAGCATCCCGACCGCCCCTACTTCTGCCTCGACGCCGAGGTCGACGCCCTCGCCCGCCCCATCCTCGAACGCACCAAGGGCGTCATCCTCTTCCAGGAGCAGATGCTCGCCCTCGCCATGAAGCTCGCCGACTTCTCCGGCGCCGAGGCCGAGGAGCTCCGTCGCGCGCTCGGTTTCCACCGCAGCCACGAGCGCCTGCTTAAAATCACGCTGAAGCTAAAGGAAGCACTGCGTCGGCGCGGCTACTCCGACGGTGTCATCCAAAAACTCGTAGACGCCTCCTCCACCTTCGCGCTCTACGGTTTCCCCGAGAGCCACGCCATCTCCTTCGCCCTCCTCGCCTACGCCAGCACCTGGCTGAAATTTCGCCGCCCGGCCGAGTTCACCGCCAGCCTGCTCAACAACCAGCCGATGGGCTTCTACTCCGCCGCCACGCTCGTGCAGGACGGCCGGCGCCACGGCCTGAAGGTCCGCCCCGTCTGCGCGCGCCACTCCGCGTGGGACTGCACCGTCGAGGGCGCCGACACCATCCGCATCGGCCTCCGCTACGTGAAAGGTCTGAACAGGAACCGCGCCCAGGAACTGGTGCGCCTGAACAAAGAAAGCCCCTTCGCTTCTCTCGGCGACTTTCTCCGCCGCACCACGCTGACCGCCGCCGAACGCCGCGCCCTCGCCTCCGTCGGCGCGCTCAACGTCTTCGCCGGCCACCGCCGCGCCGCGCTCTGGCAGGTCGAGGCCGCGTGGTCCGCCGAGGAGACGCTTTTCCAGCACGCCGGCGGCCTGCTCGACGAGACCGATGTCGGCGCTTCGCCGCTTCCGGCGATGACGCTCGGAGAGCGCGTTAACGAAGACTTCCGCGCCACCGGCCTGACCGTCGGCGAACACCCGATGCGCCTCGTGCGCGCCCGGTTCCCCGAACTTTGGCGCGCCTGCGACCTCCCGCTCGGCCGCGACGGCGAAACGGTCCGGATCGGCGGCAGCGTGATCTGCCGCCAGCGCCCGGGCACCGCGAAAGGCACCGTCTTCATTTCACTCGAAGACGAGACCGGCGTGGCCAACGCCATCGTGCGCTCCGAACTCTTCGAGCGCCTGCGCTTCGTCATCAACGAGGAGCCCTCGCTCAGCATCGCCGGCCGCCTGCAAAACCGTTCCGGCGTCATCCATGTGAAAGCGGAGCAAATCGAGGCCCTGCGCCTCTCGGAGGTTCCCGCGCAAACTTCGCACGACTTCCACTAGTAACCGGTAACACGGATATTTTCGGGCTACCTCCGCATTCCGAGCGGTGATTTTTCGTCACGGAAGACACAGAGCTCTGATACGGAGAGCACAGAGCCAATCCGTATTTCAGAAATCCTGATCGATCTTTC
>CAMLQS010000126.1 GCA_946482165.1 uncultured Verrucomicrobiota bacterium | reverse complement strand
GCCCTCGGCATGGCCGGCGTCTGCTCCATCGGCGCCTTCCTCCTCGACTGGCTCGCCAGCTTCAGCATGCGCAACACCAACATGGGCCGCATGTATTTCCTGCTCATGGGCGTGAACACCGCCCTGTATTATTGGCGCAAATACAACGAGCCTTCGCCCGCCCCGGCCGTTGCCGCCGGCCCCCGCCTCCCCGCCCGGGCGGCGCCGTCCTCCGTCCCATGAGCGCGTCCCAGCCTCCCCGCCTGCGCCGGCTCCTGGGCAGCACCTTGGGACAGATGGGCGGCCGGCTCCTGCTCACCGGCCTGCGTTTTCTCGCCGCCATCGTCATCGTCCGCACCGCCGGCGTCGCCGTCTTTGGCGACTACTCCCTCGCCCTCACCATCCTGCTCATCACCGAGGTCCTGATCGATTTCGGACTCACCGACACGCAGGCCCGCGCCCTCTGCCAGGACGAATCCGCCTCCGGCCGCGTCCTCCGCTCCGCCGTGCGCGCCCGATGCCTTGGCGTGCTCACCGCCGTCGCCCTTCTCGCCGTCGCGCTCCCTTTTTCCGGGCTGCCTTCCACGGTCGTCGCGGCCTGCTTCTACGGCATACCGGGGCTCCTCGCCGCCGGCCCCATCCTCGCCTTTCGCACGGTCTTCCGTTCCCGTCTCCTTCTCGAACGGGACGTCGGCGCCGAACTGGCGAGCGTCGCCCTCGTCTTTCCCGTCCTTTGGTTCGCCGCCGCCCAAGGCGCGGGCGCGCCCGTTCTCATCGCGCTGCACGCCTTTTCCCGCTGCCTCTGCGCCGGCATAGCTTGGCTGCTCGTGCGCTCCTCCTGGCGCGAGGCGTGGACGCGCCCCGGCCCGGGCAACGCCGGCGACGCCTTGCGCCAGGCGGCGCCGCTCGGCCTCTCGCTTCTTGTCATCGCCGCCTACGACGCCGTCGACCCCGTGCTCATCGGGCGCCTTCTCGGCTCCGAAGCCGTCGGCTGGTTCTCCGGCTGTCTCCGCCTGCTCATGCTCGCGTCGCTCCTGGTTCAGCCCATCGCGTCCAGCGCCTTCCCCGGCCTGTCCGCCGCCTGGGGCAAGGACGACGCGGCCTTCGCCCGGCAGGCGCGCGAGGCCTTCCGCGTCGTCGCCGTCGTCTCGGCCGGCCTGTGCGTCCTCTACCTTTCCGGCGGCGGCTTGCTCCTCGACCTGATGGGCTCCGAGATGCGCTCCGCCTGGCCGCTGATGGGCATCCTCGCCTTGCTCGCGTTGCCCCGCGGTGTGATGGGCCTCGTGGCGCCTCTGATCATTGTCTCCGGCGCCCACCGTCACGCCTTCGCCCTCACGATCGGCGGGCTGGCGCTCAAGCTCGCCCTGCTCGCTTGGTGGACGCCCCTCTTCGGTCTCTCCGGAGCCGCCTGGGCCGCCGTGGCGAGCGAGGCCGCCGGTCTCGGCGCCGCCGTCTGGCTGCTGCGCCGCGTCACCGGATTCCACCTGCCTTGGGCCGCCTTTCTCGCTCTGGCGCCGGCCGCCGCGCTCGCCTTTGCGCTGCCCGCCGCGCTCGGCTGGAGGAATACCGTCGGCGGCGTCGCCGCGGCCGCCGTCCTCTACATCGCCGCCGGCCGCCTCTTCGGCGCCCTTCCCTCCGCGTGGTTCACCGAGCTGTTCGCCATCATTCGCCTGCGCCTCGCGCGCCGCGCTTCCGTCTCCTCCGCATGAACGCGTTCCCCGCCGCCCAGTCCGCCCCCCGGCCTCCGCTTCGCGCCATCATCGCCAGCCCCGGCATCGGCCTCGTCCAGCGAGGCTTCGAGCGCCTCTTCCGCGATCTCTACGAAGCGCTGCGCCACGAACCCGGAATTTCCGTCACGCTTTGGAAAGGCGGCGGCCCCCGCGCCGAAGGCGAACGCGCCCCTTTCTTCCTGCCGCGAAACGGACGCTTCCTCCGCCACGTGCCCCTGCATCTCCTGCTCGGCCGCAAGCGCACCCGCATGCACGTCGAGTGCCTGACCTACGCGCTGGCCATGCTGCCCGCGCTCCGACGCGGCGAAGCCGACCTCGTCCACGTCATCGACCCGCCGCTCTGCCGTCTTCTCTTCCATCTGCGACGCCGATCCCGCCTGAACTTCAAGCTTCTCTACACCGAGGGAACCGCGATGCCCCCGGGGGATTATCCGCCGGCCGACCACGTCACGCAGATGTCCCCCGTCACCCTGCGCGAAGCCCTCGACCACGGCCACTCGCCCGCCAGCCAGAGCCTGTTGCCCTGCGGCATCGACGCCGACCGCTTCGTCTGCCGCGAGGACCGCGCCTCCCTCCGACGCCGTCACGGAGTGCCGGACGACACCTTCGTCGTCCTCTCCGTCGCCGCGCTCAACCGTTACCACAAACGCACCCACCACCTCATTGACGAGGTCGCGCGCCTTCCCGGCCGGGTGCTGCTCTGGCTCGACGGCTCGATGGACCATGGCGATCCCGATCTTCCCGACCTCGCCCGCCGTGTGCTCGGCGATCGCGTGCGCATCACGCGCGTGCCGAGCGATCAGGTCGGCGAACTCTACGCGCTCGCCGACGTGAAGGTGCTCGCCTCGACCCACGAGGCGTTCGGCCTTGTGGTGCCCGAGGCCCTTTCCGCCGGCGCCGCGGTGCTCGTCCACGACTCCCCCCACTTTCGCTGGCTCGCCGGCGCGGAGGACAACCTTGTCGACATGGCTGCCCCGGGAGCCCTGGCCGCGCGCCTCGCCGCGTTGCGCGCCGACCCCGCCGCGCTCGCGCGCCTTCGCCGCCCCGCCGAGACGCGCGCCCGTCTCGACTGGTCCGCGCTGCGCGCCGACTACCTCGCCGTCTATCGCGACCTCGTCGCCGGCCGCCCCGTCTCCACCTCCGTCGCCGCCCGCCCTGACGGCGAGGATGCCGGCCGAGCCGTTCCCATTCTCACAACATCCAACCTCACATGACCCAACTCGTCGCCACCTCTCCCTCGGCGGATGTGCCTGTCGCCAAGCGCGCTCGCTTCCAAGCCATCCGTCTCCTGCGCCGCTTCAATCTCCTGCGCGCCGCCGACGAATGTCGCTTCCTCGTGCGCAAGCTCCGCGTCGCCTCCGCCAATCGCGACTTTCTCGCGCGTCACCCCGGCTTTAGTCCGCCGCCCCAAGACTTGGCCTTCGACGCCTACAACCACTTCGACTGGCAGGTCTACTGGGACTCCGGCCTGGCCCACGCCGGCTTTTTCGCGGACCACATCCTTGAGCACGCCCGCCCCGGAAAAATCGACGTGCTCGAGTGGGGCTGCGGTCCCGGCCGCCTCATCCGCCATCTGCCCTCCCTGCTGGGCGAGCGCGCCGGACGCATCGCCGGCGCGGACTACAACGAGCGCACGATAGCCTGGTGCCGTTCGAGCCTCAAAGGCATCGACTTCGAGCTCAACGGGCTCATGCCCCCGCTGCCCTTCCCCGACGCGTCCTTCGATGTCGTCTATAATTTCTCCGTGTTCACGCACCTTTCCGCGCCGGTCCAGAAGGCTTGGGCTCGGGAGCTCCACCGCGTGCTGAGGCCCGGCGGCATCGCGCTCTGCACCACGCACGGCGACGCCTACGCCCACCTACTCTCCGATCCTGCGGAGCGCGCGGCCTACGCCGCCGGCCAGATGGTCGAGCAGAAGGGCTACAAGGAAGGCGCGAAGTGGTATTTCGCCGTCCATCCTCCCGCCTGGGTGCGGGGAGAATTGCTCCAAGACTTCGCCACGGCCACGCTCCTCCCCTCCGCGAGCGACCGCGACCTCCTGCAAGACGCCTGGCTCGCCCGCAAGGCCGGCTGAATCCCGCGCCCGATTGTTTTCGGACCGTGGAAGTGGACGGGCGACGCGCCCGCCCACCCGGATTCGGGGAACGCCCCAAATCACAGGTGCTCGGCATCACGCCCCGCGACCGGCCGCGACCAGGCGCGCCGCCGTGATCGCGTGCCGTCGGGCCGAGGTCGCCAAAACTCGATAGTCGGCCCGTCTACGCAAGGTCGCCAACATCCCGTAAAGCGGCCAGCGCAGCGCGTAACCGGCGAACAGGATGCAGGCGAAAAGCCAGCCCCAGCGCGGCCCGTGCAACTTCTCGTAGAAGGCGCGCGGCCCTTTCAACGGCGCGGCCAACACCGCCGCGTCATTCTGCCGGCGCATGCTGCCTCCGTTGAGATGCATCACCGTCGCCTCCGCGGTGTAGACCACCCGCCACCCCGACGCGCGCACCCGATGGCAGAGCTCCAGATCCTCGCCATACATGAAAAACGCCTCGTCAAAAAGCCGCCCGCCCAAGGCCTCGGGACGCAGCAACAACACCGCGCCCGACACCCATTCGATGTCGAAGGTCCCGGACGGATCGCCCTCCAGAAAAAACGACGGAGGCGCCCAGGCGGCCGGCAGCAGCTTGTTCAGGAAAAAATAATTCCACGCCAGGTTGCGGAGCGTCGGGAAGGCGCCGCCCCCCGCGCGCTGGAAGCTCCCGTCCGCGTTGACCAGGCGACAACCGAGGATGCCGATACGCGGATCCGATTCCAGAACCGCGACCAAGGCGGCGAGCGCGCCCGGCGCCACGACGGTGTCGGGATTGAGCAGCAGCACATGACGCCCGCGGGCCCGTGCGAAAAGCCGGTTGTTGGCCCGGCCAAAGCCGAGGTTCTCGGGGAACACCGTCAGGTCGATGTCCGGGAATGTCTCGCGAAAGCGCGTTTCCGAATCGTCGCCGGAGGCGTTGTCCGCGACCAGAAACTCGAGGCGGTCCGGCGCGATGCCTCCGAGATCCCGCGCGCTGCGCACGGCCTCGATGAGCATCTCCGGCACGCGCCAGTTTACGATCAGGATCGAAAGAAGCGGCGCGCTCATGCGACGACGGCGGCGGTTTCGGCCGAAGGCCAGTCCTCGAAGCCGGGGCCGAAACCCTCCGGCCGATAGAACGCGCGTCCGCGCAGCCCCGCGCACGAACGCCCGGCGCGCCGCTCCGCGATCATCGCGCGAAACATGTCGGCGTAGGCCGCGCCCACCGCATCCCAGCGGTAATGCTCGCGCGAACGAGCGAGCGTGCGCCGGCAGGCGGCCTCGCGATCGGCGTCGGCGCTCTCGAAATATTCAAGACGCGTGGCAAGGTGGCCCGGCGTGCGGGAGAAGGAAGGTTCTCCCTCGCCGACCACCTCGAGATTGAAGGGAGCATCCAGCGGCAGGCAGAAGGCGCCCGCGCCCATCGCGCGCAACAGGCTGGGATTGGTCCCGCCGACTTCGTGCCCGTGCAGATAAACGCGGCAATGGCGCATGAGCCCGTTGAAGCGGCCGGAGTCGAAAACCGAGCCGACGAAAATGAGCCGGGAACAGGCCTTGGCCTTGAGCGCGTCGGCGTAGGCGGACTTGTAGGGCACGCCGCCCACGACCACCAGGGGCAGGCGCGCCTTCGAACGGAGAAACTCGTCGACGATCAGGTCGGTGTTGTTTTCCGGCTCGAGACGCGCACAGACGAGATGATAGCCGCCCGGCTCGAGGCCGAGCTCGGCCGGCGCGGAATCCACCGGTGCGCCGCCCACGATCGATCCGTAGGGTATGAAGGAATTCTCCGCGCCGTATTCGCGACGGTAGTAGTCCACCATCGCGTCCGAATCCGTCACCATCCAGTCGGCAAGCGCGGCCGTCACCCGCTCGGCCCATTTGTAGTAGCGACGCTGCATCGGGCTCCACTTCGTGCGTTTCCAGCCGAGGCCGTCCGTATGGTAAAGCACCGGCGTGCGCACGAGCTTGAGCGGCAGGCAAAAGGGGCCGTTGCCCGGATCGACCACGAACACCAGATCGTAGCGGCGCAGGAAGGCCGCGTGCGCGATGGAGAGGTTGCTGTGCAGGATGCTCTCCAAGCTCTTTCCGCCCGGCGACGGCAGCCACACGATGCGCACGCCCCTATGCTCGGGCGGATGCGTGTCGTAGTAGGGACGGCGGGCGTAGACCGTGACGTCGAAGCCGTGCTCGGCGACGAGTCGCGTGGAGATTTCCTCCACGAGGGTGCTAAAGCCGCTGTAGCGGGCGGGAATGCCGCGGTCGCCAATGATGGCGACCTTGAGGCGGCGCGGGACGGCAGGCGCGGGAGCGCTCGTGTCGATCGACATGTCGGTTGAAGAAAATTAGTAGGCGCTCTTCGGCGGATTGAAAATCTGCCAGACCGTGTTGAGCAGGATCTTGATCTCGAGATTGAGCGACCAGTGCTGGATGAAGTGCAGGTCCTTCGCCAGGCGCTCGCGCATCTGGTCGGCGTCCGTGAATTCGCCGCGCAGCCCGTGGATCTGCGCGTAGCCGGTGATGCCCGGCTTCACAAACAGACGGCGGCGGTAGGCGCGGCAGTGCTGCTCCACCGCCTCGTCGAGCTTGAGCGGCAGGGGACGCGGCCCCACCAGGCTCATCTCGCCCTTCAGCACGTTGAGCAACTGCGGCAACTCGTCGAGGCTGCTGCGCCGAAGGAACCGGCCGAACGGATACACGCGCGGGTCGCCCTGCGTCGCCTGGCGCGCCTGCTCCTCGAGCCCCGCGTTGTCCACGCGCATGGAACGGAATTTGTAGATCGTGAAAGGCCGCCGGCTCTCGCCGTAGCGGAGCTGACGGTAGAAAAGCGGCCCCGGCGCCTCTTTCCTCTGGCGCAAATACACCAGCAGCGAAAAAGGCAGCAGCACGAACAGCGAGGCCGGCGCCGCCAAAGCCAGATCCAGGGCGCGCTTCATCAGGCGATTGATGGGATCTTCGAGCGGCTCGTCCAAAAACGTGAAGAAATGCACCGGACCGCACGCCGTCACCCGCACCGGCTCGTCGAAGAGGTTGGCCAGATTGGAATAGGCATACATCCGCAGGCCCGCGCGCCGGCAGTGCTCCATCACGGCCAGCATCTCCGGATGCTCGCGCGCCACCCCATACAACATCACCCGCTCCGCCTGCGCCTCATCCCCGCCGGGACGAATGAAGTCCTCCAGATTTCCCAGGTAGGGCAGATGCAAGTCCGGATTGGGACGGCTCGAATAGTAACCGACGAAACGCACCCCCAGATCGTCGCAATAATCGGCGTAGTGCAGCAGAGGCCCCGGCACTTCTCCCTCCCCGACCAGCACCGCCCGATCGCTTCGGCGATCGGGAAACTGGCTGCGGGCGAGCAAACCGGGCAGCACCGCGAAAAAAACGGTGTCGATCGCCACCAGCGCCAGAGCGATCACGCCGATCAGCACGCGGCTCGCGGTCACATCTTCCCGCACCACATAAATCAACATCGCCCCCGCCACGAAGCCCATCCCCACGCGCATCGCCAGCGCGAAGGCGGACGGACCGTTCAGACGCAATATCTGGTCCTGCTGCGCATAAATGCGCCGCGACGCGTAGAAAAACCCGGCCAGCACCGCGAAGACGTAGAGCGGGGAAAGCGTCCCGAGGGAGACACCGGTCCGTTCCATTCCCCAAAGCACCAGGAAAAACAGCCCGCAGTTCGCTCCGATCATGACGGCGACCGTGATGTTGGTGACGCCTTTCAGACGATTGGTGATCATAGGAGAAACGATGCTCGCAAACGTGGTTCAACTCGCGTGACGCCGCCCCAGCAGGCGCGCTCGGAAAAAACGCCTCAACGCACCGCCGAAGAAATAAGTCCAGGACCCGCGTTTCCACACATGGGCCAGCCCGCGCGCCACCTCGTGCCGCTCCACCATGTCGTCCACCCCGAGCAAGGTTTCATAGACCCGCCTCCGCTTGGCCAGCTCTCGCGCGGGCAGCCGCCCCGGTCCCCATCGATCAAGCAGAGAAAGCGTTTCGCGATAGGATACCGCCCGCATCGTCGCGGTGGCGCTCCGGCCATGCAGACGGTAGCGGCAATGCGCCTCCTGATCGCACAGCGCCGTCCACTCCTCCGCCAACGCGAGATACAGATGATAGTCCTCCGCGAAACGAAGATCGTGGGGAATGCCGCCCACCGAAAGATAGGCGCTCCGGCGCACCAACACCGAGCTCATCGTCGGGAAGCAGCCATGGCGCAGCAGCGGCACCGTTAGGCGACCTTCCGGCAAAGCACGCCCGGAGTAAATCGGCGCCGCCTCGCCATGTCCGCCGTCCGCCGAAAACGTCGTCGCCCGGCCATAGATCATGCCGACTCGCCCGGCGTCCGGTGCGCCGCGCAACAAAGCCACCTGCCGCGCCAGCTTATCCGGCGACCAAAGGTCGTCATGGTCCAAAAACGCCACCCACTCGCCACGCGTTTCCCGAACCGCCCGATCCCGGGCCTCGCCCAAGAGCGGACGCGTATCGTTTTCGATGATCCGGAATCGCTCATCCGCGCACGCCCGCACCTGCGCCAAGGTGCCGTCTTTCGACGCGCTGTCCCAGAACACGAGCTCCCAATCCTTAAATTTCTGCGCCAAAAGGGCCTGCAGCGTCTCCGGCAAATACCGTTCGCTATCGCATCCGTTCAGGACGACAGAAATCAGAGGCGTGCTCAGCGCTGGCATCTTGCGATAGAGTTTTAAATTAGGGTGAAAAGCTTCCCTATGCGGGGAATTACCCTCAGGTGCTTGTGCATATTCCCTGCCGAAACCAGCGATTTATTTCAGGACGAACGAAAGTTTACCTTTTTATCGAATGCCTCTTAACCACCATGGCCAAAATTCCGCCCGTCCAAAGGAATGCGGTCTTCGCAGGTCTCTCGCCGTGGATTTGCGTCGTCTCGCGGCCTACCGGGAGCCTGGCAGGCCGCGGCCGTGGGCGCAGGCGCTCACCCCCTCCTACGCCTGCGTGGTGCTCTATCGCCTGTCCGCCGCGGCATGGGAACGCGGCTGGCGTCTCGTCGCCCGCCTTTTTTGGCAGATCAACTACTCGCTCACCGGAGCGGACCTCGCACCCGTCGCCCGCCTCGGCCCCGGCCTCGTCATCGCCTTCCCTCCCGGCGTGATGGTCGGCGGACGCGCCGGACGCAATTTGACCATCGAGGGACGCGGAGGCTTTGGCGGCGGCCTGGAAGAACGGGATATCGGCGCCGGGCCCGGCCTCGCCTGGCTCGGCGATGACGTGCATCTCTGCGTCGGCGCCATGATCCTCGGGCCGCAGCGCGTCGGCGATCGAACCTGGATCGGCCCGAACTGCACCGTGGTGCAGGACCTTCCCGCCGACACGCAGGTATGGCCGCGCGAGGCTCGCGTGCGTTCCTCCGGCTCCGGAGAACGAGACCCCGCAGCGAGATGAACGCCGACGCCCGCCTCTCCTGGCTCGAACTCGCCCGGCACCTCGCCGCCGATCTCGACGCCTTCGCCGCGCACGCCAGCGCCCACAAGACCCGGCGGGGTCGCGCGCGCGAACGACTCAGCGCCTTGCTCACCCCCAGCGGGTCCTGCGCCGCGCTCTTCCGGCTCGCCCACGGACTGCACGCGCGCGGGCCCCTGGGCCGCGCGCTCGCGCAACTGCCCTCCTGGCTCAACCTCGTCCTCTTTCGCGCCCATCTCGCGCCCGCCAGCCGCATCGGCCCCGGGCTCTATGTTCCGCACCCGGCCTGTGTTCATATCGCGGTCGTGGCCGGAGCTCGGCTGCGCGTATATGCCGGAGCCTGGATCGGGCCCGGCCGGGAATCCGACGAGGCGCCCGGAACCGATGCGCGCGCCTTCCCGATTTTGGGAGACGACGTCCTCGTCGGCGCCAAGGCCGTCGTCCGCGGCGGTGCGCGCGTGGGCCACCGGGTTCGCATCGCCTACGATTGCGTCATGGAGCCCGATGCCTCCAGCCGAACCGTGGACGACGCCGGAGTGATGCCTCTCCCGTTCCGCAACTATGTCATTGGCCGGCGCGCCTCCGGCTAAGGCGGACTCCCACGCCGCCCTCGCCCGCAGCCCAAACAAACTTCGCATGCCCTCCGCTTCCTCGTCCTCCAAAAATGTCTCCGCCCCCGATCTCGGCCCCGACGAACTGGCCGCCGTCGCCGAGGTCTTCGCCGGCGGCTACCTCGGCATGGGCGCGGTGACCGCCGCCTTCGAGGCCGACTTGGCGGACTACCTGGGCCTGAATGGCGGGCGCCACGTGGTCGCCGTCAGCTCGGGCTCGAGCGCGCTCCATCTTGCCTTGGAAGCATGCGCCCTGCCCCCCGGCTCGGAAGTGCTTGTTCCCGCGATCACGTTTGTCGCCTCCTTCCAGGCGGTCTGCGCGGCGGGTCTTCGACCGGTGCTCTGCGACGTGAGGTTGGAAGACGGCCTCGTCGACCTCGAGGACGCCGCCCGCCGTGTCGGCCCGCGCACGCGCGCCATCATGCCGGTGCATTACGCGGGGCACGCCGGCCCCCTCGGCGAAATCCATCGATGGGCCGAAAACCGAGGCCTCCGCGTGGTCGAGGACGCCGCGCACGCATTCGGCACGGTGGCGGAAGGCGCCTTGGTCGGCTCCCGCGGCGACGTCGTCTGTTTCAGTTTCGATCCCATCAAAAACATCACCTGCGGGGAAGGCGGCGCGGTCGTCGTCGGCTCGGCCGCCGAAGCCGGGCGCCTCCGCGCCATGCGCAGGCTCGGGCTGCGCCCCCGCCCGGCCGGCGGCGACCCCGAACGCCCCGAGACGGACGTCGACGGCCCCGGGTGGCGCTACCACCTGCCCAACTTCAACGCCGCCATCGGGCGGGTGCAGCTGCGCCGTTTCCGCGAGGGCCTGCGCTCGCGGCGCCAGGCCCTCGCGGCCCGCTATCGCGAGGAACTGGGCGCGGTGCCCGGGGCGACCCTGCTGGCGAACGGCCCCGACGACGCGCCCCATCTCCAACCGCTCCTGCTCCCCACCGCGGCCCTCCGCGACGCCGCGCGGAAACGGCTCGCCGCGCTGGGCTACGAATCGGCGCTTCAGTATCCGCCGGGACACTACTTCGCTCGCTTCGCGGACTGCGGCCCGTTCCCCGCCGCCGAGGAGTTCTACCGCCGCGTGCTTTGCCTGCCTCTGCACTCCGGCGTCGACGAAAGCGACGCGCGCCGTATCGCCGCCGATCTGACGGCGCTGCTCGGCTAGGGTTGCCTGAGCGGGCCGGGCGGGAAGGACGTCTCTTCTCGGCGGCGGCGGAAGCGCGCTAATGCGCGACGAGCACCTTCTCGTGCTCGCCCGCTTCGCCCGGGCTTTCGCCGGTCAGCTTCGATTTGGCGTAGGCGAGCAAACTCGCCATCTTGCCGCTCGGCGCGTCCCAGTATTCCGCGGAATGAACCCGCACGCGCAGCAGCGCCAGATGCCTGTCCTCCGGGCCGCCCGGGAACCACGCCTTGAGTTCGGGCGTCCAGAGCCGGCGGGCCCGCTCCGCGTCGCGAATCACGCGCGCGCGCCCGGAGAGCGAGACGTAGCGCTGGTCCCTGGGCTCCGCATAGGCGAGGTTCACCTCATGCTCCGACTCGATCTCCGACACCTTGCCGGAGTTGTCGGCGGTGAAAAACCAGACTTCGCCGTTCTCGAAGCCTCCGCCTTGGGCGGCCATCGGCCGGCTGCGCAAACCGCCGTCGGGAGCCACGGTCGTCAACATGGCCACGCCGATGTCTTTGATCAGTGCGGATAGTTTTCGCGTCGCTTCCGGGTCTGGAGGCGTCCACTCGCGTCGCGAGTTTTTCGAGGGCGCGCCACTTCCGCCGCCCACGGTTCCGCGTTCTTCATAGCCCAGCATGTCGGATTCGATGGTGCACATAGTGCCCGAACATAGCGCGTCGACGGCCGGCCCGGCATCGGGCGGCGAGCCGACACGCAAGCGGGGAAACCGGCCTAGCCACACCCATGCGCCCGAAGGCGGAGCAGCGAGGCGAGGCGGCGCGCGCGTTTCGCCGCCCGGCGCCGCGCACGGTCGCACGCGCGACCCGCGCCCTTGTCAGGCCGACGTCTTCCCCGCCGCCTTCGCGACCTTGCGCCCGGCCGGGCTGCCCTCGATCCGCAACGCCCGCCCCTTCGTCAACGCGCACGCGATCTTCCCGCGCGCCCGCCGCAGGATACGGTCGAAGGTCGGCCGCGAGACCTTCATCCTCGCCGCCGCCTCCACCCGGTAAAGCTCTTCGCAGTCCGCCAGCCGCACCGCCTCCAACTCGTCGGCGGCCAACACCACCTCCTCCAACTCGTAAAGCGGAATGCCCGCGGGCTTGAAATAGGCGCCCGGCACGTCGCGGGCGATGTGGCGAGGACAAGGAGGGCGTGGCACGACGGCACTAAGGTCCGCCCGCCCCCGCCCCGGCAAGTCCGCAGCGCCAACGATCGGACTTGCCCCGACGGCCTGTTTTGGTCATATGCTCATAACTTCGCCATGCGAATCGCCGTCGCCAGCCTCGCCCCCTGTCCCACCGGACTGGTCGCCGCGCGCTTCGGCCACGCGCCTTGGTTTGTCGTCTACGACATCCGTTCCGAGCGCTTTGAGCACCTCCCCCACCGCCTGGAGCCGATTCCCGACCCCGACTCGGGCATCGCCGCCGCCCGGCTCCTTCGCCGCCGCCGCGTGGGAGCGATCATCGCCGGGGCCTTCGGAGAACAGGCCCTTCGCGTGCTCTTCGACGCCCACGTCTGCGTCTTCACCTCCGGCCACGTGACGGTGGCGCAAGCCCTCGCCGATTTTCAATCCGGCCGCCTGCGCGACGCTTGAACGTCATGAACGAAAATGCGCCCGACCACGCTTCGCTCGACTGCATTCCCTGCCTTTGCCGGGAAACGGTCGAGGCCGTGCGCGCCGCCACCGCCGATCCCCACGCGAGGGAGTCCATTCTCGGCGAGGCGCTTTTCCACCTCGCGAGGCGCGACCCCCCCCGCCCCGCCCGCCCCCCGCCCCGGGGC